>JBEVFK010000186.1:0-57411 GCA_040512325.1 Mycobacterium sp. | reverse complement strand
AGGACCTCCGCGATCACCACCGCGAGCAGTGAATAGCCGCCCGGCGAGTGATCGCCATAGCCGTTGGCGGCCATGTTGCCGGTCGCCTCGAAACCTGCTTTGCCAGAGGCGATTGCGTAGATGGCCAGCCCGGCGATCAACCCGCCGATCACCTGAACCGCCCAATATCCGGGCAGCGCTTTCCATTCCACCCGCTTGGCGAGGGCGGCACCGAGGGTGACGGCAGGGTTGAAGTGTCCGCCGGAGATGGTGCCGAACGCGTAGACGCCGGTGAGCACGGTCAGGCCGAAAGCCAATGAGACACCGAGGAACCCGATACCGAGTTCGGTGTCGTCATCGGCGAGGAATTTGGCGGCGAACACGGCACTGCCGCACCCCCCGAACACCAGCCAGAAGGTGCCGATCAATTCGGCGGATAATCGATGCAACATGGTGGGTGGATTCATCACCGTTTCTCCCCTTCGCCTTTGAGTGGAGCATGTGGCGCCAGAATGGCACGGGTGCGTCGACATGCCGACGGCGTCGACCGAATCCGATGTCTGATTGTGCCCAGATTGCAACCGAATACGGCTACGTATCCTCGGTCCTTGTGATCGGAAGGACACCGGCACGTTCGGCTGCCGCGGTTTCGCGGTCGAGTCGCTGCGCCTGATAGATCGACACCGTGGTGCGCGAGATCAGCAGATAGGCGATCCCCACCCCGATCATCGCGCCGGGGATCACCGAGAAAGAGCCTGTCATCTCGGCGACCATGATCATCACCGCCAGCGGGGCATGCGCGACACTGCCGAAACACGCCATCATCGCCACGATCAGGAAGACGCCGGGACCCTCGGGAACCCCTGGCGCACCGGCCAAGTCGGCAAGCCGCCAGATCGCCGCGCCGACGAACCCGCCGATCACCACACCGGGCCCGAAGATGCCGCCGGAGCCACCGGTGCCGATCGACAACGAGGTCGCCACGATCTTCGCGATCGGCAGGATGATCACGATCCACAGGGGGATCGCCATCAGGGTGTCGCGGTCGGCGGCAAGCTGCACCCAGCCGTACCCGCTGGACAGGATCTGCGGAATCAGCAGGGCCAGCAGGCCCACGAGCAGACCACCGAGCGCCGGCTTGAGCACCGAACCGCCCGGGATCGTGATGCGGTGCGACAGCGCGACGGTGCCGTAGAAGAACCGTGCGTACAGGTAACCGATTGCCGCTGAGACGATTCCGATCACCAGGAACCAGGGGAGCTGAGCCGGGTCGAAGCGGTAGTCGGGGGCGACGAAGCCGAACAGCGGATCGAAACCCATGATCGCGCCGAACACCGTGTACGCCGTGGCGGAGGTGATGAAACCGGGGATCAGGGATTTGTAGTCGAAATCGTCGCGGTAGACGATCGAGGCGGCCAGCACCGCACCGCCCAGCGGTGCCCCGAAGATCGACCCGATGCCGCTGCCGATGCCGAGGGACACCGCCACACGACCGTCCTGGTCGGACAGGTCGAGCCAGCGTGTCAGCAGCGAGCCGAAACCGGCCGAGATCTGCGCGGTGGGTCCTTCGCGGCCGGCGGAGCCACCCGACCCGATGGTCAGTGCGCTGGAGATCATCTTCACCAGCACCACCCGGGCCCGGATGGCGCGCGGGTCGCTGTGCACGGCTTCGATCGCGTTGTCGGTGCCGTGTCCTTCGGCCTCCGGCGCGAACTTCGCGACAATCGCCGCCGAGATCAGCGCCCCCACCGTGGTGATCAGCGGGATGGCCCATGGCCGGTCGAACCCGGCCGAGCCGGGGTCGCCGCCGTCACCGAATGCGGTGGGCACGTCGTAGCCGCCGAGGTGACCGAGCAGGAAATCGGTCGTGTATTTCAGGGCGAGGTAGAACACGACGGCGCCCAGACCGGCGATGACGCCGATCGCGACGCCCAGGATCAACCACTTGCGCAGATAGCCCGAGTTGCGGATGAAGGCGCCGAGCCAACCGCCGGAGGCGCCGCGCTCTGACGGAATCGCGGCGTCCGGCATGGTCGGTGACTCTACTGGGTGATCGTGTGCTCGACCGTGCCGATGTCGTCGAGTTCGAGCCGCAGGGTGTCGCCCGGACTCAGCCAGTTTCCGGTCTCCATGCCGGATCCACCGGCCAGCGTGCCGAGCCCGAAGACCTCACCGGGCAGGAGTTGCTCGTCGCGGGACGCGTGGGCGAGGACCTCGCCCACCGACCAGTTCAGCCCGGAGCTGCGCACCGTGCTCACGGTCGTGCCGTTGATGACGACGGCCCCGGTGAGGGCGTCGATGCGGGGCAGCACCTCATCGGCGGTGACCGCCGTCTCCGACATCGAGCTCAGGAAGTGCTTGGACTTCTGCGGGCCCAGACCGCTGGACATCTCGGCGCGCTGGACGTCGCGGGCGCTGAAATCGTTGAGCAGGACGAAGGCCCCGATCGCGGCAGTGGCGTCGTGCGCGTCGGCGTTGAGCAACGGCTCGGTGAGCACAAAGCCGAGCTCCAGCTCGAAGTCGAGGCCAGTCGAATAACTGGGGAACGCGACCGGCGTGCCGGTGGGCACGATCGTCATCGCGTTGGACATGTAGTAGATCGGCTGCCGATAGAACAGCTTGTTCGGCCGGAAGGCGGGAAACGTTCTGCGCGTCAGCTTTTCGAACGCCGTCGTGATGCGGGAGCTGGCCGGGTAGAAGCGGTTGATCATGCCGCGGGCCGCGGCGACATTGTGCTGTTCGGAGAGCAGGAAGTCGCGAAACGACAACGGCGAGAACGGCAGCAGTGCGTTGGAATGGTGCAGGTGACGTTCGGCGGTCGCCAGTTCCCACTCGGCTGAGAACGGAGATGGGCCCAGCGGCGACGGGGTGGTCAATTTCTGCCAGCCCCCGTCGTCGAGCCGTTGGGTCTCGAGGGTGTTCCCGGTCCGAATCCTGCGCAGCTTCATCGCTGTCCACCTTGCCATCTTCCGCCGCGTGGCGGCAGCGTCTCGGTACCGTCGCCGGTGTGGGGGATACCGTCACGGACTTCCTGGCCGCCCTCGCGCCGACGGTGCGGGCGGTGACAGCAGATGTCGTCGGCGCGGTGCAGAACTGCGCGGACTTCGACGTCGCGGTCAAGTGGCGGCAGCTGACATTCGCGCTCGACGGTGACTTCGACCACTGGGTGTGCGCGGTGGCGGCCAGCCGGGACCGGGTGGAACTCAAACTCCACTTCGGCAGTCTGCTGACCGATCCAGCGCAGGTATTCGTCACCGACAGCAGCAAATTCGTGCGCAAGCTGAGGTTCCAGACGAGCCCGGAACCCACGCTGATCGCCGACTACGTCACGCGCGCGGTGCGGGCACTGCCGGAGTTTCGGCGCGTCTGGCAGAACCGCTGACCGAACAGCGGTGCCCGCGGTTTCGCTATGATCGGACGCTCATCTGCACGACGACCCCAAAGGGAGTGATGAGGCGCTCAACCGCCAAACCTCGAAGACCTGTCCCACCCCGGACTGATACCGCGACGACGCGCAGGCCGGAGGTGGGGAGATGGTGACAGCGGCCCTCGGAATCGCGTTCGGAATCGTCGTGGTGGTGTTGATCACTGCGTTGACCGGGTATTTCGTCGCGCAGGAATTCGCCTACATGGCAGTGGACCGGTCGCGGCTCAAGGCCGGGGCCGAGTCCGGCGATACCGCTGCGCAGCGAGCGCTGGCCGTGACGCGACGGACGTCGTTCATGCTCTCGGGCGCTCAGCTGGGCATCACGGTCACCGGTCTGCTGGTCGGTTATGTGGCAGAGCCGCTGATCGGCGAGGGCATCGGAGTCCTCCTCGGCGGGGTGAACGTGCCGGTGGGGGTCGGCGTCGCCGTCGGCGCCGTGGTGGCCATCGTGTTCTCGACGCTGGTACAGATGCTCTTCGGCGAGCTGTTCCCGAAGAACCTGGCGATCGCCCGGCCGGAACCCGTGGCGCGGGCGCTGGCCATGTCGACGACGCTGTACCTGCGGCTGTTCGGCTGGCTCATCTGGCTGTTCGACCAGAGCTCCAACCTGCTGCTGCGGGCGCTGCGGATCGAGCCGGTGCACGATGTGGAGCACTCGGCCACCGCACGCGACCTCGAGCACATCGTGGCGGAATCGCGCGACACCGGTGAGCTGCCGCGCGATCTGTCGACGCTGCTGGACCGCACGTTGGACTTTCCCACCCGGACCGCCGAGCACGCGATGATTCCCCGGTCGCGGGTGGACGTCATCTCTGCCGACGAACCGGCCGACGCGGTGTTGGCCAGGATGGCCACCGGCCACACCCGCTACCCGGTGGTCGGGACCGATGTCGACGACCTGCGGGGGGTGGTGCGCATGCTGGACCTGCTGAGTCCAGAGGACGTCGGTGGCACCGCCGGAACCCGTTGCCGTCCAACGGTAGTGGTGCCCACCACCATGCCGCTGCCCGCGGTACTCGATGCGCTGCGCGCCGCCGATGAGGAAATGGCGCTGGTGATCGACGAATACGGCGGCTTCGCCGGTGTTCTCACCGTGGAGGACATGGCAGAAGAACTGGTCGGCGAGATCGACGACGAGCACGACACCGCAGGCAACGACGACGCCGTGGTCGAATCGGACGGTTGGCTGATGGCCGGTGACACTCCGCTCGACGAGGTGCACCGACTGCTGGACCGGCCGCTGCCCGAAGGCGACTACGAAACCGTCGCCGGGTTGGCCATCGCTGCGTTCGGTGGGCTGCCCGTGGTCGGCGACCAGGTACAGATCCCGCTGGAACAGGAGGCGGCCGATCTGGTGGCTGCCGAAATGCCACCGCCGGACGTGCTCGTCATCGAGGTCCGTGACGTCGACAAGCACGTGCCGTCAACGGTGTTCGTGGCCATCCGGCCCGAGGAGGTGCACCAGTGAACAGTCCGTTGTTCGTGGTTGCGATCACGGCGGCGTTGATCGCTACGAGTGCCTTCTTCGTCGCCGTGGAGTTCGCGCTGATCGCGGCACGCCGGCACCGGCTGGAGGATGCCGCGGCAGGCAGTCGCTCTGCCCAGGCCGCACTGCGCAGCACCTCCGAGCTGTCGGTCCTGCTCGCGGGGTCGCAGCTGGGCATCACGGTGTGCACGCTGGCGCTCGGTGCTTTCACCAAACCCGCTGTGCATCATTGGCTCACGCCGTTGATCGGGTCCTGGGGAGCGCCGGGATGGCTGGCCGACGTGGGCGGCTTCGTGCTGGCGTTGGTGATCGTGACGTTCCTGCACCTGGTGGTGGGCGAGATGGCACCGAAATCGTGGGCCATCGCGCATCCCGAGCGGTCGGCGATTCTGCTGGCGCTGCCCATGCGGGCGTTCATGACGCTCACCCGGCCGCTGCTGATCGCGTTGAACCGCGCCGCGAACTGGTTGTTGCGCAGAGTCGGCGTCACGCCGGTGGACGAGATGTCGTCCGGGCAGGATCCGGAGACGCTGCGACACCTGGTGGAACACTCGACGACCACCGGCGCGCTCGAGCAGCGCTACAGCACGAACCTGATGAGTGCGCTGGAACTGCAGGCATTGACCGTCGGGGAATTGGTGTCCGGGCGGCCGCCGAGTGGCGTTCCCGCCGAAGCGGATCCGGCGGCCATCCAGGCGATGTCACGCGCCACGGGCCACCTGCGGCTGCTGGTGACGGGCAGCGCAGGTGTGGTGGGCGTGGTCCATGTGCGCGACAGTCTGACCGCAGAGCCGGGTGCCGTTGCCCGGGATCTGATGCGTCCGGCTCTGGTGCTGGAGCCGCAGACCCCGGTGTACGAGGCGCTGCGGACCATGCGCGAGACCAGGGGTCACCTGGCGATCATCGCCCACGGCGACAGCGCCCCGGTGGGCCTGATCACCTTGACCGACGTGCTGGACCGGTTGATGCCGACGGCTGCTGCGTGATTTGTGGAGTCTGACATGCGGCTCGCGCCGGTGAAACTCCACAAATCGCAAGGGTTTCAGGCGTCGAGATCCTGCTGAACCAGTTTGGCGACCTCGTTGGTGGCGGCTTCGTCGTTGGAGGCGACGGTGACCTGCGCGCCGTTGCCCGCGCCGAGCGTCATGATCATCAGCGCAGAACCCGCGTCCACCGGCTCGCCGCCGTCGACCGAAAGTGTGACGGCGACACCGGCTTTCATGACAGCTTCGGCAATGATCCCGGCGGGGCGGGCGTGCAGGCCGATGGCGGATCCGACGATGACGGTCTTGGTGTGCATGGTTTCTCCTTGAGTTGTGGGTGTCGGGATCGACGTGGTGCGGGCGAGGGTGGGGTCAGGCGGCGGCGTGTGCAGGGGCGACAGCCTCCTCGGGGCGCTTGGTGCCGAACTGCTTGGCGGCGATCACCGCGACAGCGGCCACGGCCATGCCGGCGAGCAGCGACACCACGAACCAGACGATGGGGCTGATCGCGAAGAACACGAAGATGCCGCCGTGGGGGGCCTTCGAGGTCACGTCGAAGACCATGATCAGCGCACCGGTGACGGCGCCGCCGGCCATCATCGACGGGATCACCCGCAGCGGGTCGGCCGCGGCGAACGGGATGGCGCCTTCGGAGATGAACGACGCCCCCAGAAGCCAAGCAGCCCTGCCGTTTTCCCGCTCCGGCTCGGTGAACAGCCGGGGCCGCACCGTCGAGGCCAGTGCCATCGCCAGCGGCGGCACCATGCCTGCGGCCATCACGGCGGCCATGATGCGCAGCGATGAAGGATCGGCGATGTTGAGGCCCGCGGTGGCGAAGGCGTAGGCCGCCTTGTTCACCGGGCCGCCGAGGTCGAAGCACATCATCAGGCCGAGGATGACGCCGAGCAGGATCACCGAGGTGCCGGTCAGTCCGCTGAGCCAGTTGGTGAGTCCGGAGTTGATCGCCGCGAGCGGCCGGCCCAGGAGCAGGAACATCATCAGACCGACGGCCAGGGAAGCCACCAGCGGGATGATCACCACCGGCATCAGGCCGCGCAGCCACCGTGGAACGTCGAACTTGCTGATCCACAGCGCGACGAAGCCCGCGATCAGGCCGCCGACGATTCCGCCGAGGAATCCGCCGCCGACGAACACGGCGACCGCTCCCGCGGTGAAACCCGGTGCGATGCCGGGCCGGTCGGCGATGGCGAACGCGATGTAGCCGGCCAGCGCCGGCACCAGGAAGCCGAAGGCCAGCCCGCCCAGAGTGAACAACACCGCGCCGAGGTACTGGAAGAAGCCGCCGGTGGGCAGGTTCGTCAACGAGTTCGTACTGGCGATGATGTTGCCCAGTGAACTCGACTCACCGTCGGGGGTGTTGGCGATCTCGTAGCCGGCGAACAGGAAGCCCAGCGCGATCAGCAGACCGCCGGCGGCCACGAACGGGATCATGTAGCTGACACCGGTGAGCAGGATCTGACGGGTGCGGGTGCCCCAACCGACGTTGCCCGACGGGCCGGCGGTGGCGGCGGACGCACCAGGGGCGCCGCCCTCCACCCGGGCTGCGGCGGGGTTGTCGGACGCGGCGACCGCTTCGGCGATCATCTTGTCGGGTTCGTTGATGGCGCGTTTGACGCCGGAGGCGATGACGGGCTTGCCGGCGAACCGTTGCCGGTCCTTGACCCCGACGTCGGTGGCGAAGATGACCGCGTCGGCGGCGGCGATGGTGGCCGCCGACATCGGGGTGCTGCCCGACGAGCCCTGCGTTTCGACGGTGAAGTCGACGCCGGCGCGTTCGGCGGCGGCCACCAGGGAGTCAGCGGCCATGTAGGTGTGGGCGATTCCGGTGGGGCACGCGGTGATCGCGACGACGGACTTCGCCCTGGCGGCCGGGGCCTCTTCCACAGGTGCGACGGGTGCGGGAGCGGCGGGAGCCGCCGGGGCCGGATTGACCACCCCGTCGACGAATCCGACCACCTCCTCGGCCGACGACGCGCTGCGCAGTGAGGCCACAAAATCGGGTCGGACGAGGGCGCGGGCCAAACTGGACAGCAGCTTCATGTGCTCGGCACCGCCGGAGTCGGGCGCGGCGATCAGGAAGACCAGGTCTGCCGGGCCGTCGGGCGCCCCGAAGTCCACCCGGGGTGAGAGCCGCGCGAAGCCGATGGTGGGGGAGTCGACGTACGGGGAGCGGCAATGGGGGATGGCGATGCCGCCGGGAAGTCCGGTGGCCGACTGGGCTTCGCGGGCCATCGCGGCGCCACGCAGGCCGTCGGCATCGCTGGAACGCCCCGCCGAGGCGACTTGGGCGGCCAGTCGGGCGATCACCGCTTCCTTGGTGTCGCCCGCGTTGACGTCGAGCAGTACCAGGCCGGTCTCCGTCACCGGAACGGATGCGGGTTGGGATGGAGTGGTCATGTCAGATGCTTTCGTCGGTGTCGATGGTCGGTTTCACAATTGGTCTCACGAGGGTTTGAGCAGGATGGACACCACCCGTACGGCGTCGAGGTCGAGGTCGGCCGGTGACGGCAGTGCGGTGCCGGGAAGCGCGGCGGCGGCGCTGCCGTAGGCAACCGCCATCTGCAGGCGCCGCGGAGCCTCGGCGCCCCCGACGTCGGCACGTAGATAGCCGGCCAGCGAGGAGTCACCGGCGCCGACAGTGCTCTTGGGTGTGATCGGTGGGGGTGTCGCCAGCCAGGCGCCGTTGGCGTCGACCAGCACCGCACCCGCTGCGCCGAGGGTGGCGAGCACCGCGCCGACACCGCGACGCACCAGTTCGAGGGCAGCGGAGACCACCGGTTCTGGATCACCCTCTGCTGCGGCCTGTTCGAGTGCGTCTGCGGATCGGCCCACCAGACCGGCGAGCTCCTCGGAATTCGGTTTGAGCAGATCCGGCGCGGCCCGGTCGAAGCCGGCGGCCAGGGCGAGCAGCGGTGCATCGGAGGTGTCGACGGCGACCCTGCAGCGCAGCGGGGCCAGCCGCGCGACGAGCTCGGCGTACCAACTGTCGGGGGCGCCGGGGGGCAGTGAACCCGACAGCACCACCCAGTCGGCGGCCGCGGCGCGTTCGATCACGGTATCGGTGAGTGCGGTCAGCGACACCGGGTCCAAAGTGGCGCCGCGCTCGTTGAGTTTCGTTGTGGTGCCGTCGGTCTCGGTGATGGCGAGGTTGGTGCGCACGGCTTCGGAGATCGGCACCGCAGCGTGGGGGACCCCGGCAGCCGCCAGCGCGGCGACAAAGGGATCGTGGGTGGCTGCGGGCAGGACCGCCACGGCGTCGAGGCCGGCCAGGGTGAGCGCGCCTGCGACGTTGACACCCTTGCCGCCCGGTTCGGTGGACACCGAGGCGATGCGGTGGACGCTGCCCCGGGTCAGCGTCGTGGTCAGGGTGACGGTGCGGTCGAGGCTCGGGTTGGGGGTGACGGTGATGATCACGCGATCACCACTTCCACACCGGCGCCGGTGATCTCGGCGCGGTCGGCCTCGCTGATCTCGGCGTCGGTGATCACCGCGTCGACATCTTCCAAGCGGGCGAAGCTCACGAAGTCCTCGTGGCCGATCTTCGAGGAGTCGGCCACCACCACAACATAATTGGCGCAACGAACCATGGCGCGTTTGACGGCAGCCTCCTCGGTGTCGGGGGTGGACAGGCCGTGGCCTGCGGTGATGCCGTTGGCGCCGATGAAGGCGATGTCCACCCTCAGCGTGTCCAGGACCCGTAGCACCTGGTCGCCGACGGCGGCCTGGGTGAGCCCGCGGACCCGTCCGCCGAGCAGGTGGAGCGACGTCGCGGGTGAGGCCGCGACACGGGCGGCGATGGGTACCGAATTGGTGACGACGGTGAGCTCGTAGTCGGGCGCGATCAGTGCGGCCACGCGGGCGGTGGTGGTGCCTGCGTCGAACAGCACGCTGGCTCCGCTGATCGGAAAGAACTCGGTGGCCGCCCGGGCGATGGAGTCCTTGTGGTCGGCACGGGTGCCCTCGCGTTCGGAGACGTCGGACTCGACGGCGTGCAAGGCGCGGGCGGGGACGGCGCCGCCGTGGACGCGACGCAGGACGCCCGCCCGGTCGAGGGTGGCCAGGTCGCGACGGACCGTTTCGGTGGTGACGGCATAGGTGGCGGCCAGCTCTGCCACGGAGGCTCGACCATGCGACAGCACCATGGCCGCGATGGCTTGTTGACGCTCTTCGGGATACACCATGCTCCGTTTGTGTGGGAATTGCCGCTCAATGACTGTGGATATATGTTGTTTTACGCTTGAGTGTGTTGACTTGTCAAGGTTTGGCTGTAATCTAGTTCACATGACGACCTCTTCAGCACCCACGTCACTCACGGCCTCCAGCGCCCCACAAACCGGCGTCCTCCAGGGCGTTCCGGTGGTTCCCGGCGTGCAATATGCGACGGTCATCCGCCCGGGCCGCTCGGTCAGGGTCGAGGACCTGCCGGCCCAGCCGGACCTCGACGAAGCGGCCCGCCCAGCGGAGGTGGGCCGCTTCACCGCTGCCGCGGCCGCGGTCGCCGGCCGGCTACGCGACCGCGCGCAACATGCCAGCGGGGCCGCCTCCGAGGTACTCGCCGCCACCGCGATGCTGGCGCAGGATCGGGCCTGGCTGGGCGCGGCCGAAAAACGCATCGGCGAGGGCACCCCCGCAATTCGGGCCACCGTCGAGGCGGTCGCCCAGTTCATCGACCTGTTCACCAAGATGGGGGGTCTGATGGCCGAGCGGGTCACCGACCTGCGCGACATCCGCGACCGGGTGATCGCCGAACTCAGCGGTCTGGCCGAGCCGGGTGTGCCGACACCGGAGGTGCCGTCGATCCTGTGTGCCGAGGATCTCGCTCCCGCCGACACCGCCGGCCTCGACCCGACCCTGATCGTCGGACTGGCCACCACGCTGGGTGGGCCCACCAGCCATACCGCGATCATCGCGCGCCAGCTGGGGATCCCCTGCGTGGTCGCGGTCGACGGCCTCGACGACGTCGCCGAAGGGGCCCACGTCCTGCTCGACGCAACCCGGGGCACGGTGGCGGTGGCGCCCGATCCTGCGCAGGCCCGCGCGGAGGTCGAACGGGCGGCCGTGACGGCGGCGGCCACGGCGTCTTGGGTAGGGCCCGGGTCCACCGCCGATGGACATCCGATGGCGATCCTGGCCAATGTGCAGGACGGCGCTGCGGCGCGCGCGGCGCGGCAGGTGCCCGCCGAGGGTGTCGGTCTCTTCCGTACCGAATTGTGCTTCCTGAACCGGGATTCCGAACCCACGGTGGAAGAACAGGCGCAGATCTACGCCGAGGTGCTCGACGCGTTCGCCGACCACAAGGTGGTGATCCGCACCCTGGATGCCGGGTCGGACAAGCCGCTCAAGTTCGCCGGCCATCCGGACGAGGCGAACCCGGCGCTCGGAGTCCGGGGCATCCGCATCGCGGTGGGCAATCCGGGCATTCTGGAACGTCAACTCGAGGCCATCGCGGCGGCAGCGCAGCGCACCGGCAGCGCCCCCTGGGTGATGGCACCGATGATCGCCACCGTCGAGGAGGCCAGGAACTTCGCTGACCGCGTCCGCGCCTATGGCCTGACTCCGGGCGTCATGATCGAAGTGCCTGCAGCGGCTTTGCTGGCCGACCGAATTCTGCAGCATGTCGATTTTTTGTCCATCGGCACCAATGACCTGGCCCAGTACACGATGGCCGCCGATCGGATGTCCGCGGACCTGGCGCTGCTGACCGACCCGTGGCAGCCCGCGGTGCTGGCGCTGGTCGCGATGGCAGCTAAAGCCGGCGCGAAAGTGGGCAAACCGGTTGGCGTCTGTGGCGAAGCCGCCGCCGACCCATTGTTGGCCTGCGTGCTGACCGGGCTGGGCATCACGTCGTTGTCCGCGGCCGCCGCGGCGTTGCGGGCGGTCGGCGGCAAGCTCGCAACAGTGACGTTGCAGCAGTGCCGCGACGCCGCCGAGGCCGTGCTGGGCACCGACACCGCCGCGCAGGCTCGGGCCGCCGCGCTGGACGTGCTCGGCTGACCCCGGAATAATCGGACCGCAGTCCGGTTATATAGGGCAGCCTATCTACCGAAGTGAGGTGCCCGAAATGCCAGCCATCACCGCAGACCCGACCACCCTGTTGACCCTGCCCCGTGTGCCATCGCCCGCCGCCGCCGACACCGAGCGGCCGGTGCGCTCCGTGACCACCGGTCCCCGGGGTTACGAGGGCGAGGGCTTCCCCGTCGTCCGCGCGTTCGCCGGGGTGCGCCCAGCCGATCTCGACCCGTTTGTGCACATGGACCAGATGGGTGAGGTCGATTACCAGCCCGGGGAGCCGCGCGGCACCGACTGGCATCCGCACCGCGGTTTCGAAACCGTCACCTACATGATCGACGGCCGGTTCGCCCACCAGGATTCTCATGGTGGCGGCGGGCTGATCTCCGACGGGGCCACCCAGTGGATGACCGCGGGCTCGGGGATTCTGCACATCGAGACCCCGCCTGCCGAACTCGTCGAGAGCGGCGGCCTGTTCCACGGCGTCCAGCTGTGGGTCAATCTGCCCAAGAAGGACAAGTTCGCCGCACCCAGGTACCAGTCCATCGAGGGCACGGAAGCAGTCCTGCTGGCTTCGTCCGACGGTGGCGCCCTGGTCCGGATCATCGCAGGCGATGTCGGCGAACACCACGGGCCCGGGTCGACGCACACTCCGATCACCTTGGCGCACGCCACCATCGAGCCTGGCGCGGCACTGAATCTGCCGTGGAATCGGGATTTCAACGCGCTGGTGTACGTGCTGAGCGGCCGCGGTAGCGTCGGGCCCGCACGTCACCCCATTCAGCAGGGCCAGCTGGCGGTCCTCGGCGCCGGCGACCGGATCACGGTCACCGCGGACGAAGGACAGGACGGCAATCGTCCTGCGATGGAAGTACTCCTGCTCGGCGGCAAGCCAATTCGTGAACCCGTGTTCCAGTACGGACCGTTCGTGATGAGCTCCAAGTCCGAACTGGTCCAGGCGGTCGAGGACTTCAACGCCGGCCGGTTCGGGGTCATCCCGCCGAATGCGCTGATGCCGCACCGGGTCTAGTCGGCGGTCCGGGGGGCAGGGTAGAGCAGTTCCAGTTCACCGAGGTTGGCGGCGACGGTCACCAGAGGCAGAGCGTCGGCTATCGGGTACTCCTCGGCGGGTGCCTCGGTGCGCAGCGCCAGCACGAAGTCGGCGGTGATGGCGTCGGCGCCGATGGGTGCGTCGGTGCGCCCTGACATGCGGTTACACACCATCGTGGTGTGTTTGTCGAGGACGGCGCGGGCTCGCGGGTAGGCGTCACGGTTGGGACCGGTCGCGACGTCGGCGATCAGGTCGGCGGCGATGCGGAGCCTGATCGCGCGGTTGGCCCGCCGGACCACCGGCGCCCGGCTGTCGGCGGGCCCGCCGCTTTCCGAGAGGTACTGGCGGATGCCGTCGTCGACCGTGCGCGATGCGGTGAGCGCCCGATAGCTGAGCTCGGTCACGGTGTCCGCGGACGCGCCGCGGGTGATGCGCGAAACCGCGGCCCGGAGATACTCGGTGCCGATCCGGAATGCGGCGTCGGTGGCCGAGATGACTGCCTTGCTGGAACCTCGGGGCCACAGCAGCAGTGAGACGACGAGTCCGACGGCGCCGCCGACGACGATGTCCTCGATCCGGACCAGGCCGACCGCCCACCCGCTGGGGGCGATCAGGTTGAAGACGATCAGCACCAGCATGGTGAACGCCGCCTGTCCGGCGGCGAACGAGGCCACCTCCGGAACGTAGGCGGCGACGAACGCCACGACGGGCAGTACCGGCCACAACACGGCGGGGTCGACGCCGATCAGCTCGATGATGACTGCTCCGAGCACGAACCCCAGCACGGTGCCGGTGACCGCGCGGAACACGCGGGTTCCGGTGGTGAGAGCACTGCTGCGCAGCACCGACATCGCCGCGAGCACCACCCAGAATCCGTGCTCGACGGGAAACACATGGGTGGTGGCGACCGCGAGCGCCAACCCGGTACCGGTGCGCAGGCTGTTGCGGACGACGACCGCCCGGGTGGCCACATAACCGGTTGGGATGTTCGCGACAGCCTGCGCTTCGGACAACACGCGCACCGACGCGCCCATGTCGGGTAGTTGGCGTCCCAGGACGCGCATGAGCACCGGTCGGGCGTCGGCGGCCGCGGCGGCGGCGATCACTCTGCCGGTGGCTCCGACGGTGGCGCCGAACGTGCGGCGGGCCAGCAGTCGGCGTCCCACCTCCACCGCTTCCGAATCGGTGGATCCGTCCAGCAGCTCGGCGATGTCCTCGCGATACCGTCCCTGGGCCACCTGTCGCAGATCGGCGAGCGCGCCCGCGAGTTCGGCGCGAGCGGGCGCTCGGTCAGCCACCCGGGCGACGCGCAACAACCGGGCGGAGGCGCGCAGGACCCGGACGGCGGGCTCGGTCATCACCCCCAGGTTGGAGGCGGTTTCGTCGTGGACTCGGTCGCACAGCCACTCCAGGTCGTCGACCACGCGGACCAGGGCTCGGCTGCCTGCGGTCAGGCCGACCGGCCGGAAGTCGCTGTCGACGTAGTGGGCCCACAGGGCGTTCATCGCGCGGTTCACCGACCGGCGGTCGTCGTGTCCTTCCAGGTGGTGTGCCAACGCGGCGCACACGCGGGCAGCATGGCGTCGAAGATCGTCGTGGTGGCGTGGCGGCAGCAGGAACAGCGCCGCGGGCACACAGACGGCCAGGGCGATGAACCAGCCGAGAAGTCGCTCGCCGACCGGGCCGGTGGGGGTGCAGGCAGGCAGCACGAACGTCAGCAGCGTCGCCCGCTGCCCGGCCGCGATGGAGGTACTCAGCACGCCGGCGAAGGTGACCGCGACACCCAGCAGGAACATCGACGCCACGGCGAGCCAGGGATTCGGCGCCACCAGGGTGCCCAGGGTGATCAGGACGGCCCCGATCAGGGCCAATCCGGCATACGAGGTCGCCCGTCCGGCCCGGTTGCCCGGGAAATCCGCCACGATCAGCAGGGCGATGGAGCCGAAGATCGCGAACAGCGGCGTCTGACCATTGCCGAATGTGAAGCCGATGCCTGCCGAGACGGGAATGACCATGGCGGCGCGGGCAGCGCGCCGAAATGCATCCAACTCGGGATCCCGGTTTTCCACCCGATCGAGCACCCGGCGCGCCAGGGTGCCGAGGGTGATCATGGGTCCAACGGTAGAGCCTGGGTCGGTCGCTCCGTCCAATCCTGCGCCACCGGCGGACTGCGTCCGGCCCGACGCGGGCGCGCGCAGAAACGATTGTGTGGTGGTTTCGGGTGCACGCCTCGTACTTCGCCCGAAACGCCCACGATGGCCACATGAATATGTTGACTGTCCTTCTAGCGAAGTTGAGCATCCATCAAGCGAAGTGCCCCCCTGACCGTCCGGGGGGCCGGCAGTGCGGTGGTGACGGGGCAAACCTGCTCGTCGACGCTTGCCCGTCCGGGGAGCGGGGAAACGCCGCCAGGCCCGGGGAATCGTCGACTCCGACGTCGATGTGCGGGCCCGCGCTGGGGTTCGCGGCCACACCTGGGACGCACACGCGCGATCGATTTGAAGGTTCGACCAGTTCACAGGAGGGCTTTCACGAAGTCGCTGCGTCGATCACACATCCGAGCGAGCTCGCCCCCGCGGCCGGCATTTGATTATCGGATGTCAAGTATTTAATTTCTGGTCACAGCTGTCCCCGATACATAGTCTCACGAATTGACAAGGCCATTCTTTTCTCTCGGACAACACCGTCGGCAAAGAATTGAGCAAATTCCGTAGACGCGCTCGGCGAATTCCACGGCAGTGGTAGGGCGGTATGGCGTCGGGGGCGCGGCGCTCCGGCGGCCGTATCGCGCATCGGCCCAGACAGTGTGACGTTTCCATGACGGAACGACCCCAGGCGCGACTAGGCGTCCGGAGTTCGGAAAACAATGGGAGAATCTTTTTGCCGGGGGGTGATTTCAATAAATTGGGGGGTTAGTCATTGATGGCTGAGATCGGGACAAGACGGCCTTTCGTGAATTTCCGAAAAGGTCGTGCAGTGACTTATGGCACAATTTGACCGTGCCGCATACAGCAAGTAGAGGCCCAGGTCGTCCGCCCGCAGCGAAGGCAGCCGAAACGCGCGAGCGGATCCTCGGTGCTGCACGCCAGGTGTTCAGCGAACTCGGCTACGACGCCGCCACGTTCCAGGCCATCGCGATTCGCGCCGACCTCACTCGTCCGGCCATCAATCATTACTTCGCCAACAAGCGGGTGCTTTATCAAGAAGTGGTGGAGCAGACCAACGGTTCTGTGGTCGCGGTCGGTGCCGAACGCGCACAAACCGCGGTCACCTTGGTGGACCGCCTGGTGGCATTCATCTCCGCGGCGGTGCAGTCCGATGGCAAGGACCGGTCGGCGGCAGCATTTCTGGTGACCGCAGTGCTGGAATCGCAACGCCATCCTGACCTGAATCAGACCACCAACGATTCCTTGGAGTCATCCCGGCAGTTCGTCCGGTGGGCTGTCAACGAGTCCATCGGCGCAGGCGAGCTGCGGGTGGACACCGATGTGCATTCGCTGGTGGAGATGCTGGTCGCCATGCTGTGGGGCATCGGCTTCTATGCCGGTTTCGTCGGCAACCACGACGACCTGACGCGGGTCACCGACCAACTGAAACTTCTTCTTCAGCAACAGCTTTGGCAGCTTCAAACCTGAACTGGGCCATGCTGAGCAGCTGGCAGCTAGCCTGCCTAAGTTTTTAGGTAAGCTGGTGGTCGAACGTCGGCATTCGCCGGCCCGTGAGTCGAGGAATCTCCGTGAGCGCACTGCGCAGCCATGATGACACCTGGGACATCGCGACCAGCGTCGGCAGCACCGCCGTCATGGTCGCGGCAGCCCGGGCCGCCGAGTCCGATCTGCCGGACCCGCTGATCCGCGACCCCTACGCGCGGATTCTGGTGGCCGCTGCGGGCACCGGTGTGTGGGACAGCATGCTCGACCCCGACATGCCGACCCGACTGGCGGCCGTGGACGCTGAGATGGCGACGGTCTTCACGCACATGCGCAACTACCAGGCCGTGCGGACGCACTACTTCGACGAGTTCTTCGCCTCCGCCGGCGCCGCAGGGATCCGGCAGGTCGTGATTCTGGCGTCGGGCCTGGATTCGCGGGCCTATCGCCTGGAATGGCCAACCGGCACCGAAGTTTTCGAGATCGACCAGCCGCTGGTGCTGCAGTACAAGGCGAGCATCCTCGCCGAGCACGGGGTCACGGCGACGGCGAATCGCCATGAGGTGCCGGTGGACCTCCGCTTCGACTGGCCCACCGCGCTGACCGGGGCCGGGTTCGACCCCGCCCAACCCACCGCCTGGCTGGCCGAGGGTCTGCTGATGTACCTGCCCGCCGAAGCACAGGATCGACTGTTCGACAACATCGGAGAGCTCAGTGCGCCGGGCAGCCGGATCGCCGCCGAAACGATGCGCGACCAGCCGACGGATCGCCGCGAGGAGATGCGGGCCCGGTTCGAGCGGGTCGCCGAGCAGCTGGGGATGACGCAGATGCCCGACATCGGTGATCTGACCTATGACGACCCGGACCGGGCGGATCTGGCCGACTGGCTCAACGGCCACGGCTGGCGGGCCTCTGATGTGGATTCTCAGCAGGAGATGCGCCGGCTGGGCCGGTGGATCGACATCCCGTTCCGGAATGACGACGACTCCTTCTCGCGTTTCGTGATCGCCGAGCGGGCCTGACTCCAGCCCCTGTCGGCCAACCAGCTGGTTGGTTACCATGGCGTTCTGACGGCGCCGGGCGGCTCGATCCCGCGCCGAGTCTGGAAGGGACTGCCATGACCACAGATTCCGTCGCCTCACCCACTGCCGTCGCCGGCGGCGTCGACATCCCGGCCGTGGTGGCCGGTCTGCGCAAGACCTATGCCACGGGGCGCACCCGCTCGATGGAATGGCGTCGCACCCAGCTCAAGGCTCTCGAGAAGCTCATGACCGAGAACGAGGGCAGGATCGCCAACGCGCTCGCCCAGGACCTGGACCGCAGTCCCTTCGAATCGTGGCTGGCCGACATCGCCAGTACCGCAAGCGAAGCCCACGACGCCGCCAAGAACATCGGCAAATGGACCAAGCGCAAGCACCGGCTCCTCGAGTTCTCCCAGCTGCCGGGCCGAGGCTGGGTGGAATACGAGCCCTACGGCACGGTCCTGATCATCGGGGCGTGGAACTTCCCGTTTGCGCTGACGTTGGGACCGGCTGTCGGCGCACTCGCCGCAGGCAACACGGTCGTGCTCAAGCCCTCCGAGGTGGCGCCCGCCTCCTCGGCACTGATGGCCGAACTGGTCCCGCGGTACCTCGACAGGGAGGCCGTCGTCGTCATCGAAGGGGACGGTGCGGTGAGCCAGGAGCTGATCGAGCAGGGCTTCGACAAGTTGTGCTTCACCGGCGGCACGGAGATCGGGCGCAAGGTCTACGAGGCCGCCGCGCCGCATCTGACCCCCGTGACCCTGGAGCTCGGCGGCAAGAGCCCGGTCATCGTGTCCAGGGACGCCGACATCGACGTGGCCGCCAAGCGCATCGCGTGGACCAAACTGATCAACTCCGGACAGATCTGCATCGCCCCGGACTACGTGCTGGCCGACGCCCCCATCCGAGACCAGTTGGTCAGCAAGATCGGTGAGGCGATCGCCACGTTCGAAGCGGAGAACCCCGGCGGCAAACGCATCGTCAACCAACGGCACTTCGACCGGCTGGCCACCTCGCTGGCCGAGACCAAGGGCACGGTGGCTGTCGGCGGCAGCACCGACGCCGCCGAGCTGCGGATCCAGCCGACGGTCGTCGTCGACCCCGACCTGGACGAACCCTTGATGCGTGATGAGATCTTCGGACCCATCCTGCCCGTGGTCACCGTCCAATCCCTGGACGAGGCAATCGCATTCGTCAACTCGCGGCCCAAGCCGCTGGCGGCCTACCTTTTCACCAAGTCCAAGGCGGTACGCGAGCGCGTCATCAAGGAGGTACCCGCGGGCGGCATGCTGGTCAACCACCTGATCTTCCAGTTCGCCACCGCGAAGCTGCCCTTCGGCGGCGTCGGCCCCTCCGGAACGGGCGCCTACCACGGCCGCTTCGGCTTCGAGGAGTTCAGCCACCGCAAGTCGGTGCTGACCAAGCCGACCCGACCCGACTTATCCGCGGTGATCTACCCCCCGTATACAGAGAAGGCGTGGAAGTTGGCGCGCAGAATTTTTTGACCGAGGCGTTCTGACGCCCCTCGAAAGGAAGCACATGCCCGGAGTTCAGGATCGTGTCGTCGTCGTCACCGGTGCCGGTGGCGGCCTCGGGCGGGAGTACGCGCTGACGCTCGCCCGCGAGGGCGCAGCAGTGGTGGTCAATGACCTCGGCGGCGCGCGCGACGGTACCGGCGCCGGATCGGCCATGGCCGATCAGGTGGTCGACGAGATCAAAGCCGCCGGCGGACGGGCCGTCGCCAACTACGACAGCGTCGCCGAGTCCGACGGCGCCGCGAACATCATCAAGACCGCGCTCGACGAGTTCGGCAAGGTCGACGGTGTGGTGAGCAATGCGGGCATCCTGCGCGACGGCACCTTCCACAAGATGACCTACGAGAACTGGGACTCCGTGCTCAAGGTCCACCTCTACGGTGGGTACAACGTGGTCCGCGCCGCCTGGCCGCACTTCCGCGAGCAGGGTTTCGGCCGCGTGGTGGTCGCCACGTCCACCAGCGGACTGTTCGGCAACTTCGGGCAGGCCAACTACGGCGCCGCCAAGCTCGGACTGGTGGGCCTGATCAACACGCTGGCCCACGAGGGTGCGAAGTACAACATCAAGACCAATGCCGTGGCGCCCATCGCCGCCACCCGGATGACGCAGGACATCCTGCCCGAAGAGGTGCTCAAGAACCTCACGCCGGAGTTCGTCGCGCCGGTGGTGGCCTACCTGTGCACCGAGGAAGTTCCCGACAGCGCATCGGTGTTCATCGTCGGTGGCGGAAAGGTCCAGCGCGCCGCGCTGTTCCAGAATGACGGCATCACCTTCAAGACCCCGCCGTCGGTGGACGACATCGCCGCGCAGTGGGGCGAGATCACCGACCTGTCTGCGGCCAAGCAGGCCAACTTCAACCTCCGATAGATGAAGGCCTGTGTAGTAAAGGAGCTTTCGGGGCCGTCGGGCATGTCCTACGAGGATGTGCCCGATGCCGCCGGCGGTTCGGGCAATGTGGTGATCGACGTGCGCGCCGCCGGGGTGTGCTTCCCTGATCTGCTGCTCACCAAAGGGGAGTACCAGCTCAAGCTGCCGCCGCCGTTCGTACCCGGCATGGAAGTCGCAGGCGTGGTTCGCTCAGCTCCGGATTCATCCGGTTTCGCTGTCGGACAGCGGGTCTCGGCGTTCACCATGATGGGCGGATACGCCGAGCAGGTGGCGGTGGCGCCGGACCACGTGGTTCCCACCGCCGACGGTCTCGACGACGCCGAGGCCGCTGCCCTGCTGGGCAATTACTACACCATGTACTTCGCGCTGGAGCGCCGTGGCGCCCTGCGCCGCGGCGAGACGGTGCTGGTGCTCGGCTCGGCCGGCGGCGTGGGCACCGCCGCGATCCAGATCGCGAAGGCGCTGGGCGCCACCGTGATCGCGATGGTGCACCGGCCGCAGGCCATGGACTACGTCTCCACCCTCGGTGCCGACGTGGTGCTGCCGTTGACCGACGGTTGGGCGCAGGCGGTGCGCGACGCCACCGACGGGCGCGGTGTCGACCTGGTGGTCGACCCGGTGGGTGGCGCCGCGTTCGACGACGCGATCCGGGTGATCGCCACGGAGGGACGGCTGCTGGTCATCGGGTTCGCCGCCGGTGGCATCCCCACCGTCAAGGTCAATCGGTTGCTGCTGCGCAACGTCGCGGTGGTCGGTGTCGGCTACGGCGAGTTCGTCAACCGCACCCCGGGGGCGCAACTGCAGATCGGGGCCGGGCTCGGCGCTCTGGTGGCCGCCGGGCTGCGACCGCCACCGCCGATTCGCTTCCCGCTCAACGAAGGTCAGGCCGCGCTGCAGTCACTCGGCGACGGTGGCGTGCTGGGCAAACTCGTCCTCGAGCCCTGATGAGCACCCAGCAAGTAGTGAGTGCGCGAGGGACGAGCGCGGGAACGGATCGCGCATGAGTACCGCGGGCGTCGTCCTCGTCGCGTTGGCCATCGCCGTCGGCCTGGCCGGCATCGTCATCCCGGTCCTGCCCGGCGGACTGCTGGTGTTCGGTGCCATCGCGGTGTGGGCCTGGATCGAAGGCTCGACAGCGTCCTGGGTGACGCTGGGGATCGTGACGGTGCTGTTCGTCGTCGCCGAGGTGATCAAGTACACCTGGCCGGTCAAACGCATGCGGCAGGCCGACGTCCGGACCCTGAGTCTGGTGGCCGGCGGCGTGCTCGGCATCATCGGTTTCTTCGTGATCCCGGTGCTGGGCCTGTTGCTCGGGTTCGTGTTGGGAATCTTCCTGGCCGAACTGGCCGTGCGCAAAGACACCACCCGCGCGTGGGTGTCGACCGTGCACGCTCTCAAAGGGGTGGCACTGTCGGTGGGTGTCGAACTCACCGGCGCGCTCGCCTCGACCGTTGTCTGGATCTGCGCCGTCGCCTTCTTCTGACCGTGATTTCGGCGCGCTCGTGACCGCTCAGCGGCGATGGGCGCGCCGAAATCGCTAGGGCAGGAGGGCGGCGCGGAGCCGGTCGATGTCGTCGGGGGTGACGTCGGCCGCCGTCAGATAGCCGGCCAGGGAACCGAAGTCGTCGACGATCGACTGCAATGCGGCGTCCAGGTACTCCGCGCGCACACCGAGCACGTCGTCGGACAGCCGGGCTTCGGTGAATTCGGCCATCTCAGCCGGGATCTCGCCGTCGAAACGGCGGGCCATCATCACCATGATCTGTTCCCGCAACTGCGGCGCCGCGGCATTGCTGGCCAGGTAATCGGCCATCAGGGCATCGCGCTCGACGCCCGCGGCCTCGAGCACCACGCCGACGGTGAAGCCGGTGCGGTCCTTGCCGGCGAAACAGTGCGCCAGCACCGGCCGTTCGGCACCGAGCAGCGTGATGACCCGGTGCACCGCGCGGCGCCCGCCGGGGGATTTGGCGAACCCCCGGTACTCCTCGGCCATGTAGCGCCTGGCCGCATGATCCATGGACTCATCGGAGGGCTTCTCGGTCATCAACCGCGCAAAGGCGTGCTCGTGCGGGGCTTCGCCGTCCTCGGTGACCACCACGTCGATGAACGGCAGCAGGTGGATGTCGACACCGTCGGGCACCAGTCCGCCGCCGTGGCGATCCACCTCGACGGCCGACCGCAGGTCGGCGACATCGGTGATGCCCAGCCGGGTCAGCTCCGCCCGGCCGGCGTCGTCGAGATTGCTGAGCTCACCCGAGCGGAACAACAACCCGGGCCGCACCGCGCCCGAGGTGGATTCGGTGACGTCGCGGAAGTTCCACGCATTACCCAGATTTGCCACTATTTGGTCACCGCGGCAGCGAGAGCGCTTTTCTCCTGGCCGAGTTCGGCGCGGGCGATGGCACGCAGGTGCACTTCGTCGGGCCCGTCGAACAACCGCATGGCGCGATGCCAGCCGTACAGCCGCGCCAGCACCGTGTCATCGCTGACGCCGGCGGCGCCGTGCACCTGGATGGCCCGGTCGAGGACGTTGCATGCCATCTGCGGAGCGACGGCCTTGATCTGAGCGACGAGGTTGCGGGCCTCTTTGTTGCCGTGCTTGTCGATGGTCCACGCGGCCTTGTGGCACAGCAGGCGGGCCTGGTCGATCTCGTTGCGGGACAACGCAACCTGCTGCTGAACCACACCCTGCTCGGCCAGCGGCTTGCCGAACGCGATGCGGGTGTTCACGCGGTCGACCATCAGCGCCAACGCCCGCTCGGCCACCCCGATGGCGCGCATGCAGTGGTGGATGCGGCCCGGGCCCAGCCGGGCCTGGGCGATGGCGAACCCGGAACCTTCCTCGCCCAACAGATTCGACGCGGGCACCCGAACGTTGTCGTAGATGATCTCGGCGTGACCGTGCTGGTCCTGCCAACCGAACACCGACGTCGAGCGCAAAATGTTCACCCCGGGGGTGTCGGCAGGCACCAGGATCATCGACTGCTGCTGATGGCTGGCCGCATCCGGGTTGGTGCGGCCCATCACGATGAGGATCTTGCACCGCGGATCGTTGGCGCCCGAGGTCCACCACTTGTGGCCGTTGATGATGTAGTCGTCGCCGTCGCGGACGATCGAGGTCTGGATGTTGCGGGCGTCGCTGGAGGCCACGGCCGGCTCGGTCATCGAGAACGCGCTGCGGATCTCGCCGGCCAGCAGGGGCTCGAGCCACTGCTTGCTCTGCTCTTCGGTGGCGAACAGGTGCAGGGTCTCCATGTTGCCGGTGTCGGGGGCGGCGCAGTTGATGGCCTCGGGACCGATCTCCATGCTCCAGCCCGACAACTCCGCCAGCGGGGCGTACTCCAGGTAGGTCAGTCCCGACTCCGAGGGCAGGAACAGATTCCACAGCCCCTGCTCACGGGCCAACACCTTGAGCTCCTCGACCACCGGGGGCACGGTGAAATCACCCGGCCCGGCCTCATGCCGGTAGGCGTCATAGGACGCCTCGGCGGGGATCACCTTGTCGGTCATGAACGCGGTCAGCCGCTCGTGGTAATCCTGTGCCTTGGCCGACATTGCGAAGTCCATGACCGCCACGATATGACACACGTCGAAACGGGCTGCCACTCACGCTCCGAAGCGGCGCCCGAGCGCACTGCGTGATGCCCAGTCGAAGCTGCCCAGCGCGGACCGGACAGCGCCCCGGAGCACCGCGTCGGGTCCCAACTGTGAGAGCCGCAACTCCACGAAGTCCGGAGCCTGCCCGTCGAGGAGTTGCGCGACCCGGCTGACGAGCAGCTCACCGACGGCGTGGCTGAGGGTGCCGCCGAGCACGATGAAGCGCGGCGCCAACACCCACGACAGGGTTGACAGCGCACGGACGAGGGTGGCCGCGAACTCGTCGACCACCGCCAGCGCGTCCGCCTCCCCGGCCCGGGCCCGCCCGACCAGATCGTGGGCGGCCAGCTGTCGCTGCCGGCTCTGCAGCCTGCCGAGCCCGTTCAGCGGTGACTCGGCGAGGGCGTCGAGGCCGAGCCCCGTGGCCCAGGAGATCTCCCCGGCCGCGCCCTGCACGCCGCGGTACGGGGCACCGTTGACCAGGATGCCCATCCCGTTGTGCACTCCTTCGAGCATCAACCACAGCATGTGGTCGGCGCCCACGGCAGCGCCTTCCCACAGCTCGGCCAGCATGGCGAGTTTCGCGTTGTTCTCCACCACCACCGGGCAGTCGAAACCCACACACAGTTCGGCGCGCAGGTCCACTCCCCGCCACCCGCGCATGGACAGGTCGGCGGCGACCAGGCCGTCGTCGTCGACGTTGCCCGGCGTCGCGATGGCGACCGCGCCGATGTGCCCGGCCGTCAACCCGATCTCGCTGAGCACATCGGTGACGGCGGCCCGGGTCAGGTCGAGTCGGTCGGTGCGATCGGGCTCGCCGGAGATCACGGTGACGGCCTTACCCAACGGCCGGCCGCGCAGATCGGTGACCTGTGCGGTGGACCGGTCGTGCTCGACGTCGATGGCCAGCACCGCACCGGCGGCGGGCCGGAACTCGAACAACCGGGCCGGTCGCCCACGGCCGCTGGCATGCAGTTCCTGTCCGGGTGCACTGACCCAGCCGTCGGCTTCCAGCGATCCGAGAATCAGCTCGACGGTGCGCCGGGACAGACCGGTGCGGGCCGCCAACGCCGCCAGGGAGATGGATCCTCCCGTGTCGTGCAGGATGCCCAGGAGCGCGGCGGCGTTCGCCTGACGCATCCCCCTGGCGTCGAGCCCGGTCATCGGATCCTTTCCCATGGTGTCGCGTCAGCCCACCCGGACCGAGGTGACGACGGGCAGATCGGCCGCGGACAAACCGATCCGCAGGTCGAACTCACCCGGCTCGTAGGCCCATCGGTGGGCGGTTTCCTCCCAGTGTGCAAAGGCCCGCTGCGGAACCTCGACCTCGACACGCACAGTTCCCTGTCCGGGTACGCGGACGGCGGTGAACCCGCCCAGCCACAATGCGGGACGTTCGATCGTGCTCTGGGGCCGGGCCAGGTAGACCTGGACCACCTGCTTGCCCTCGCGCGCACCGGTATTGGCCAGTTCGACACTGACGGTCAATGGGCCGTCGGCGGGCACCACGGCAGCGGCGGTGACGTCGCCCAGACGCCAGGTGGTGTAGCCGTGGCCGTGGCCGAAGGGGTAGGCGGGACGTCGGTTCAGGCGCAGCCAGTTCCGGTATCCGACGTGGATGCCCTCGTCGTAGTGGACCCGGCCCGCGATCGGCTCGATGGCCAGGATCGGGATGTCCTCGTGGTTGGCGGGCCAGGTGGTGGGCAGCCGGCCGCCGGGTTCGGCGGCGCCGGTGAGCAGATCGCCCAGCGCCGCGCCGCCCTCCTGACCGGGGAACCACACCTGCAGTACGGCACCCACCTGATCCGCCCACGGCAGCAGCACCGGGGCACCGGCGTTGACCACGGCCACCGTGCGCGGGTTGGCCGTCGCCAGGGCCCGCACCAGATCGTCCTGGCGGCCGGGCAGCCGCAGGTCGGTGCGGTCGTCGCCCTCGGCCTCCATCGCGGCGTTGGTGCCCACCACCACCACCACGAGGTCCGCGGTCCGGGCGGCCGTCACGGCCACCGCGATCAGCTCGTCGTCGTCGGCCGCGGGCGGCAGCAGACCGAACCGCACACCCAGCGCGTTCTGCATGCCCACCTTGGTGGTCGGTGGGCTGACCCGCACCACCAGCTCGACGGGCGCGCCGGCGACGACGGCCAGCGTCGCTTCGGTGATCGGTGAGGCCAGCAGC
Source organism: Mycobacterium sp. (assembly GCA_040512325.1). Taxonomy (GTDB): domain Bacteria; phylum Actinomycetota; class Actinomycetes; order Mycobacteriales; family Mycobacteriaceae; genus Mycobacterium. The sequence goes on along the minus strand of JBEVFK010000186.1, from coordinate 31,586 downwards.
GCCGCACCCAGGTCGGTGCCGACCGGTTCGACCACCCGGTCCAGGATGGCGTGACCGTCGGCCAGTACTTCGACCCGCCCGATGGCGCCCACACCGAAGCGGAGCTCGCCGGTGCTCTCGGGCCGGAAGACGGTGGACACCTCGACGGTGCCGGCATCGCCGATGGGGGCGTCACCGCCGAACCAGACCAGATTGGTGGAACGCCGGTCCTCGGTGTGCAGGACAGCGCCGGCGGGGTCAAGGAAACGGACCCGGAGCCCGGGTTCTGCGGTCGCCGGATTGGTGAGCTGGCGCAGCGCCAGGAACCCGATCCCGTCCTCGACGCGCGGGCCGTGGCAGAACTGCACCTCGGCATCGGGGAACGCGTCGCGAATTCCCGCCAGCGGGCTGATGATTCGGCTGGGGACGACGGTGGCGCTGCCACCGCCCTGGATCCGCGGGTGTTGGGCACCGTGCCCGACGACGACGACGCGCCGGACGGTGCCCGGATCGACCGGCAGCACGTCGCGATTCTCCAGGAGCACGGCGGCTTCGGCGGCAGCGATGCGGGCGAAGCGTTGCGGATCGATGATGGGCGAGGTGCGTTCGTTTGCGGGGGCGACGCCGTCGAGTCGTCCGAGACGGGCCGCCAGGAGCAGCAGTCGCAGGACCTTGCGGTCCACGGCGGACTCCGGGACAGTGTCGGCCGCGACGGCTTCCACCAACAGATCCCCCCAAGGCCCATCCGGACCCGGCATGGCCAGATCCTGTGATCGACGGGCACTTTCGAGGGAGCGTACCCCGGTCCAGTCGCCGATCACCACGCCGTCGAAACCCCAGTCGGAGTTCAGCGGCGTCTCCAGCAGATCGTTCTCACTGGCGGTGATGCCGTTGACCGAGTTGTACGAGCTCATCACCAGCCAGGTGTGGGCGTGCGTCACCGCCTTCTCGAACGCCAGCAGGTACACCTCCCGCAGCGTGCGGTCGTCGGCGCGGATGTCGACGGTGAAGCGTTCGGTCTCGAAGTCGTTGGCCAGATAGTGCTTTGGTGTCGCGGCCACGCCGTGGGACTGGATGCCGTCGACGTAGGCCGCGGCCAGCTCGGCGGTGAGCACCGGGTCCTCGCTGAGGCATTCGAAATGACGTCCACCGCCGGGGGTGCGGTGCATGTTGATGGTGGGTCCGAGCACCACGTCGACCGACTTGCGGTTGGCTTCGCCGGCCAGCACTTGGCCGTACCGGCGGGCGATGTCGAGGTCCCAGCTGGCGGCCAGCGCCGATCCCGACGGCAGACTGATCGACGGATCCCGCTCATCCCACACCTGCCCGCGGATACCTGCGGGTCCGTCGGAGAACACGATGGAATGCAAGCCGATTCGCGGGTTGGGCTGGGTGGACCAGAAGTCGCGACCGGTGAGCAACTGCACCTTCTCCTCGAGCGTCAGGCGCCCGAGGAGTTCGACCAGAAACGGGTCGTCGGGGGTGGTGGGGCAGTCCCTGAGGGCAGAGGTGGTGACGGTCATGAGGTGGACCGGGGCCTTTCGCGGTCAGACCGGCGCGGCGTCACTTGATGCCGGTCGTGGTGATGCCCTGCACGAAATGGCGTTGCAGGAACAGGAACAGGGCGATGACGGGCAGCACGACCACCGTCGCGCCGGCCAGGAGGAGTCCGTAGTTGACCGAGTTGGCGCTCGCCGAGATCATCGCGATCGCCACCGGCAGCGTGTACCGGTCTTCGGTCTGGGCTGCGACCAGCGGCCACAGGAATTCGTTCCAGGTGGTGAGGAACTGCAGTATCGCCACCGTCGCCAGCGCGGGCCCGCACAGCGGTAACACGATGGTGAAGAAGATCCGGAACTCGCCGGCCCCGTCCAGGCGGGCGGCCTCCAGCAGCGAGTCCGGCAGCCCGGAGATGAACTGCCGCATGATGAAAACCCCCAGCGGGGTGGCCAGGAACGGCAGGATCAGCGCGCCGTAGCTGTTGATCAGTCCCATTTTCGTGACCAGCACGAACAGCGGGATGAAGGTCACCACGGTGGGTACCATCAGCATCGTCATGACCAGGGCGAACAGTGCCCGCCGGCCGGGGAAGTCGAGTTTGGTCAACGCGTAGGCCAGCATGGGGCAGAACAGGAGATTGCCGGCCACCACCGCGACCACCACGACGACACTGTTGGAGAAGTACTGCAGGAAGTCCACTTTGGTGAACAGGTCATGGAAGTTCACCCACGTCGGATTCTGCGGGATCAGCGAGAACTCACCGGAGAGGATCTCGGTGTGCGGTTTGAAAGCGCCGCTGACCATCCAGGCGAACGGCAGGATGGTCACCGCGAACCCGATGATCAGAGGCACGTAGAGATACCAGCGATCACGCCCGGACGCGGCGGAGTCCTTCGGCTCGGGTTCGGTGAGAGTTTCGGAGACAATCGAATTGGTCATCGGGTCAGTCCTTGGAGCGCAGCAGGCGGAACTGGAGCAGGGTCACCAGGGCGATGACGATCGCCAGCACATAGCTGGCAGCCGAGGCGTACCCGTAGTTGCCGTAGCCGAACTGGTTGTAGGTGAAGTAGGTGATCGACAGTGTGTGATCCAGCGGGCCACCGCCGGTCATCACGAAGGCCTCTTCGAAGAACTGGAAGTAGTAGATCGAGATCAGCACACAGCCCAGCAGCAGTGTCGGGCGCAACAGTGGCAAGGTGATGTCCCGGAACCGCTGGAAGGCGTTGGCGCCGTCCACCCGCGCCGCTTCGTGGAGCTCGGGCGGAATGCTCTGCAACCCGGCCAGGAACACGATCATGAGAGTGCCCATGTTGCGCCACACCGCCATCATGATCAGCGATGGCATCGCGAAACTGGTGTCGTGCAGCCAGTCCGGTCCCTGGATGCCGATGGTCGCCAGGGTCTGGTTGAGCAGGCCGCCGGGTTCCAGGATGTACTTCCACACCACAGCGATCGCGACGATGCTGGTCACCACCGGGGTGTAGAACCCCACCCGGAACACCGAGCGGAACCGCTGGATGCCGTTGTTGAGCACCAGGGCGATGGCCAGGGCCACCCCGACGGTGAGCGGAACACCGACGACCACGAAGTACGCGGTGTTCTTGATGGCGCTCACAAACGTGTCGTCGGAGAACAATTGAATGAAGTTGTCGAGCCCGACGAACTGGACGGCGAACGGGTTACGCAGGTCGCGACCCGTCATATCGGTCAGGCTCAGCGCCAGCGAGGCCACCAGCGGACCCACCATGAAGATCAGGAAGATCACCGCGAACGGCAGCGCGAACATCCAGGCCACCAGGGCTTGTCGTCGTCGCCAGGCCGGCGGGCGCCGGGCGGCCGGCTCGGGCCGTGCCGTCGACGCGCTGTCGACGGCCGACTGAGCGGAGGTGGTCAGGGTCATCGATCAGCCGCCGATGCCGATGCCGGTGAGCTCGCTCTGGAGCCCGGATGCGGCGTCCTCGGGGGTAACGGCGCCGCGGGCCAGTTGCTCTCCGTAGCCGGCGAAGATGGCGGCGGCCTCGTTCCAGCTGGCGATCGCCGGGGTGAGTCCGGTGTCTTTGACCTGCTCACTGAAGACGGCCGTGGTGGGGTCGTCGTTGAGGCCGGCGGGCTGCCAGGCGGCGGTCACGGCAGGGAGATCGCCGGTGAGGCGGGAGAATTCGGCTGCCGGTTCGGCTTCGGAGAGGTACTGGATGAACTTCCAGGCGCCCTCGGGGTTCTCGGCGTCGCGGAAGACAGCCAGCTGGCCACCGTCGAGCCAGCTCGCGCCGCTCACCGGGCCCGCGGGAAGGGTCACCACGCCGATCTTCTGTTCGTACTCGGCGCCCAGCAGTTCTTTGAGCGCGGGCACCAACCAGGGGCCGTTGATCGCGGAGCCGATCTCGCCGGCGGCGAGACGCTGTTCCACCGAACCCCAGGGTTCGTAGGTTCCGGTGCGGCTGGCGACTCCCGCGTCGAAGAACGACTGGTACTGCGTCAGGCCGGCCACGACCTCCGGGGTGTCCAGGGTGAACTCGGTGCCTGCCTCGTTGAGGATCGAGCCACCGGCGCCCCAGAGGAACGGGATGAGCACCTGCTCGGTGAAACCCAGTTCGCCGGTGGGCAGCAGCATGCCCTCGGCGGCACCACCGGTCTGCAGGCCACGCGCGAAGTCGGCCCACTGCGCCCAACTGGTCGGCGCTTCGACGCCTGCTGCGGCAGCGAAGTCCTTGCGGTAGAACAGGGTTCGGGTGTCAACGTACAGCGGCACGGCGTACGCTTCGCCGTCCACCTCGGTGGCGGCGATCGAGTTCGCGTCGAACTCGGCCACGTCGATGACGCCCTCCGGGACGGTGGAGAATCCGCCGGTGGCGGCAAAGGAGGCCAGTGCCGACGGGTTGAGCAGGGTTGCGTCCGGGGTCTGACCCGAGGCGATGGCCGTCGAGATCTTGGTGGGAGCGTCGTCCCACGGCACGGCGGTGATCGTGACGTCCGCGTCCGGATTGGCCGCCTCGAAGGCTTCCGCCAGCGCCGGGAGCTGCTCGGCTTCGGTGCCCATGGCCCAGACGGTGATGTCTCCGGTGGCCGGCCCGTCCGACAGCACAGTGAGGTCATTGGACGTGTCGGCGGCCGGGGTTTCGGTGCTGCGGCCGCACGCGGTGAGGGCCAGCGTGACGCCGAGGGTGAGGACCGCGGTGCGACCCAGAGTTGTTCGGAACATGTTGGCTTCCTTTTCGGGGATGGGCATGGGGAGGGCCACGAAGGTGGTCCGGTGATTAACGGAACTGGCTGCCGGAAGTCCGACTACTTCAGCGGTGATGAAATCTCGGTCAGAGACGTATGCCCGTACTGCCGGAGAAGGCGTGCACGCGGGCAGGTTTGGGAGCCACCGCGACGACGGTGTCGCGCGCGGGCGGGTGCCGGCTGTCGACGCGGAACGAGATGTCGACACCGCTGTCAGGGCCGGCGTGGGCCGATCCTTCGATGCGGCCGTAGACGTAGGCGTCGGTCCCGAGATCCTCGATGGTGAGCACTCGTACCGGCAACCCGTCGGCGGTGGGCACCAGGTCCTCGGGGCGCACCCCGACGGTGACCGTGGCATCTCCCGCACGAGCCGCCGCGGCCAGCAGCGCGCGCTCCACCGGGAATTCGTGGCCTGCCACCAGCGCCCGGCCCTCGATGAGAGTCGCCTCGAACAGGTTCATCTGCGGTGAGCCGATGAAGGAGGCCACGAACGTGTTCGCGGGCGCGTCGTACATCGCCCGTGGGGTGTCGAACTGCTGGAGTGTGCCGTCTTTGAGTACCGCGATCCGGTCGCCCATGGTGAGCGCCTCGGTCTGGTCATGCGTCACGTACAAGGTGGTGGTACCCAGTCTGCGCTGCAGCGATGCGATCTGTGCACGGGTGGCGACGCGCAGTTTGGCATCGAGGTTGGACAGCGGTTCGTCCATCAGGAAGGCCTGTGGTTCGCGAACGATGGCCCGCCCCATGGCCACCCGCTGGCGCTGGCCGCCGGACAGCGCCTTGGGTTTGCGGCCCAGGTAGGGCTCGAGGTCGAGCAGTTTGGCGACCTCGGCCACCTTCGTCATCCGCTCGCTCTTGCCCACGCCGGCGATCTTGAGGGCGTAGGCCATGTTGTCGGCCACGGACATGTGCGGATACAGCGCGTAGTTCTGGAACACCATGGCGATGTCCCGGCGCTTCGGGGCCAGCCCGGTGATGTCGGCACCGTCGAGCAGGATCTGTCCGCCGTGAACCTCGTCCAGGCCGGCGACCATGCGCAGCGACGTGGACTTGCCGCACCCGCTCGGGCCCACCAGGACGACGAATTCGCCGTCCTCGATCTCCAGGTCGAGTCCGTTGACCGAGGGCCTGTCGGCTCCAGGGTGGATGCGGGTGGCTTGGGCGAAGGTGACACTCGCCATCGGGGCGTCCTTTCCGGGTCTGTTTCAGTGCGACGCTGCGGTTGAGGGGCTGCGCCGTCGAGGGACGCACCCCCACCATTTCACTGCAGCTGAAACTCGCCAACCGGAGGAAGGCATTGTCACGCAGAATTTACGCAACTTGATTCGTTAATTGATCAGTGCGCAGAAAGACCACGGAAAAACGACGAGGCCCCGGCGCGAGGGGGTGCGCCGGGGCATCGTCGGATGGGAAGAGCGGTTGCTGTCGAATCGGTACCTCCTCTTGTGGGACGGGTTACAGGCTGGTGGGGTAGACCGCGACGGGGGTGAACGGCGCGGCGTCGAAACGGGCCGGCTCCACCGGAGTGGTGGCCGCCGGGGACGCGCTGAACCAGCGGTGCCCCGCGGGGATGCCCGGAGCGTGGGGCTCGGCGGTGGCCACCGCGGGCTGGGCAGTGGCCACCGCCATGGCAGCGGACGAGGCGACGGCCGTCTGGGGGGCCGGGCCCGCGCCGCTGAGGGCGACCGCGCCGCCGCCGATCAAGCCTGCGGCCAACATCGGCATGGCAAGGGCGCTGGCGATCCGGCGTGAAGCGGTGCGGTTCATGTCAATTCTCCTGTGTTCGGGTCGGACGGTGGGGCCGGCGAGAGTCAGGCGGCGAAGTCGCCGAATCCTGCTGTGCTGGTGAAGATCTGACTGGTTCCGGGATCTCCTGTGGCCGCGGCCGCGGTGCCGGCGACGCCCAGGGTGGTGCCGCCGAGGATGCCGATCCCGATCATCGGTGCGGCGATGTAGCGGGCGACCTTCTGATTGGTGAGAAGCTTCATGACGTTCTCCTTCGTTTCGGCGTTTCGTTCTGGGGACAACTCTCTCGCGCTGTGGTGTCGGTGTCTGTCCACTCACCGGTGGATCCGGGGGATGAACTTCGTGTCCACCGATCGGGGGACAGGTTCACCGGATCGGCGCGGCAGGTGTGGAAAGCTGCGAGCCATGCCGGAGGCGCAGAAGGTTCGGGTGGTCGTCGGCGACGACCACCCGTTGTTCCGCGACGGGTTGGTGCGGGCACTGGGGAGCAGCGACGAGATCGAGGTGGTGGCCGAGGCCGACGACGGCCAGGCCGCTCTGGAAGCGATCACCCGGCATCAGCCCGACGTCGCGCTGCTGGACTATCAGATGCCGCGGATGACCGGCGGCGAGGTGGCGGCCGCGGTGATCCGCGACCAGCTGCGCACCCGGGTGCTGCTGGTGTCCGCGCACGACGATCCCGCCATCGTCTATCACGCGCTGCAACAGGGCGCTGCGGGCTTTCTGCCGAAGGAGTCGACGCGCGCCGAGATCGTCAACGCCGTGCTGGACTGCGCCAAGGGCCGCGACGTCGTGGCGCCCCGGCTGGCATCGGGTCTGGCGGTGGAGATCCGCAGGCGCGCCGAACCGGCAGGACCGGCGCTGAGCGCCCGCGAACGCGAGGTCCTGGGCCTGATCGCGGCCGGGCACAGCATCCCGGCGATCGCCGCGAAGCTGTTCGTCGCGCCCTCGACGGTCAAGACCCACGTGCAACGGCTCTACGACAAGCTCGGCGTCGGCGACCGGGCCGCCGCGGTGGCTGAAGCCATGCGGCACGGGCTACTGGAGTAGGGGTGCTCAGGCCTTCGGATTACGCGGCCTACCTCGCGACCGACCCGGTACGCGTCGCCGCCGGGTTGCGGTTGCCGCTGATCGGTCTGGTGGCCCTCTTCGTCTACGTCCAGGACGTCGAGCACTGGCTGCCGGGGCTGTACGCCGGGGTGCTGATCCTCTACGCCGTGGCGGCGACGGGATGGCTGGCGCTGGTGATGACCCGGCTGGTGTCGCCGTGGGCGGGCTGGGCGTCGACGGGCATCGACGTGGTGGCACTGCTGGCGCTGTGCGTCGTGTCCGGCGGGGCGACCGCCTGGCTGCTGCCGGTCTTCTTCCTGATCCCCATCTCGGTGGCGTTCCTGGACCGTCCGGCGTTGACGGCGGGACTTGGCGTCGGGACGGCGGTCGGTTACCTGGTCGCATGGATCGTCTACGCCGCCCGCGACGACACGGTCGATCTGCCGGATGTCGTCTACGTCCAGTTCGGGTGTCTGCTCTGGTTGGCGGCGGCGACGACGGCGTTGTGCGTGGTCCTGACGCGGCGCTCGGCCAGGGTGCAGGGACTACTCGATGTCCGCCGTCGACTGGTGGCGGAAGCACTGCTTGCCGAGGAACGACACAGCAGGGCACTGGCCGAACAGCTGCATGACGGACCGCTACAGAACCTGCTGGCGGTGCGGCTGGATCTGGAGGATCTGCGGGAGCAGCCCTCCGGCCAGGTGCTCGACCGCATCGACTCCGCCGTGCGCGACACCGTCGCGGCGCTGCGCAGCACGGTCAGCACCCTGCACCCGCAGGTACTGGCCCAGGTCGGCCTGACCGCGGCGCTGGGCGAACTGGCGCGCCAACACCAGCAGCGCACGTCAGTGGCCGTCGGCGTCGACGTCGACGAGGTGGGCAAACCGCCGTCGCAGGCGGTGCTCTACCGGGCGGGGCGTGAGCTCTTGGCCAACGCGCACAAGCATTCTCGGGCCACACGGTTGTCGATGTCGCTGCACCGAACCGGGGATGTGCTGGTGCTCAGCGTGGCCGACAACGGCGTGGGGTTCGATCCTGGCGTGCTCGCCGAGTCGGTGGCGGCCGGACACATCGGCCTGGCTTCGTTACAGGCCTCGGTGGAGGCAATGGGCGGAACCATGGAGATGGCGGCCACGGCGGGCGGCGGCACCACCACCACCATCACGGTGCCGGCGGAACCGCCTTCGCGCTGACGAGCAGAGCCACCATCACCAAAGTGATGCCGACGATCTCAGCGAGGCTGGGCCACTGCGCCAGCAGCACGGCGCCCACCACCACCGCGGTGGCGGGCAGCAGCGCCAGCAGCAGCGCGAAGCGCGCCCGGCCGATCGCCGTCAGCACCCGCTGATCCAGCGCGTACGGAATCGCACTCGACAGCACGCCGATGCCCGCTCCGAGTAGCCATAGCCGTGGGTCGGCGAATGCCGAAGCGGCGGTGCGGAATTGGAGGGTCAACAAGATCGGTGCCAGCAGTAGCGCCGCCGCCGCCAGCCCGACCGCCAACGCGTCCACGCCGTCGCCGGTGTCGGCAACGCGCTTGCCGAGCACGATGTAGCCGGCCCACAGTCCGGCGGCGACCAGCGCGAAACCCACCCCGGACCACGCGGCCGAGGTCTGTACTCCGGCCAACAGCAGCACCCCGCCGGCAACCAGCAGCACCGCCAGCACATCGCGCGCGCGCCGAGACCCCAACGCGGCCACCGCGACCGGACCGGCGAACTCGATGGCGACCGCGGTACCCAGGGGAATCCGCGCGATCGCCTCGTAGAACGCCACGTTCATCAAGACCGTGACGAGACCGAACCCGGTCGCGGTGAGGACGGTGAGCCGGGTCCACGTCGTGCGCCAGGGCCGGCGCCAGAGGACAAGTGCCACCGCGGCAGCCGCGGCACGCAGCCACGCCACGGTGGCCGGTTCTGCGGTGGCGAACAGGAACACGCCGATCGCCGCGCCGACGTACTGGGACACCGCGCCTGCGATGAAGAACAACGGCACCGACCAGGTCGGCAGGGGCCGCGCGGGGGCGCTCACCCGCCGGTGAGCCCCCGCGCGATCACCAGACGCTGAATCTGGTTGGTGCCCTCGAAGATCTGGGTGATCTTCGCTTCGCGCATGAACCGCTCCACCCGGTAATCGCGGGTGTAGCCGGCGCCGCCGAACACCTGAACCGCGTCGGTGGTGACCTTCATCGCGGCATCGGTGGCGATCAGCTTGGCCACACTGGCCTGCTGCCCGTAGGGCAACCCCAGATCGCGGCGGCGGGCCGCATCGAGGTAGGTGGCCCGCGCGCTGACGGTCGCCGCGGCCATATCGGCCAGCAGGAACCCGAGGCCCTGATGATCGATGATCTTGCGGCCGAACGTCGTTCGCTCGTTCGCATACCGGGTGGCCTCGTCGAGGGCGGCCTGGGCGATACCGACGGCCACCGCCGCGATCCCGAGTCGGCCGGAATCCAACGCGGAGAACGCGATCGACAGCCCCTGGCCCTCGGCGCCGATCAACCGGTCGGCATCCAGCATGGCGTTGTCGTAGAACGCCGACGTGGTGGGTACGGCGTGCAGACCCATCTTCTCCTCGGGCTTGCCGAAGCTCAGCCCGGGCAGGTCACCCGGCACCAGGAAACAGGAGATGCCTCTCGAGCCTTCACCGGTGCGGGCGAACAGTGTGTAGAAGTCGGCGATGCCGCCATGGGTGATCCACGACTTCGATCCGTTGAGGACGTAGCCGTCATCGACACGGGTGGCGGCGCAGCGCAGGGCCGCCGCATCCGAACCGGCCTGCGGTTCGGACAGGCTGTAGGCGCCGATCTGGTCCCCGGACAGCATGCCGGGCAGCCAGCGCTGCTTCTGCTCGTCGGAGCCGAACGCGAGCAGCGGATGCGATGACAGGCTGTGCACACTGACGGCGACGGCGACGGCCGCCCAGCGCACCGCGATCTCCTCGAGCACCTGCAGATACACCTCGAACGGCTGGCCGCCGCCACCCCACTCCTCGGGCTGCGGCAGGCTCAGCAGCCCGGCGGCGCCCAGCTGCGCGAACACCCCGTCGGGATAGGTCTCGTCTTTTTCGTGCTGGTCGACTCGTGCGTCCAGAACCTTGTCCGCGATCTCGCGGGTGAGCGCGATCAGCTCGCGTGCGTCATCGGAAGGCAGTAACCGGTCCACAGGCATAGTTGGACATCCTAGTTTCTGCGCCGAGGTGGCTACAGCGCGGCGTTGATCGCGTCCACCCGGTCCTTGGCGTCGCCGAAGAGCATCTGGGTGTTCTCGCGGAAGAACAGCGGGTTCTGCACCCCGGCGTAGCCGGAGGCCATGGACCGTTTGAACACGATGACGTTGTCGGCGTTCCAGACTGTGAGCACCGGCATGCCGGCGATGGGACTGCTGGGGTCTTCCGACGCTGCCGGGTTCACGGTGTCGTTGGCGCCGATGACCAGCACGACGGCGGTGCTGTCGAAGTCCTCGTTGATCTCGTCCATCTCGAGGACGATGTCGTAGGGCACCTTCGCCTCGGCGAGCAGCACGTTCATGTGGCCGGGCAGCCGGCCGGCGACGGGGTGGATGCCGAAGCGGACGTTGACGCCCCGCGCGCGCAGCTTGCGGGTCAGCTCGGCGACGCCGTACTGGGCCTGCGCCACGGCCATGCCGTAGCCCGGCGTGATGATGACCGTGTCGGCGCCGGTGAGCAACTCGGCCGCACCCTCGGCGTTGATCTCGCGGTGCTCGCCGTAGTCCTTGTCCTCGGCCGGGCCTGCCTCGATCCCGAAACCGCCGGCGATGACGGAGATGAACGACCGGTTCATCGCCTTGCACATGATGTAGGAAAGGTAGGCACCGGAGGAGCCCACCAGGGCGCCGGTGATGATCAGCAGGTCGTTGCCCAGCAGGAAGCCCGACGCCGCCGCGGCCCAGCCCGAGTAGCTGTTGAGCATCGAGACCACCACCGGCATGTCGCCGCCGCCGATCGAGGCCACCAGGTGCCAGCCCAGCAGCAGCGCCAGCGCGGTGACGACGATGAGCAGCCACAGCTGCGGGTCGATGACGAACCACACGGTGAGTGCGAAGAACAGCACCAGCGCACCGACATTGATGAAGTTCTTGCCCGGCAGCATCAGCGGGGAGGACTTGATCCGCGCGGAGAGCTTGAGGTTGGCCACGATGGACCCGGTGAAGGTGACCGCACCGATGAACACCCCGATGAACACCTCGGCAGAGTGAATGCCGAGCATGCCCTCGCTCTGCAGCAGTGCGGCCTCGGCTCCGTCGGCGTGGGCCTCCACGTGCAGGTAGCCGTTCCAGCCGACCAGTACGGCGGCGAGGCCGACAAAGGAATGCAGCAGTGCGATCAGCTCGGGCATACCGGTCATCTCGACCACGCGGGCCCGCCACAGGCCGATCGCGGCTCCGACGATCATGGCGCCGATCAGCAGGGCCAGACCCAGTGGCTCGATGTCGCGGCCCAGCGCCAGCGCGACGGTCGCCACCAGCGCGATGGCCATGCCGGCCATCCCGAAGGTGTTGCCCGCCCTGGACGTTTCATGTTTGGACAGCCCGGCCAGCGCCAGGATGAACAGCAGGGCCGCGACGATGTAGGCAGCGGTCGCGGTCGTTTCAACGGTGAACATGGAGATCCATTTCTTGGGAGACCGCTCAGCTGCGGGAGAACATGGCGAGCATGCGGCGGGTCACGGCGAAGCCGCCGAAGACGTTGATGCTGGCGAGCAGGATCGCGACGAAGGCCAGTGCGGTGATGGCGGTGTTGTCCTGGCCGATCTGCAGCAGGGCGCCGACGACGATGATTCCGGAGATCGCGTTGGTGACCGACATCAGCGGGGTGTGCAGCGCGTGGTGCACATGGCCGATCACGTAGTAACCGATCACGATGGCCAGCGCGAACACCACCAGGTGCACCTGTAGTGCGGCCGGGGACAGTGCGATCAGCGCGAACAGGGCCGCCGCCGCGCCGAACGTCACACCGAGGCGGCGCTGGGCGGACATCGGTACCTTGGCCGGTTTGACCGCGACGGGCGCCGCGGCCGCCGCCACCGGCGCCGCCGACACCTGAACGGGCGGCGGCGGCCAGGTGGTCTCACCATTGCGGACCACGGTCACCGACCGCTGCACCACATCGTCGAAATCAATGGTGAGCTGACCATCCTTCTCCGGGGTCAGCAGTTTCAGCAGATTCACCAGGTTGGTGCCGTAGAGCTGAGAGGCCGTGGCGGGCAGCCGGCCGGCCAGGTCGGTGTAGCCGATGATGGTGACGCCGTTGTCGGTGACGATCGCCTGGTCCTTGACCGTGCCCTCGACGTTGCCGCCGTTGGCCGCGGCCATGTCGACGATCACGCTGCCCGACTTCATCGAGGCCACCATGTCCGCCGTGATGATCCGCGGCGCCGGGCGTCCCGGGATCAGCGCGGTGGTGACGATGATGTCGACATCCTTGGCCTGTTCGGCGTAGAGCGCGGCCTCGCGGGCCTTGTAATCGTCGCCCATCTCCTTGGCGTAGCCGGTGGCGGACACCTCGGCGGCCGCGGGGTCGACGTAGAGGTACTCCCCGCCCAGGGACTTGACCTGATCGGCCACCTCGGGGCGCGGATCGGTGGCGCGCACGATGGCGCCCATGCGGCCCGCGGCGCCGATCGCGGCCAGCCCGGCCACGCCGGCGCCGACCACCAGCACCTTGGCCGGTGGCACCTTGCCCGCGGCGGTCACCTGACCGGTGAAGAACCGGCCGAACGCATGAGCGGCTTCGACGACGGCCCGGTAGCCGGCGATGTTGGCCATCGACGACAGCACATCCAGCGACTGGGCGCGCGAGATGCGCGGCACCGCGTCCATGGCCAGCACCGTGATGGGCCGGGTGGCGAGCTTCTCGACGAGCTCGGGCTTGAGCGCGGGGGAGATGAGGCCGACGACGGTGGCGCCGTCCTTGACCGCGGCGATCTCGGCGTCGTCAGGTGCGTTGACCTTGAGGACGACGTCGGCGCCCCAGGGTGTGCCGATCTCGGCGCCGGCTTCCACATACGCCGTATCGGCGAAGCTGGACGCGGCCCCGGCGCCGGATTCGACCAGCACCGTGTAGCCGAGCTTGATGAGCTGCCCGACCGTCTGCGGTGTGGCAGCCACGCGCGTTTCACCGGCGAGAGACTCACGCGGTATCCCGATGATCACGTTGTGTCCAATCCGATCTGCTCGGCCCGGGACGGGCAAAAACGACAGTGTAGGAAACCGGGTGGCCACAGACGGCGCTCCGTTACCTGGGTCACATTCTGTATCGGTGCAGTGGCGAGCCACAGGCTGGGGCGGTGAAACCACTCACCAGGACAGGTCGGGGACCGGTTCTCCGCACCGCAACCCGAGGTCGTGGCCGTCGACCGTCTGCGTCTGGCTGAGGCGTGCCACATCGTCGGGGTCGGCCGGTCGCACCGTGCCGGCCGACCACCGTTGCAGCCGGTTGATCGACCAGGAACTCCGGCATCGGACGCGGGCGCCGGGTACCTGCGCATCAACGGTGCCGACCCCGGGGGCAGCGCAACGAGCGAGCATCCCGGCGACCGCCGCGCGCGGCAGGAGGGCCGGGCCGGTGACATCGATGACGAACCGGCACGACCGGCGCACGCGCCCGGGCACCGGTCCCACCTGCAGGCGTTGATCGTCGGCGCCGGTCTGGGTCAGCAGCTCCTCGGCTCCTGGGCCGTCGACCCAGATGCCGACGTCGAGGTCCAGGAAGCAGCTCACCGTGGCCAGCAGCGAACCGGCGGTGTGGCCGTCGGGGTTGATGCACACCGCGACGTCCGGCATGGCGTAGCGCACGCCGAAGCGGCGCGCATCCGGATCGGTGATCCGCCGGGCCAACGCCAGGGCTTCGGCGTTCTTCGCCTCGGCGCGGGCGGGGACCGCCCGACCCGCCCAGTCCGGGCCGTTGTGCCAGGCCACGGCATCGATGGCGTGGTGGAGCAGCGCACCACCGACCAGCGCGCGGTGCGCGAATTCCCAGTCCTCGCCCCCGTAGTGGGCAAAACTTTCGTCGAATCCGCCGAGATCGACGAAAAGTGCTCTGCTGCAACACATGACCGAACTGATGACATAGCGGTACGACCGGTGGTCGAGACGCAGCAGGTTGTCGCTGCGGTGGTACTCCTCGCTCAGCCAGCGCGGTGCGTCGTAGAGGTGCGGTGCCGAACGGCCCGACCACCAGTCGGGCAGCTGTGCCGGCGTCCACTCGCTCAGGTCGGCGTGCCGACGGCGGCCGACCACCAGTGCCTCCGGGGCGAGTGCCGGCAGCCGGACGATCCGGCGCACATAGTCCGGCTCCGGCACGGTGTCCGCGTCCAGGAAACACAGGATCTCGGCGTCGGTCGCCGAGGCGCCGAGATTGCGCACCGCGGCGGCCCGGAATCCGAGGTCCTCTTGTCGCACCACCTGCACCCGTCGGCGTTCCTGCGGAGTGCGTTCAGATCCGTCGTCCGCCACCACCACGCTGATCAGCTCGGGTGGATAGTTCTGCAGCTCGATCGCTCTGAGTACCAGCGCGAGATCATGGTGCTGGTTGTAGAACGGGACGATCACCGCCACCGACGGCGTGCGGTCGGGCGCGGAATCCAAGAGGTCCCACCGATTCCCGGGCACGGTGAAGCGGCCGTCGGTGAGTGGGATCGGGGTTGTCATCGATGCCACTGCGCGAACAGCCGGGCGTACTGGGCGGCAGCCTCGTCCGCGGACGGTGTGAACACCGCTGATTGCGGCAACCAGCTGAGAAGGGGTTCGTCGAGTGCTCGCCCGATCGCCGTGCGCAGACCCGCCGCGGTGTCCGGATACAGCTGTAGCGCTTCGGGATTGCGTCGCACCATCTCTTCGGTGTAGCGGTTCACCGGAGCCAGCGGCCGTCGGCCGGCAGCCAACCAGCTGTTGATCGAACCCGATGCCGAGATGTGGCGGTGTGGTGCGATCGGGACGGTGACGCCGCGCAGCGTGGCAGCCACGTCGGAGTCGGGCACGTGTCCGGTCAGCCGGAAGCGCACCTGTGTTGTCTCCGCGCAGCGGTGCAGCGCGATGATCAGGTCGTCATGGCCGTGGGACGCCTCGCCGATGGCGACCAATTCGACGTCCTCAGACAGGCCGGCGAGGGCCTCGAGCACCTCGAGATGTCCCTTTCCCGGATAGACGAACCCGAAGATGCCGACCGAAAGTGACGGCGGCGGTGTTCTTTCGGCATGGGCGAACGTGACCGGCAGCGGCACCACCGCAACCCGGAGTGGGGCATAGCCGTGCAGAAGCGCACGTTCGTGTTCGCTGCTGACGATCACGGCGTGGAGTCGGGCGCAGACGTCGGCGTATGCCGCGGTGCGACGCTGATGATTACGACCGTCGGAGGGTTGCGGCAGATCGTGCAGCGTCGCCGTGACCCGCAAGCCCACACGGTCGGCGTCGGCGACAATGGCGCACACC
This sequence comes from Mycobacterium sp., assembly GCA_040512325.1. Lineage (GTDB taxonomy): Bacteria > Actinomycetota > Actinomycetes > Mycobacteriales > Mycobacteriaceae > Mycobacterium. The sequence continues at coordinate 15,639 of JBEVFK010000186.1, read as the reverse complement.
GCCTCCGCAGCGGCCTCGGGTGTGCCGCCGAACACCCGGTCGGTGAACTGGAGATGCAGCCCCGCGACATCGCCGGTCCAGTGCAGGTGTTCCACACGATCGGCCTGCCACAGCGTGCCGGGCAGCCCGCAGCCCACCATGGCGCGGTGCAGGTCATGGCCGAATCGCACTACGCCGTGCCGGGGTGGCCCGATGACCACGTGGGCGACCGGCCTCATCGGGTGACCGGCCTCATCGGGCGACGCCGGCGGAGTGCAGGCCCAACAGCTCCATCACCTGTCCGTGCCGCTGGGTGGCCAGGTCGATGTAATCGGGATTGTCTGCATACCAACGCAATTGAGCACTGTGCACCTCCTGGGGTGGCAGGTCCTCCTGCTCGGCCCGCCAGTGGGTCCTGGGCTCGGCGGTGAGGCCCAGCGCGGTGAGCACCCGTCGTTCCAACGGGGCGTACATCGACGACAGCAGCGCCCGCGGCAACGGCTGGGCCCGTGCCGAGACGTCATGCAGAGCGAGGATCCGGTTCGCGAGATCCTCGAACACCGGATTGCCCGGGTGGTTGATCGTGTGCGCCGCGTCGGCACCGTGCGCGGCGAGCACATCGGAGACCCCCACATCGGTGTCGCGGCTCTCCCGGCGTGCGAGCTCCGCGCGACTGAACTCCGCCACGGCGCGGAACCGGTCGGCAGAGACCTCGACGTCCCATGGGCTCGCCGGGTCGAGTCCGTCGCGGGCCGCGGCGATGGTGCGTAGGTCGTGATAGGGCACCACCGGAGGCGTCACCGACCGGTCTGCGGGGTGACGGACGATGACCTGGAACGGATACAGGCCGGCGTACCGGATGACCGGCCAGCGTGTCACCGTCGCGGCGGCAGGCAGCCGGGCAGCAAGATCGTCCGTGCCGATCGGCAGGTCGCGGTAGTTCTGGCGGATGGGCTGGGACACCAGCACGGCGGTTTCGGCGAGCAGCGACCTGAGATGGGGCAGGTCGGCCGCCGTCAGTTCGTGCACCGGAGGCATCCGCGCCGTACGGTATGGACGGTCAGGGACGGCGTCGAGGACACCGCGCAGCGCCTCGGCCTGGCAGTTGCCCACGACCAACCACAATGGCCGGTCCTCTGCGGGTGGTGTCCCGAGTGGCCGGTAGAAGTCGCGGTAGTGCCAGGTGCGTCCGGCGTCAGGCTTCACTTCGACAAGCGTAGATGCCGGCCTGTCGGGGTACACCCGGCGGGACCGGTACGCCGGACGACGCGAGGTGGGTGTTTGATAACGGTGGCGGCGGTGCCTGCGGGGCACCCCTATGTCGAGGCCGTGGTGGACCCCGAATCCGTTGTCTTGCTTCCGGATCCGGTCCCACCGGGTGCCACTGCGCCCGGACAGTGGTGGCCGCCCCGGTTCCTGGACCCCGCGTATCTGGCCACCCGCCTGGACGAGCTCGACGTATTGCACGTGCACTTCGGGTTCGATGTCATCGCACCGGAGGTACTCCACGAGGTGACGTCCGTGCTGGCCGAGCACCGGATCCCGCTCGTGGTCACCGTGCACGATCTGGAGAATCCGCACTTCGTCGATCCCAGCGCCCATCGGGACCGGCTGGCGGTCCTGGTGGCGGCGGCGACGTCGCTGATCACCCTCACCCCGGGTGCCGCTCGAGAGATCGAAGAAACCTGGGGCCGCACCTGCCTCGTCCAGCCGCATCCTCACGTGCTGCCGCTCGAGGACATCGGGGTGGCGCGCCCGCCGCGGACCACCCCCGTGGTCGCCGTCCACGCCAAAGGCCTGCGCGCCAACATCGACCCGGTGCCGGTGCTCGACGCGCTGGTGGCCACCGCGGCAGCGGACCGGCGCCTGCGCCTGGACATCGACGAGAACGCGCTGGCGTCGGCCCGGGCCGACGAGCTCACGGAGACGCGCCTGGCCGACTACCGCGCAGCAGGCGTCGACATCCGGCTACATCCGAGATTCAGCGATGCGGCGTTGCGCCGGTACCTCGCTGACATCGACGTCCTGGTGCTGCCCTATCGGTTCGGCACCCACTCGGGTTGGATCGAGGCGTGTTTCGACGCGGGGGTGTGCGCCGTGGTCCCGAGTTGCGGCTATTTCCGTCAGCAGCACGATTTCCCGGTGTACACCTACGGCAGGGCGGGCCTGGATGTCGACAGCCTGATCCGGGCCGTGGACGTCGCCACCGACAGAGTGGCCCATCACCCTGATGGTGTCGACCTCGAGCTGCGGGCACACCGGGCAGGCCAACGCCGGCACCACCGGCGGCAGCTGACCGGGTTGTATGAACAGTTACTGGCGGTGGCGAGATCGTGACGCCACCGCAGCACCGACGACAGAAAAGAACTCCGCATGGCGAATGACTCGAATTCCTTATCGCGCAACAAGTTCGACGCCCCGGTAACCGGCTGGCGGGATATCCCCGGCTGGTTCCAGTGGCGGGACGGCCAAACCGAGGCGGTCGCGTATTTCCCGGAGGGCAGTCGGTTCGTCGAGGTCGGGGTGTATCTGGGCCGCAGCCTGTGCTCGCTGGCCGAAGTGGTGGCCGAGAGCGGCCGCGATTTCTCCGTGCTGGCGGTGGACACCTGCCGGGGCAGCGGAGCCGAAGGGGTGAGCGATATCGACGCACACGCAGGCGCCGTCGAATTCGGTGCGGGCACCATGGCGGGGTTGTTGCATCGCAACGTGATTGCCTGCGGGTTCGCCGACGACGTGCAGATCCTGATCTCCGACTCGCTCGCCGCCGCGGCGCTGTTCCCCGACGCGTCCCTGCAGTGGGTGCACCTCGATGCCCGACATGACTACGACAGCGTCACCGCCGACATCGCCGCCTGGCTGCCCAAGGTGACCCCTGGTGGCTGGCTGTCGGGTGATGACTACGACCCGTACGCGTGGCCGGGCGTCGTCGACGCGGTGCGGGACGCCCTGCCCGCGGCGACACCGTGGTCGACCAACCAGTGGCGATTCACTGTGTAAATTACTTGTAACGTCCGTGTTACCGCTATGCTCACGGAGTGCGGGACAAGGTGGTCTACGGCGAGGTGGCGCTGCTGCGCGCGAAGAAGCGCAGCCAGAATGTGTCGGTATCGGCACTCGAGCTTCATGTGCGAGCGCTGGCTCGCACCGTGCATACGGAGTGTCCGGTCTTCGTCTCCGATGCTGTGCTGGACCAGATCGCGCCGGGCCAGGTCAGCACGATGGCCGCCCTGGAACTGTCACTGGCCGGGCTGTGGGACCGCTCCCTCGGCGGCTACGTCGTCTCCGATCTGGACTTGATCGAGCGACTGAGCACCCACACTGTGCGGCGGACGGTGACCTCTGCCCTGCGCCGGTCGTGGGACAAACTGAACCGGGACAACTTCATTCCGCTGTAGTTCGCACTAGTTAAATTCGCGGTGAGCGGGACTCTGGTCCTGCCCACCGCCTTGTTCTTTACTCACCCTGTGCCTGGACCGTCGATCGATGACCCCTGCTGTTGTTGAGCGTTGACGCTCCTTCAGCCCTGTTCAGCGCACAGAAAGTCGACCAGTGTCCGTCTTTGTTGACATCACCCCTGCCGAAGACCCGGTAACCGCCACCCGTACCCCGGGAACCGCGGCCGGAAAGTGGCGCGGGCATCTCACCCGGGCGGCCCTGCCGTTGCTCTCGGTCCTGGTCTTCTTCGTCGTCTGGCAACTCGTCGCGGTCGCCGGCATCTGGAATCAGACCTTCATCCCGTATCCGAGCACCGTGTGGAGAGCCTTCGTCGACGTCTCCACCACCCACGACGGCACCCGCGGCTACGCCGGTTACCTGCTGTGGGAGCACCTCTACATGACGCTGCGCCGCGTCCTGGTCGGTGTGGTGATCGGTGTGACGATCGGTGTGCTCCTCGGCCTGGTGATGGGATCGGTCAGCTGGGTGCGCAGCGTCCTGGAACCGTGGCTGACGTTTCTGCGCGCGCTGCCGCCGCTGGCCTACTTCTTCCTTCTCGTCATCTGGCTCGGTATCGACGAGGCGCCCAAGATCACGCTCCTGGCCCTGGCCGCCCTGCCGCCCGCGGCGGTGGCGACCACCGCGGCCGTCGTCGCCGCACCGGTCGGGCTGCAGGAAGCCGCCCGCGCGCTCGGTGCCACCCGCCTCGATGTGATCCGCGATGTGGTTGTGCCCTCGGCACTTCCGGAGACGTTCACCGGTATCCGCCTGGCCGTGGGCATGGCGTATTCCTCGGTGGTCGCCGCCGAACTGTTCAACGGCATCCCCGGTATCGGCGGCCTGGTCAAGGACGCCAGTAATTACAACAACACCCCCGTCGTACTGGTCGGAATCTTCGCCATCGGGATCTCCGGCCTGGTCATCGACAGTCTGCTTCGCGCCGCAGAGCGGCGCGCTGTTCCTTGGAGAGGGAAGATATGAAGTTTCGTTCATTGGTTGCCGCGCTTGCCGTCTCGGCGCTGGGACTGGTCGGCTGCTCGGTGGACAACTCGGGTCAGGACGCGGAGAAGCCGACCATTCGTCTTGCCTACCAGTCATTCCCGAGCGGTGATCTGATCGTCAAGAACAACAAGTGGCTCGAAGAGGCCCTGCCGGACTACAACATCAAGTGGACCAAGTTCGACTCCGGCGCCGACATCAACACCGCCTTCATCGCCAATGAGATCGACTTCGGTGCCATCGGCTCCAGCCCCGTCGCCCGCGGGCTGTCGGCGCCGCTGAACATCCCCTACCAGGTGGCCTTCGTGCTGGACGTCGCCGGTGACAACGAGGCATTGGTGGCACGTAATGGCAGCGGCGTCAACACCATTCCCGAGCTGCGCGGCAAGCGCATCGGAACGCCGTTCGCCTCGACCGCCCACTACAGCCTGCTGGCCGCGCTGGACGAGAACGGGTTGTCGGCCGGCGACGTGCAGCTGATCGACCTGCAGCCGCAGGCCATTCTGGCCGCCTGGGAGCGCGGTGACATCGACGCTGCCTACACCTGGCTGCCGACGCTCGATCAGCTGCGGGCCACGGGCAAGGATCTGATCACCAGCCGTCAGCTGGCCGCGGCAGGCAAGCCGACACTCGACCTCGGTGTGGTATCCACCGAATTCGCCGAAGCCCACCCGGAGGCCGTCGACATCTGGCGGCAGCAGGAGGCACGCGCGCTCGAGGTCATCAAAGACGATCCGGACGCCGCCGCCAAGGCCATCGCCGCCGAGATCGGGCTGACCCCCGAAGAGCTTGCCGGACAACTCAAGCAGGGCGTGTACCTGACGCCGACCGAGGTGGCCTCCGAGGAATGGCTGGGCTCCGACGGCAACCCGGGCAATATCGCGGTCAACCTCGAAAGTGCCTCGCAGTTCCTGGCCGAGCAGAAGCAGATTCCCGAAGCAGCACCGCTGGAGACCTTCCAGAAGGCCATCTACACCAAGGGACTACCGGATGTCCTCGCCAGCAAGTAAGACAACCGGCGGGGTGCAGATCCACAATTTGAGCCACCGGTACGGCCACGGCAAAGACGCGGTAACTGCCCTGGGCCCAGTGGATCTCGACGTCGAGCCTGGTGCGTTCCTGGTTCTCGTGGGCGCCTCGGGCTGCGGTAAGAGCACGCTGTTGCGGCTGATCGCCGGATTCGAGGAGCCCTCCGAGGGCAAGGTCAACGTCTCGGGCGTGCCTCCGACACCCGGTGTCAGTGCCGGCGTGGTGTTCCAGCAACCGCGGCTGTTCCCGTGGCGGACGGTCGGGGGCAACGTCGACCTGGCGCTGAAGTACGCCAAGGTGCCGCGGGAGCGCCGGCGTGAACGCCGTGACCAGCTGCTGGAGCGGGTAGGCCTGGAAGGCACTGCCGACCGCAAGATCTGGGAGATCAGCGGCGGTCAACAGCAGCGGGTCGCGATCGCGCGGGCACTGGCCGCCGAGACGCCGCTGTTCCTGCTCGACGAACCGTTCGCCGCGCTCGACGCCTTGACCCGGGAGCGGCTCCAGGAGGACGTCCGGCAGGTCAGTGCCGAGTCGGGCCGCACCACGGTGTTCGTCACCCACAGCGCCGACGAGGCCGCGTTCCTCGGGTCGCGGATCGTGGTGCTCACCCGGCGTCCGGGTCAGGTGGCGCTCGATCTGCCGGTGCACCTGCCGCGCACGGGCATCGACCCCGACGATCTGCGTCAATCGCCGGAGTACACCGAGCTGCGCGCCGAGGTGGGCCGGGCTGTGAAAGCGGCGGCGGCGTGACGCGCTCTGGCTAGATGAGGTCGATGGCCTCGGCGATGGACGGCAGAATCCGGCTCGGCCGGAACGGGTAGCGGTCGATATCGGCCTCCGCGGTCGAGCCCGTCAGCACCAGGATGGTCTCCAGGCCGGCTTCGATGCCGGCGACCACATCGGTGTCCATCCGGTCGCCCACCATCACGGTGCTCTCCGAGTGCGCCGCGATCCGGTTGAGCGCGCTGCGGAACATCATCGGATTAGGCTTGCCGACAAAATACGGCTCCCGGCCGGTGGCTTTGGTGATCATGGCGGCGACGGAGCCGGTGGCGGGCATCGGACCCTCCGCCGACGGACCGGTGACGTCGGGGTTGGTGGCGATGAACCGGGCGCCGGCGCCGATGAGGCGCACCGCCTTGGTGATGGCCTCGAACGAATAGGTCCGGGTCTCCCCGAGCACCACGAAATCGGGTGCGGTGTCGGTGAGGGTGTAGCCGACCTCGTGCAACGCGGTGGTCAGTCCCGCCTCGCCGATGCAGTACGCCGACCCGAAGGGCAGTTGATCGTGCAGGAAGGTGGCGGTGGCCAGCGCCGATGTCCAGATCGACTCCTCTGGCACCGTGAGGCCGGAGCGGGCGAGCCGGGCGGCGAGGTCTCGCGGAGTGAAGATCGAGTTGTTGGTCAGGACCAGGAACGGGCGGTCCTTGTCGGTGAGCCGCGCCAAGAACTCCGCTGCGCCGGGCAGGGCGTGTTCTTCTCGGACGAGCACCCCGTCCATATCGGTCAACCAGCATTCGGCAGAAGCGCGCATGACTCGAGTGTGTCAGCCACCGGCCGCCGACGGTAGAGACCCGACGCCCGAGCATTGCAGCCCTACGGCGCAGCCGATAGATTCCGCGGATGTCCCCCGAGTGGCACGTTCCCGTCTTCGGGGGCTCTCTCGCCGTGCCGGTGCACGGGCTGTTCGTCGCGCTCGGGGTCCTCGCGGCGGCGGTGGTCTTCACCTACGAGGCGCGCCGACGAGGGGCGGTCGACGAGCAGTCGGTGGTGGCGGTGGCCGGCGCGCTGATCGGTGGCGCCATCGGGATGCGGCTGTCCGGCTGGGCGCGTCACCTCGACTTCGGCGCCAATCCAAATCTGCTGCAGGCTTGGGAATTCGGCTCCAAGAGCATCCTGGGCGGACTGCTGGGTGCCTACCTCGGGGTGTTGATCGCCAAGCGGATCGGCGGCTATCGGGGTAAGACCGGCGATCTGTTCGCCCCGGCGGTGGCTCTCGGGATGGCCATCGGCAGGATCGGCTGCCACCTCACCGAGGCACCCGGCCGCCCGACCGGGCTGCCGTGGGGGATCCACGCCCCGGGCACCACGCCCGAATGCCCAGGGTGCCTGGCGGGGCAGGCCATGCACCCGTCGTACCTGTATGAAATCGCCTTCCAGCTCACCGCCTTCGTGGTGCTGATGTCGTTGCGGTCGAAGATCGGCCGCCCCGGCGAGTTGTTCGTGCTCTACATCGCGGCGTACGCGCTGTTTCGCTTCGTCGTCGAGTTCGTCCGGGCCAACGAAACGGTGTGGCTGGATTTGACTCGGCCGCAATGGTTTCTGCTGCCCTCCTTGGTGATTCTGGGGTTCAGGCTGTGGTGGGGCCACCATCGCGGCTACTATCGCCCTGCGGCCCGCAATCAGGAAGTCCACGTATGAGTACGCCTCCAGCTGACGACTATCCGGACGGCGACTGGCCGTCGCACGAGGCCGGGCCGCCGGGTCCACCTCCGCCGCCGCCGGGCTACCCCTACGGCGCGTATCCACCCCCACCCGGCTATCCGTCCGGCCCACCACCGCCGCCACCGCGCCGGATCTCGGTCGGCATGGTGTTCGTCGGCCCGCTGATCTACGCGGCGCTGAACCTGGTCATCGGCTTCATGGCCTTCATCTTCGCCGGGTCGACCACCAACCAGGCGTCGAACTACGTCTTCGGCGTCACCGCAGTCGTGTTGGCGCTCATCGCCTTCGGCGGTGGCGCGATCCTGCTGCTCCTGCGCAGTCCGTACGCCAAGGGCATCGGTCTCGGTCTGATGATCGGCTGGGCACTCACGTCGGTGTTCACTGTCGGCTTCTGTACCGGCATCAACCCCGGGCTGTACACGCTGTGACCGCCGGGATGCCGTTGCGCGAGGACCGGATACTGCGCTACGTCACGGCATTCTGTCCCCGGTGCCATGACGAAGCCCCGGAGCGGGCGCTGGCAGAGGTGCTGCGGCTCAGCGGCGCTCTGGTGGCCCGGGATGACCGGGTGTGGTTGGAACGAGGCTGTCCCACCCACGGACTGGTGCGCACGCTCTACGACGAGGACCCCGAGATCCTGGCCTATCTCGAAGAGTGGACCGCGCCCACCAAGGTGCACACACCCGACGTGGCAGGCAATTACGATCCTATTCCGATGGCCTACCTGCGGGGCCTTCCGGAGATGCAGACCCAGCACACCTGCATCCTGTTGGAGGACATCGCCGAGACGTGCAACCTGCGCTGCCCCACCTGCTTCACCGATTCGTCTCCCGATCTGCGTGATGTGGTGCCGGTGGCGGACATCCTCGCCAACGTGGACCAGCGACTGGCCCGGGAGAACGGTCGCCTGGACGTGCTGATGCTCAGCGGTGGCGAACCGACCCTGCATCCGCAGCTGCCTGCGCTGCTGGCCGAACTGACCGCCCGACCGATCACCCGGATTCTGGTCAACAGCAATGGTCTTCGGATCGCAGCCGACGACGGCCTGCTGGACCTGCTGACCGAACACCGGGAACGCGTCGAGGTGTATCTGCAATACGACGGTCTCTCGGAGGCCGCGCACCGATTCCATCGCGGTGGTGATCTGCGCCGCACGAAAGTTCTTGCCCTGCAACGACTCTCTGAGCGCGAGATCTTCACCACCCTCGTCATGACCGTCGCGCTGGGGGTCAACGACGGCGAGATCGGCGAGATGGTGCAGCTGGCCCTCGACACCCCGTACGTCGGCGGTATCACCATCCAGCCCCAATTCGGTTCGGGCCGATCAGGTTTGATCGATCCGCTGAACCGGCTCACCCACACCGGGGTGCTCAAACGGCTCGGGCCGCAGACCGGTGGCCTGGTCACCTGGCGGGACCTCACCGCGCTGCCGTGTTCGCATCCGCACTGCTGTTCGGTGGGTTATCTCGTCCGCGACGACAGCGACCGATGGCGGTCGCTGGTCTCACTCGTCGGGCATGACAGCCTCAAAGAGAAGCTGGGTCTGGTGGCGAACCGGATCGCCGACACCGAGTTGCCCCGGCAACTGCGGATGGCGGTCCAGGAATCGCTGCTGGGTCTGTTGTCGGAACAGTCGTCTCTGTCGCATCCGCAGATCGGTGACGTCTGGCGAAACATCTGCGAGAACTGCGATCTCGGCATGTCGACCTTGTTGACGCTGGCGTCGTCGGCGTTGCCGGGACGTCGCCGCAAGATCCGTCGGCTGCTCGGCGAACGGGTGGTGCGCATCACCGTCAAACCGTTCATGGACATGTCGACCATGCTCGAGGAGCGGTTGTTGCAGTGCTGCGTTCACGTGGGCACCCGGTCGAGTCAGGATCAGTGCGCGCCGTTCTGCGCGGTGCAGGCGTGGCCGGCGTTGGGCCGTCAACGGCTGTCTGCCAGCGCGGGGCGGGCGCTGCCGTTGATGGAGGTCCGGTGAGTGGCCAACCCGTGAACGAGCCCTATGACCCGCTGCGGTTGTGTGTGTACGCCACCGTGGCAGTGCTGGCCTGGCTGCTGGGCCCGTGGGCGGTGGTGGCCTTCGCCGTGCTCGGTCTCGTCGGCTACGTGCGGGCCCGCCGGGCCGGTCTGCTGCAGAGCAAGTGCGTGCTCCGCGACACGCGGCTGGTGATCGGCTACCTGAGCGTCATCGCGGTGATCGCCACCGCGTCCATCGTGTATCGGTTTCTGCCGGCTCAGACCGGGGGATAAGCCGGGGGTGGGTAGACGCCGCGCAAGGCCCACGGGAACCAGGAGAAGAAGTACTCGATCTCATCACTCGCGTCGTAATCCGGGTTCGGATCCATCAGCATGCCTTCCCAGTGGTAGCCCGATCGGTACCTGTCCGGTGAGTGTATCCATCGATGGTTCCTGCACAACACCGATCAGTCCGAACCGAGTTTAGGCATAGACTGGCCAACCAGTTGATTGGCTGGGCACGCGTCGGACAGCGTCCATAGCAGGAAGTGAAGTATGGCATCAGAGAACGGGCTGACCCGCCGCGAGGAGCTGCTGGCGGTCGCCACCAAGCTGTTCGCTGCCCGTGGTTACCACGGCACTCGGATGGACGATGTCGCCGACGTGGTGGGTTTGAACAAGGCGACCGTCTATCACTACTACGCCAGCAAGTCGCTGATCCTCTACGACATCTACCAGCGGGCCGCCGACAACACCCTGGCCGCGGTGCATGACGATCCCTCCTGGACTGCCCGCGAGGCGCTCTACCAGTACACGGTGCGACTGCTCACGCAGATCGCCGCCAACCCCGAGGGCGCAGCGGTGTACTTCCAGGAGCAGCCGTACATCAGTGAGTGGTTCACCAAGGAGCAGGTCGCCGAGATCATGGAGAAGGAAGCCCAGGTCTACGAGCATGTTCACGGTCTGCTCGACCGGGGCATCGCCAGCGGCGAGTTCTATCCGTGCGACTCCCACGTCCTGGCCCTTGGCTATATCGGCATGACGCTGGGCGCCTACCGGTGGCTGCGGCCGCACGGCAGGCGCAGCGCCGAGGAGATCGCCGCCGAGTTCAGCACCGCACTGCTGCGCGGGCTGATCCGCGACGGGAAGATCCGCGACGACTCACCTCTGGGCGGCAGCTCCACCCAGACGTCCCGGTAGCGACTTCCCGATAGGATCTGCGCCATGCCGCTGGTGAGTAAGACGGTCGAAGTTGCCGCCGAGGAGTCGGTGATCCTGGGGATCGTCGCGGATTTCGAGGCGTACCCGCAGTGGAACGACGAGGTTCGCGGCTGCTGGATTCTGCACCGTTACGACGACGGCCGGCCCAGCCAGCTCCGGCTCGACACGTCGGTCCAGGGCAACGAGGGCACTTACATTCAGGCTGTTTATTACCCGCAGCCCAACCAGATCCAGACGGTCATGCAGCAGGGTGAGCATTTCTCCAAGCAGGAGCAGTTGTTCGCCGTGGTGGGCATGGGGCCGGTGTCGCTGCTGACGGTCGACATGGACGTCGAGGTGGACCTGCCGGTGCCGGTGCCGGCGCTGATGGTCAAGAAGGTGGTCAACGAGGCCCTCGAGCATCTGGCCGACAACCTCAAGAAGCGCGCCGAAGAACTCACTCAGCGCTGAGGCCGGATGCCGCGAGCGTGGACTTGACTCACGCTGTTCGCCGCAACCCGTGGAACAAGTCCACGGTCGGCCAGGATGGGGCGGCCAGAATCGGTCGGCCAGGAGCGCGCGCCGAGCACTAGCGCCAGATGCCGCTGTTCTCGAGCACCGCGGTGAGCCGGTTGGCCCCATCGGTGAACTGCCACGTGGTGTGCTCGATGGCGGCCGCGACGTCGCGTGCCCGCAGCGCGGCGATCAGCCGGCGATGGTTGTCCACCGCCCCGGCGCCCCAGCCCGGATCGGCGGCGTAGAGCAGAGCGGGCATCGACCTCGCGACGTGTAAGAGGTACCAGGCCAGTTTGATCCGGCCGGCAACCTGGTTGAACGTGCGGTGGAACGCGAACTCGGCGGCCACCACGGCGTCGGAGTCCGCGGCCTCGACCGCGGCGGCGAGTTCGTCGTTGAGCCGCTCGAGGTCGTCGATATCGTCCTCGGTGATCCTGGCCGTCGCACTGGTCGCCAGCTCCCGGGCGATCGTCGCCTGCAGCCAGAAGATGTCTTCGATGTCTTCGCGGGCCATCGGTACCACCACGTAACCGCGGTGGGGCTCCAGCCGCACCATGCCCTCGCCACGCAGTGTCAGCAGCGCCTCCCGGACCGGAGTGATGCTGACCCCCAGGTTGGCGGCCGTCTCGTCGAGCCTGATGAACGTGCCGGGCTTGAGGCTGCCCGACATGATCGCGGCGCGCAGTCGGCCCGCCACTTCGTCGGAGAGCTGCGTGCGCCGTAGCCCCGGTGGCGATTGCCGCACCAGCTTCGTCTCAACTGGGTGCATGAACGCGGTCCCTCGGTCAGTCCGGCGGGCTTGTCTGCCTCGCGCCCAGGACTTACTGTGACCGGGGCTACACAATGTTTGATCAAATGTAAGATCTTCGCAAGTTCGGATCATAAAGTCGGATGTAAAAGGGGCAGTGTTCGTTGACCGCACAGTTGGCCGGACAGGCTGGAAATCACACCTCCGCCGAGCGGGTTGCGACAGAGCAGCCATACCTGGCTCGCCGCCAGAACTGGGTCACCCAGCTCGCGCGGCACGCGCTGATGCAACCCGGGGACACAGCCCTGCGCTACCAGGGACGGACCACCACCTGGGCCGACCTGGACCGCCGCGTGACCGGCCTGGCCGACGCGCTCGGTCGGCGGGGGGTCCGCGCGGGCGACCGGGTGATGATCCTGATGCTCAACCGCACCGAATTCATCGAGTCGTTCCTGGCCGCCAACCGGCTCGGCGCCATCGCGGTTCCGGTGAACTTCCGGTTGACGCCGTCGGAGATCGCGTTCCTGGTCTCCGACTGCGACGCACACGTCGTCATCACCGAGCCCGTGCTGGCGCCCATCGCCGTCGGCGTCCGCGAGCTGGCTCCCGAACTCGGCACCGTCGTCGTCGCCGGCGCCGCCTCCGAGGACGGTGTCCTCGGTTACGAGGACCTGATTGTCGAAGAGGGCGCCTCCCACGACGTCGTCGACGTCCCCAACGACACCCCGGCCCTGATCATGTACACCTCGGGCACCACCGGCCGTCCCAAGGGCGCGGTGTTGACCCATACCAACCTGACCGGCCAGACGATGACCGGGCTCTACACCAACGGCGCCGATATCAACCACGATGTCGGCTTCATCGGTGTCCCGCTGTTTCACATCGCCGGCATCGGCAACATGCTGTCCGGGCTCACTCTCGGCATCCCCACCGTCATCAATCCGCTGGGTGCGTTCGACCCCGACCAGCTGCTCGACGTCCTCGAAGCCGAGAAGGTGACGGGCATCTTCCTGGTGCCGGCGCAGTGGCAGGCGGTGTGCGCGGCGCAGCAGGCCAAACCACGCCGGCTGCAGCTGCGGGTGATCTCCTGGGGCGCGGCACCGGCGTCTGACACGTTGCTACGGCAGATGGCGGAGACCTTCCCGGACTCCAAGATCCTGGCGGCCTTCGGCCAGACCGAGATGTCTCCGGTGACCTGCATGCTGTTGGGCGAGGACGCCATTCGGAAGCTCGGCTCGGTGGGCAAGGTGATCCCGACGGTCGCCGCCCGCGTGGTCGACGAGAACATGGACGATGTGCCGATCGGCGAGGTCGGTGAAATCGTCTATCGCGCACCGACGTTGATGGCCGGGTACTGGAACAATCCCGAAGCCACGGCGGATGCGTTCGCCGGTGGCTGGTTCCACTCCGGCGACCTGGTCCGGATGGACGACGAGGGTTACGTCTGGGTGGTGGACCGCAAGAAGGACATGATCATCTCCGGCGGTGAGAACATCTACTGCGCCGAGGTGGAGAACGTGCTGGCCAGCCATCCCGCCATCGTCGAGGTGGCCGTCATCGGTCGCAGCCACCACAAGTGGGGTGAGGTCCCCGTGGCGGTGGCGGCGGTGCACGAGGCGGCGTTGACGCTTGAGGACCTGGAGCAATTCCTCCACGACAGGCTGGCGAGGTACAAGCATCCCCGCGGGCTCGAGATCGTCGACGCGCTTCCTCGCAATCCCGCCGGCAAAGTGTTGAAGACCGAGTTGCGGATGCGTTTCAGCGCGGCGGAGGATCAGGAGTCGCGCGGCGAAAAGTGATGACAGAAGCCATTTCTCGAATCGCATTCTAGGTTTGTCCCGCAGCGCGGTATTTGCGCCGTCTGCAAGGACGGGTTAATCACGCTGATGCGGTCCACGTTTGCGGCAGCATCGGGTACATTCCTGTGGTCCGTGTTACTACTGAGGAGTAGGGAAGCGGCAAAGACACACTTCGGGTCGGGCCGAGGAGGGAGCGTGAGGGGCAGCTTGTCGTGGAAGCGTCTCCGCCGGATCACCCTGATGCAGGTGTCCGCGTGACGGCATCGACCGGAGGTCTCACCGGCTACGTGCGTGAGCAACTGCGTACACCGCTGGAGCTCGTCGGTGGCTTCTTCCGCATGTGTGTGCTCACCGGGCGGGCGTTGCTGCGGCCGTTCGAATGGCGCGAGTTCATCGAGCAGAGCTGGTTTTTGATGCGGGTGGCGTTCCTGCCCACCGTCGCGGTGTCGATCCCGCTGACCGTCCTCATCATCTTCACGCTGAACATCCTCCTCGCCGAGTTCGGCGCAGCCGACGTCTCCGGCGCCGGTGCCGCGCTGGGCGCGGTGACACAGCTCGGCCCCCTGGTGACGGTGCTGGTGGTCGCCGGCGCCGGCTCCACCGCGATCTGCGCCGACCTGGGCGCCCGCACCATCCGTGAGGAGATCGACGCCCTCGAAGTCCTCGGCATCGATCCCATCCACCGCCTCGTCGTTCCCCGCGTCGTCGCCTCCACGTTCGTCGCGTTCCTGCTCAACGGCGCCGTGATCACCATCGGTCTGGTGGGCGGCTTCATCTTCGGTGTGTATATCCAGAACGTGTCCGCAGGCGCCTACGTCTCCACGCTGACGCTGGTCACCGGACTGCCGGAGGTGTTGATCTCGGTGGTGAAAGCCCTGACCTTCGGATTGATCGCCGGCCTGGTGGGCTGCTACCGCGGGCTGACGGTCGCCGGCGGCGCCAAGGGCGTGGGCACGGCGGTCAACGAAACACTGGTGCTGTGCGTCGTCGCGCTGTTCGCCGTGAACGTGGTGCTGACCACCATCGGAGTCCGATTCGGAACGGGACGCTGATCGACATGGCTGACCTCGGATGAGTACAAATCAGGTTCTGCGCGCCCGGTTCCCGCGGGCCTACTCAGGTGCCGGCCAGATCGCCGGTGCACCAGGGCGCTTCCTGGACTCGGTGGGGCACGTCGCGTGGTTCGTGGTCACCGCGGTCGGCTCCATCGGCCATGCCCTGCGGTTCTACCGGCGCGAGGTCTTGCGGCTGATCGCCGAAATCGGCATGGGCACCGGAGCCATGGCAGTCATCGGCGGCACCGTCGCGATCGTCGGCTTCGTCACGCTCTCGGGTGGGTCACTGATCGCCATCCAGGGTTTCGCGTCGCTGGGCAACATCGGTGTGGAAGCGTTCACCGGATTCTTCGCCGCCCTGGTCAACGTCCGCATCGCCGCACCGGTGGTGGCGGGGCAGGCGCTGGCCGCGACCGTGGGCGCCGGCGCCACCGCCGAACTGGGCGCCATGCGGATCAGCGAAGAGGTCGACGCG
>JBEVFK010000185.1:0-14523 GCA_040512325.1 Mycobacterium sp. | reverse complement strand
GCGGCCCGCCGGTGCAGTGTGCTGGTGGTGCACGGCGACGACGGCCTCGACGAGCTGACCACCACCACCACCTCGACGATCTTCCGGGTGCAGGCCGGCACCATCGACCGGCTGACCTTCGACCCGGCCGGCTTCGGCTTCCCCCGCGCCAAGCTCTCCGAACTCCTCGGCGGTGACGCCCAGAGCAATGCCGCCGAAGCCCGTTCAGTGTTCGGTGGGGCGACGGGGCCGGTGCGCGACGCGGTGGTGCTCAACGCCGCGGGCGCGATGGTGGCCCATGCCGGGCTGACGGCCAGCGCCGAGTGGCTACCGTCCTGGGAGCGCGGTCTCGAACGTGCTGCGGCGGCCATCGACTCGGGCGCTGCCGAGCAGCTGTTGGCGAAGTGGATCAAGTTCAGCCATAAGCTCTGAGACTTCTGCCGCGGATCGGATGTAACAGCTCGTCGTAGTTCATCGGCGCCTCCGCGGCCTGCTCGGCTGCCAGCCGGGCCGAGCGTGCGGTGGCCGCCCACACCGCCCACCGTCCTGCTGATCCCACCGGAGTGGACCAGCCGTGGGACGCGTGCACGATCCGGGTTCCCGGCGCTGCCAGCCAGCGCGCCAGCAGCGCGGTCTCCTCGACCAGCGCCCCGCCCAGCGGCGCGGCGTCGGGCAGCACGATCTGAGCGCCCGCGCACAACGCGGCGACGACCGGCATCGGCGGCACACCGCGTCTGGCCGTGCCGGCGCCGGCCAGCTGTCCGTGCCGGATCACCGCGAGCTGCCAGCCGCCCGCGCCGTCGGGCTGGGCGGCGACGAGTTCGTCGATCGCGGTGAGTGCGCTCAATCGTTGTCCGCGCCACAGGACTTCCACGGCAGTGGCGGTGTGGTCGCGCAGCCGGGCCGCGCTCTCGTAGTTGCCGCGCGCGGCGAGGTCGGCGATGTGGGCCTCCGCGGCGCCGATGGCCTCACAGTGCGCGCCGTCGATCAGCTGGGCGGCGCGCACCACCGTCGGTGCGTAGTCGGCGGCGGCGATATCCCGGCCGGCCGGACAGGGGGAGACCTCGCGCTCGGGGCACGACGGGCCGTGCCGGGCCGAGTGACCCAACCGGGTGGTGCAGGTGCGGATCCCGCCGAAGCGGGCCAGCAGCGCCGCGGTGTCCGCAGCGTCGGCGCGCTTCCGGAACGGTCCGATGGCGCGACGGCGGCCCGGTGCCCGCACCACTGTCCACCGCGGGAACGGTTCCTCCGACAGGGCCAGCCACCACCAACGGTGCGGGAAGCGGGACCGGCGGTTGTACGGCGGTGCGTGCGCGGCGAGCAGGCGCAGCTCCCGCACACCGGCTTCCAGCGCATGTGCGCACTCCACGTGGTCGACGGACTCGGCCAGCGCCACCATCTCTTTCATCCGGGTGCGCGGGTCGGCTCCGTTGAAGTACTGACTCACGCGACGGTGCAGGTTGACCGCGGTGCCCACATAGAGCACCTCGGCGGACGGTCCCCGGAACAGGTAGACGCCCGGAGAGTGGGGAACTCCCGTCGCCAGCACCCGTTTGCGCCGCTGGGTGGGTGTGGCGTTGGGCAGATAGCCGCGCAGCTGGGAGTAGGTGTGAATGCCCTGATTGCCCACCCGGTCGATGAGTCCGTGCAGCACGTCGACGGTGGCCTTGGCGTCGTCGAGGGCGCGGTGGGTCGGCTCGGTGCCGGCGTGGAACAGCTCGGCCAGCGCCGAGAGCCGGACGCTGGGCGCCTCCTCCCGGGTGAGCACCCGCCGGGCCAGCCGGACCGTGCACAGCACCGGCGGCTGCGGCCACGCGACATCGCACTGCACGGCGGCGGCCTTGAGGAAGCCGATGTCGAAGCCGGCGTTGTGCGCCACCAGCACCGCGCCGCGACTGAACTCCAGGAACATCGGCAACACCGCCGAGATGGGCGGCGCATCGCACACCATCGCGGTGGTGATGCCGGTCAACTGGACGATCTGCGGCGGGATACTGCGCTGCGGATCGACCAGCGTGGCAAATTCTCCGAGCACCACACCGCCGCGCACTTTGACGGCACCGATCTCGGTGATGGCGTCACTCTGCGTGCCGGGAACGCGAGCCGTGGCGCGGCCTCCGGTGGTTTCGAGATCGACCACCACGAACGTGGTGTCGCGCAGGGACAGATCCGCGGACGGATCGACGTCGGCGAAGCTCAGCTGTCCGCTCGGTCCGCCGTTCACAACTGCCGACGCTAGGAGGTGGCACCGACAGGTTCGGGTAACGGCGCTGTCGGCGCGTCCCGGTGGCGGCCGACGCGCGCGGACTTGTCGGAGCTCGGGTCTAGCGTGCCGTCACGAGAACACGACATGAATCGAGAGGACCGGAAAATGAGTTATATCGGCCGGCTGCCAGATAGCGGTGAATCGGTGACCATCGACTGCGATGACTGTGCTGTACGTGGCCCTGGTTGTCGCGATTGTGTGGTCAGCGTTCTCTTGGGGGTTCCGGATACGTTGCTGGCCGATGAGCGGGCGGCGCTGGAGATCCTTGCCGACGCGGGTATGGCGCCCCGGCTGAAACTGGTGCCGATCCATCGCCACCCCCGGCCGGGAGTGGCCTAGTGCCGGTAAGAGGAATGAGACATCCACTGGGTCAGCTGTTAAATTTACGTCTCCTGTTGGACAACGCCGATGCCGTTTCGTAACCTATCTGAGACCTAAGGCGGTTCGGGTGGTTCGCAGCAGCGGCACACCGAAGGCAGTTTAAGGACATCAAATCTTGAGGTTTGTCGGCTCACCGTGGATCGACCGAGTAGTTACGCGACCCATCATCTGCGCGATCGCTGGCCTCACCGTGTTGTCGGGTGTGCTCGCCTCGAGTGTGCAAGCCGATCCGGCCGATGATGCTCTAGCAAAGCTCACGGAACTGTCGCGTCAGGCCGAGCAGACCACTGAGGCAATGCACAGCGCCCAGCTCGATCTGGACAACAAGCTCGAAGTCCAAGCGGCCGCGGACACCAAGCACGCCGCCGACCTGACGGCCGTCGATTCGGCCAAAGCCGAGCTGGCGACCTACCAGACGGGTGTCAACGAGTACGCCGCCGCCATGTACATGGGCGGCCGCACCGACGGTATGACGGCCATCCTCACCGCCGAGTCGCCGCAGGGCCTGATCGAGCGCCTGGCGCTGCAGAAAGTCATCGCCGACCAGCTGTCGGACCAGATGGCCAACTACCGCCGGGTCAGTGCGCAGACCGCCGCGGCCGAGGTGGCGTCGGCCCAATCCGCCGCCGATGCCAAGACGGCCGCCGAGCAGGCTGCCGCGGTCCGGGCCGATCTCCAGTCCAAACAGAGTGCGCTGCAATCGCAGATCGCCGTCGTCAAGGCGCAGTACGACTCGTTGACCGCAGCTCAGCGCATGGCACTGGCCGCGCCCGCTCCGCTGCCGGAAGCACTGCCGTTACCTCCGGCGCCAGGCGCCGTGCCGCCGCCGCCAGGTCCCGAGATCCTCGCCGCACCGCCTGCCCCCGGTCTGCCCGCTCTGGTGCCCCCCGCCGTCCCGCCGGGCGACCTGGCCCCACCGGCAGCTGTCGTGGCGCCGGGCGCGGGCCCCGAAGGCTCCGTCGCCGTCCAGGCGGCGCTGACCCGGGTGGGTTCCCCGTACACCTGGGGTGGTTCCGGCCCGGGGCAGTTCGATTGCTCCGGTCTGGTGATGTGGTCCTTCCAACAGGCAGGCATCTCACTGCCGCACTCCAGCCAGGCGCTGGCCGCAGGCGGACAGCCGGTGTCCCGGGACGCGCTGCAGCCCGGTGACGTCGTGAACTTCTATTCCGATGCGTCGCACACCGGCATCTACGTCGGTAACGGCATGGTGGTGCACGCATCGACCTACGGGGTGCCGGTCCAGGTGGAGCCGCTCGAGGGCGCCGGACCGTTCTACAACGCTCGTCGGTACTGAAGTCCGCCGGCACCGAGACTTCGGTCATTGAGCGTCGCCGGCCCCGCTGGTCGGTAGCCGCGGTGGCGGCCGTCCTCGTCGCTCAGCTCCTGCTCGCCGTCGCCGTCATCCGGGCGCCGCAGCAACCATCCCCACCCGCGGCGGACGCGCCGGCCGCTGCCGTGCCGGGCCCCGCAGGCCAGCGCGAGGTCACGCTCATCAGCCTGGGGGGTGTGGCCACCAATCCACTCCTTCGCCGGGTCAGCACCGAGGTCGACGGCGCGGTGGACGCCGTGGAATCGTTCTGGGGAACCGACTGGCCGCACGAGATCGTGGTGGTCGCCACCGGCACCGACGCCGAGTTCGACCAGCAGGCCGCGGGGGTCGCCGATACCTCCCACATCGCTGCGGTCACGGTCGCCGAGCGCATCGTGTTCGCCCCGGGCGCGGTCAACATGACACCCGGCGCATTACGGATCGTGTTCACCCACGAGCTCTTTCACTACGCCGCGCGTGCAGGCACCGCGACCGATGCCCCCCGCTGGCTCACCGAGGGGGTGGCCGACTATGTGGCACGTCCACGCGGCCCTGGTGCCGACGGCCGTCCGCAGCCACTCCCGCAGGCGCTGCCCACCGACGCCGACTTCGCCGTGGCCGAGCCGCAGCTGAGCCAGGCCTACGACCGGGCGTGGTGGTTCGCCCGGTATGTCGCCGACAGCTACGGCGCTCCCGCGCTGCGGGCGCTCTACGTCCGCGCGGCCGGCCCGGGGCACACCGATCCGGCGACCGCGCTGCGGGAGGTACTGGGGGCCGACGAAGCGCAGGTGCTTGCGGGGTGGCAGGAGTGGCTGCGCCGCAACGGGCTAGCGTGATACCGGACATGACCCGAGTCCTGCTGGTGACCAATGACTTTCCCCCTCGCCGCGGCGGCATCCAGTCCTACCTCGAGCAGTTGGTGAACCGGCTCGCCGGGATCCATGAGCTCACGGTGTACGCACCGCGGTGGAAGGGCGCCGAGCACTACGACCGCACTGCCGCCGACGTGGGCTTCGAGGTGATCCGGCATCCGGGCACCCTGATGCTGCCGGAGCCGACGGTCGACACCCGGATGCGCCGCCTGATCTCCGCGCGCGACATCGAGACGGTGTGGTTCGGTGCGGCCGCCCCGCTGGCGCTGCTGGCCCCGCGGGCCCGCCGGGCCGGCGCCGGCCGCGTGCTGGCCAGCACCCACGGCCACGAGGTCGGATGGTCCATGCTGCCGGTGGCGCGCTCCGCGCTGCGCCGCATCGGCGACGACGCCGACGTGGTGACGTTCGTCAGCCGCTACACCCGGGGACGCTTCGCCTCGGCGTTCGGGCCTGCGGCCGGGCTGGAACATCTGCCTGCCGGTGTGGACACCGAACGGTTCCGGCCCGACCCGGCCGCCCGCGCCGAGCTTCGGGCCAGACACCACCTCGGCGACAGGCCGACCGTGGTGTGTGTGTCCCGGTTGGTACCACGCAAAGGCCAGGACATGCTGATCCGGGCGCTGCCGCAGATTCGGCGACAGGTGGACGGGGCGGCGCTGGTGATCGTCGGAGGCGGACCCGACCTGGACCGACTGCGCGGACTCGCCGTCGAGCATCAGGTCGCCGACCACGTGGTGTTCACCGAGGCGGTGCCCGGTGCGGAACTGCCTGCGCACTACGCCATGGGTGACGTGTTCGCGATGCCGTGCCGCACCCGCGGCGCCGGCCTCGACGTCGAAGGCCTCGGCATCGTGTTCCTGGAGGCCTCCGCGGCCGGGATACCGGTGGTGGCAGGCGATTCCGGTGGCGCACCGGAAACCGTGCTCGACGGCCAGACCGGGTATGTGGTGAACGGTCGCGACGGTGACCAGCTCGCCGAGACCATCAGCGGGTTGCTGGCCCACCCGGAACGCGCCGCCACCATGGGCAGCCGCGGCCGGGACTGGGTGACGCGCGAGTGGCAGTGGGACACCATCGCCGCCCGCGCCGCAGCACTGCTGGCGGGTCAGCCCTTGGAGTAGAGCCCAGCGATGTCGTCGGCGAACTTCTCGGTGACGACCTTGCGCTTCACTTTCAGCGTCGGGGTGAGCTCACCGGAGTCCTCGGTGAAATCGACGGGCAGGATCCGGAACTTGCGGATCGACTCGGCATGGGACACCGCCTGGTTGGCCTGCGTGACGGCGACATCCACCTCGGCCATCAGATCGGGATCGGTGGCCAGATCACCCACCGACGACGTGGCGTTCTTGCCGTGGCGCTGCTTCCAGCCCTCGAACGCTTCCGGGTCGATGGTGATCAGCGCCGCGATGAACGGTTGCGCGTCGCCGACCAGCATGGCCTGGCTGATCAACGGGTGTGCCCGCAGCTGATCTTCGAGCACCGCGGGGGCGACGTTCTTGCCGCCCGCGGTCACGATGATCTCCTTCTTGCGGCCGACGATCTTGAGGAAACCCTCGTCGTCGACCGAGCCGAGGTCGCCGGTGTGGAACCAGCCGTCGGTGAACGAGTCCACGGTGGCCTGCTCGTTCTGCCAGTAGCCGTGGAACACCACGCCGCCGCGCACCATCAGTTCGCCGTCGTCGGCGATACGCATGCTGTTGCCGGGGACCAGCTTGCCGACGGTGCCGACCTTGATGCCGCCGATCTGGTTCACCGTGATGGCGGCGCTGGTCTCCGTCAGGCCGTAGCCCTCGTAGATGGTGAGGCCCACGCCGCGGTAGAAGTGGCACAGCCGGGCACCCAGCGGGGCCCCGCCGGAGATGGCCGCATGGCAGTCGCCGCCCAGGGCCGCCCGCAGCTTGCCGTAGACCAACTTGTCGAACACCGCGTGCTTGAGGCGCAGCAGCAGCCCGGGACCGGACCGGTCCTGGGCTTCGCTCCACGCGATGGCGGTCTGCGCCGCGATCGCGAAGATCTTGCCCTTGCCGTCGTTGGCGGCGTTCTGCTCGGCGGTGTTGTAGACCTTCTCGAACACCCGGGGCACCGACACCACGATGGTCGGTTTGAACACCCCCAGCATCGGCACCAGGTTCTTGATGTCGCTGGTGAACCCGACGGTCACCTTGTTGTGGAAACCCGCGAGGGTGATCGCCCGCGCGAGCACGTGCGCCAGTGGCAGGAAGACCAGCAGCCGCTCACCTTTTTGCAGCAGGGTCGGCACAGCGGCCTTGGCGCCGCGGATCTCGTGCAGCAGATTGGAGTGGGTCAGCTGGCAGCCCTTGGGGCGCCCGGTGGTGCCCGAGGTGTAGATCAGGGTGGCCGGGTCATCGGAGCGCAGTGCGGCCAGCCGGGCGGCCACCTCGCCGGGATCGACGGCGGCGCCGCCCTCGGTGAGAGCGTCGAGCGCCTTGGTGCCGGAGCCGTCGATGGTCAGGACCTCGCGCAGGTGCGGCAGCTCGGCCGTCAGCTCGGCGGCCAGCGTGGTGTGCACATCGGTCTCGGCGAACAGCAACACCGCCGCGGAGTCGGTGAGCACCCAGCGGACCTGCTCGGCGGAGGACGTCTCGTAGATCGGCACCGTCAGCGCGCCGACGCTCAGGATCGCGAGGTCCAGAATCGCCCACTCGTAGCGGGTGGCCGACAGGATCGCGACCCGGTCGCCGGCGGTGACGCCGCGGGCGATCAAACCCTGGGCGGCCGACCGGATCTGAGCCGCGGCCGCCGCACAGGTGACATCGGTCCAGACGCCGTCGATCAGGCGTTGGTAGATGACGTGGTCGGGGTCGTCGCGCTCGTGGGAGAACACAGCGGAGGCGACGTTGTCGTGCTCGCCGACTGAAAACGATGCGGGAACACTGAACTCACGCAATGGACGAACCTCTCCGGAGCGGATGGATTTTTCGTCACGAGCCTAGTCGTCGGCCGGACCTGTTTGTGACCCGCTTCACGCCGGTATGTGAAGCTAGGGCCATGAACAGCATCCAGGTGGCGGATGAGACATTCCTCGCCGCCGACGGCCTGACGGTGGGTGCGGTCATCGGCGATTCGGCGCGGTGGCGGCAGTGGTGGCCTGACCTCCGGCTCCGGGTGATCGAGGACCGCGGCGACAAGGGTCTGCGCTGGACCGTGGCGGGTCCGGTGACAGGGACCATGGAGATCTGGCTCGAACCGGTGCTCGACGGGGTGAAGCTGCACTATTTCCTGCACGCCGAGCCCGCCGGGGTGGCGGCCTGGCAGTTGGCCAAGCTCGATCTGGGCAAGCTGATTCATCGGCGCAGGGTATCGGGCAAGCGGATGGCCTTCGAGGTCAAGGCAGAGGTGGAGCGCGACCGTCCCGTCGGGGTGGCGCCGCAGACCCGATAGCGGACAGCAGTTTCTCGCGGGAGGGTACCGTTTCTCACCGAGACAAACTCGGGCCCGACAAGGCAGGACAGCGAACAGTGGCGGACAAGACGGCGCAGACCATCTACATCGATGCCGATCCCGGCACTGTGATGGACGTGATCGCCGATATCGGTTCCTATCCGGACTGGGTCAAGGAATACAAGGACACCGAGGTGCTGACCTCCGACGCCGACGGGTTCCCCAGGACCGCACGGTTGGTGCTCGACGCCGCGGTGCTCAAAGACACCATGGTGCTGGAGTACGAGTGGCCCGCCGACCGTACTTCGGTGCGGTGGTGGTTGATCTCGAGCTCGCTGCTCAAAGCGCTTGACGGTGCATATCGCTTGGCGCCCAACGGGTCCGGTACCGACGTGACCTATGAGCTGTCGGTGGACCTGATGATCCCGATGATCGGCCTGCTCAAGCGCAAGGCGGAGAAGCGGCTCACCGACACCGCCCTGAAGGACCTGAAGAATCGAGTCGAGGGCTGAGGGACGCCGGGGTCGCAGTGCGGGCCCACGTCAGCCTGTTCGTCGGTAAGGGCGGGGTGGGCAAGTCGACGCTCGCCGCCGCCACCGCGGTCTGCGACGCGCGAGCCGGCCGTCGGGTCCTGGTGGTGTCGACCGATCAGGCGCATTCGCTCGGTGACGTCCTCGGGCTGACCGTGCCGCCCACCGGGAATCCCGATCCGGTGCGCGTCCTCGACGAAGTGGGCGGCGGTTTTCTGGACGCGCTGGCGCTGGACACTTTGGCGCTGCTGGCGGACCGGTGGCGCGAGGTGGCCCGCCCGCTGGGGGAGCGCTTCACCGAGTCCGAGTTGGGAAACGTTGCACCCGAAGAACTCTCGGCACTACCCGGCATTCAGGAGGTGCTCGGTCTCTACAAGGTGGGCGAGCTCTCCGAGTCCGGAAACTGGGACCACATCGTGGTGGACTGCGCCTCCACCGCCGACGCCCTGCGCATGCTCACCCTGCCGTCGACCTTCGGGTTGTACCTGGAGCGGGCGTGGCCGCGGCACCGCAGGCTCAGTACCGCCGACACCGGATCCTCGGCGGTGGTGGTCGCGTTGCTCGAGCGTGTCAACGCCGGGGTGGAGCGTCTCGGTGCGCTGCTCACCGATCCCGAGTCGGTGAGCGCACACCTGGTGCTCACGCCCGAACGGGTGGTGGCCGCCGAGGCCGTCCGTACGCTGGGCGCCCTGGCGTTGATGGGCGTGAGGGTCGCCGAACTGATCGTGAACCAGGTTCTGATACAGGATGATTCGTTCGAATATCGAAACCTGCCCGAACACCCGGCCTTCGACTGGTACTCCGAGCGCATCGTCGAGCAGCAGGCGATTCTGGAAGAACTCAGCACCCGCACCGGTGCGGTCGAGATGGTGCTCACCCCGCATCTGTCCGGCGAGCCCGTCGGCGCCAAGGCGCTCGGCGATCTGCTCGCCGGCGCGCGACGCCGTGGCGGCGCACCGCCACCCCCTCCGCTGAAACCCGTCGTCGACCGCGAATCGGGGTCGGGGTTGGAAGCGGTCTACCGGATGCGGCTAGAGTTGCCGCAGGTCGACACCGGCTCGCTCACGCTGGGCCGTGTCGACGATGATCTGATCATCGGCGTGGGTGGGATGCGCCGCCGGGTCCGGCTGGCGTCGGTGTTGCGGCGATGCATCGTGATGGACGCCCAGTTGCGGGGCGCGGAACTGACTGTGCGATTTCGACCGAATCCGGAGGTGTGGCCGGCATGAGCTCCGACGGGCACGCCGATCTGGGTCCCGAACTGCGGAAGCTGGCCCAGGCCATCCTCGACCGCATCGACCCTGCGTTGCGCACTGCGGCCGCGTTGGCTGCCGCCCGCTCCGGTGAGGATCCGGGCCGGTGCCAACAGGTCTGGTGTCCGGTCTGTGCCCTTGCGGCCCTGGTCACCGGAGAAGAACATCCGCTGCTGACGGTGGTGTCCGAGCACAGCGTCGCGTTGCTGGCGATGGTGCGGTCCGTGGTCGAGGACGCCCACGCACCGGCGCCCGTGCCGGACCCGCCGGACGGACCGCCCGAGGGTCCTGCACCGGACGGCGCGCCGTCGGCCCCCGGTCGTTACCAGCCGATCCCCATCGACGTCGAGGAGTGACCCGGAGGACTGACCCTGTGGTCGGTCTTACCCGAGGTAGGTAAAGTTGGCGCCGAGCACCGTCTGGTGCACCCGCTGCGGGAGGGTCCATGTGGTATTGGCTTTTCAAGTACGTCTTCATGGGGCCCCTGTTGTCCTTGCTCGGACGGCCGAAAACTGAAGGCCTGGAGCATGTTCCGAGCTCCGGCGCGGTGATCCTCGCCAGCAATCACCTTGCTGTGGCCGACAGTTTCTACAAGTGTCTGGTTGTCCGTCGCCGGATCACCTACCTGGCCAAAGCCGAATACTTCACCGGCACCGGCATCAAGGGCTGGTTCACCCGGTGGTTCTACACCGCGGCCGGCCAGGTGCCCATCGACCGTACCGACGCCGATGCCGCGCAGGGTGCGCTGATCACGGCCGAGCGCATCCTCGGCGAGGGCAAGGTCCTCGGCATGTACCCCGAAGGCACCCGCTCACCGGACGGCCGGCTCTACAAGGGCAAGACGGGTCTGGCCCGGCTGGCCCTGGAGACCGGCGTTCCGGTGATTCCGGTCGCGATGATCGGAACCGACGTCGTCAACCCCCCCGGCAGCAAGATGTGGCGGTTCGGTCGCGTGAAGGTGCGCTTCGGCAAGCCCATGGATTTCTCCCGGTTCGAAGGCCTGGCGGGCAACCGGTTCATCGAACGCGCCGTGATCGACGAGATCATGTACGAGCTGATGCAGCTCTCCGGTCAGGAGTACGTCGACATCTACGCTGCCAGCCTCAAAGAGGATGCAGGGCCTGCGTCCGCCCCGGGGTCGCCGCCAGATTCGTCGCCCCGGATGCCGCAGAGCGCTGCGGGCTGAGCTGTCGCTGCGTGACGGTCAGGCCCGCCACCACGATGACGGCCAGGGCCCACCACACGTAGGACCCGCCGAGCAGTTGGCGCCACCAGGAGGCCGCAGCCTCGTGGTGTTCGGGCAGCAGGTCGATGGGCGTCCACACCAGTAGCGCCACCCCGGCCGCCGCGACGACGGCCAGCGCGATGCTGCGGCGTCGGTACGCCAGCACCGCGAGCACCAGCAGGGCGGGCAGTGTCCACACCCAGTGATGCGACCACGACACCGGCGACACCATCAGGCCGAACAGGGCGACGCAGATCAACGCCAGCACCGGCTCGCCCGCTGCCAGGACCCGGCGGCCCGCCCAGACGGTCAACCCCAGCGCGGCGAAGCAGGCGACGGTCCACAGCACGAAGTGGACGGTCTCGCTGTACTCCTCGCGTGCCAGCAGCGCGGCGATGTTCTGGTTGGTGTTCAGCGTCGAGTTGCCGATCCGGTCGGTGTCACGCAGCGTGCTGGTCCAGTACTCCAGCGAATCCCGCCAGGCCAGGGCGTAGCCGAGGACGGTCGCGGCCGCCAGGGTGAGCAGCGAGGTCAGTGCCGCCCGCCAGTCGCGGCGCAGCACGAAGTACACCAGGAAGACCGCGGGGGTGAGCTTCAGCGCGATCGCCAGTCCCAGCAGCAGCCCGCGGGGCCACGGGGTCCGGCGCGGCACGCAGTCGGCGATCACCAGCGTCATCAGCACGACGTTGACCTGCCCGAAATCGAAATTGGCCCGCAGCGGCTCGAGATGACTGACCGCCAGACCCACCACCGCCAGTGCCACCCAGGTGCGGCGCTGCCAGGCAGCTTCGGAGGTGATGTCGGAATCACCCGCCCAGAAGTCGAGCCGGGTCAGCACGATCACCACCGCGACCACCAGCAGGGTCAGCGTGATCGCCGTCATCAGCGCGCTGGCGACCGGCAGCGGCAGCCAGGCGAACGGGGCGAACAGCACTGCCGACAGCGGGGGATAGGTGAACGGCAGGTCGATTCCGCCCTGGGTGAAGAACGTCGCGCCGTCGGCGTACAGGGGCAGGCCGTCCAGCCAGGCCCGGCCGCCCATGCGGTACACGTCGATATCGATGCGGTAGGGCGTATGCCTCAGGAGTTGCCAGGCGGCGTAGCCGAAGCCGGCCAGCGACAGCAGCTGGAAACCACGCCAGCCGAGGCGCAGTGCCTTCACCGGCGGCCGTGCCACCGCGTGGCCCGGTCCGCGCACACTGCCCGCAGGGGGCCATCGCCGAATACTCATGACTGCGACAGCCTATCTGTGCAGGGGTGTTCATTTGGCATCGCCGAGTCGTGTCCGAACCCCCTTTGCCCACGCCGAAGGCCCGCCGCAGCGTAAGTTCTCGGCCGTGGACGACGATTTCAGACTGGACTTCAACCTCATCCCGGAGATCCCTCCGGGGCGGGTGCCGCTGATGTGGTGCTTGATCGCGTTCCTGGTGACGTTCCTGATCACCCGCACGATCGTGCGGTATATCCGCGCCAACGCCGGCAACACGGCCCCGAAGAAGTGGTGGCAGCCCCGCAACATGGGCAGCAGCAGCGGGGTGCACATCCACCACGTGGTGATCGGCGTCGTCCTGGTGATGGTGTCCGGGGTGGCGATGGTGACCCTGGCCGTCGACGGTGGGGTCCGCGAGTTCACCGCGGCGGCAATCGGTTTCGGCATCGGCGCGGCGCTGGTGCTCGACGAGTTCGCGCTGATCCTGCATCTGCAGGACGTCTACTGGGCCGAGGACGGGCGTACCTCGGTGGACGCGGTGTTCGCCGCGGTGGCCGTGGCCGGCCTGCTGGTGCTCGGGTTCAACCCGCTGTCGTTCTTCGACATCACCATCTGGAACGAAGACGATTCGCTGTTGTCGCGGGCCCTGGTGGTGGGGGCGGCCGTCTACACCCTGGCGATGGCGGTGATCGTGCTGCTCAAGGGCAAGGTCTGGACCGGACTGATCGGGATGTTCGTCAACCCGTTGCTGATCGTGGGGGCCATCCGGTTGTCGCGCCCGCATGCGCCGTGGGCGCGCTGGCGCTACACCACCCGGCCCAAGAGGATGCACCGTGCGCTCGAACGCGAGCGCTACATGCGGCGGCCGGTGGTGCAGGCCAAGCTGTGGTTGCAGGATGCCATCGCAGGCATGCCGCACTTCCCCGACGACAAGGCCGTGGACGCCCAGCTGGACCTGGAAATCCACGCCGCCGCCCCGCCGCCGTCCTTGCGCGACGAAGCCCACGAGGCAGCGGCCGCCCCGGCCGCAGCTGCTGGATAGGGTGCACGGGTGCGTTACTTCTATGACACCGAGTTCATCGACAATGGGCGCACCATCGAACTGATCTCGATCGGTGTCGCGGCCGAGGACGGGCGCGAATACTACGCAGTGTCAAACGAATTCCCTCCGGAACAGGCGGGCAAGTGGGTCCGCACCCACGTGCTGCCCAAACTGCCGCCCCCGGCGTCGCAGCTGTGGCGCTCGCGGCGGCAGATCCGGGAGGACCTCGAGGAGTTCTTCGGTATCGACGGCGACGAGGCCATCGAGCTGTGGGCGTGGGTGGCGGCCTACGACCATGTGGTGCTGTGCCAGCTGTGGGGCCCGATGACTAGCCTGCCGCCTGCGATCCCGCGGTTCACCCGTGAACTGCGGCAGTACTGGGAGGACCGGGGTTGCCCGCGGATGCCGCCGCGGCCCCGCGACACCCACGACGCACTCGTCGACGCCCAGCACAACCTGCGCCGCTACCAGCTGATGTCCGAACTCGACAGCTACGGCGAGTGGGCAGTCCGCAGGGATTGAGGGCCGGAAACCCCAGCTACCATGGTCGGGTGAACTGGACCGTCGACGTTCCGATCGAACAGCTGCCGTCGCTGCCTCCGCTGCCCGATGAGCTGCGGCAACGCCTGGACGCCGCGCTGGCCAAGCCCGCCACCCAGCAGCCCAGCTGGGATGCCGGCCAGGCACAGGCCATGCGTACGGTGCTCGAGAGCGTGCCCCCTGTGACGGTGCCCTCCGAGGTCGAGAAGCTCAAGGGTCTGCTGGCGCAGGTGGCGCGCGGCGAGGCGTTCCTGCTGCAGGGCGGTGACTGCGCCGAGACGTTCGCCGACAACACCGAACCCCACATCAAGGCCAACATCCGCGCTCTGCTGCAGATGGCGGTCGTCCTCACTTACGGCTCGAGCATGCCGGTGGTGAAGGTGGCGCGGATCGCGGGCCAGTACGCCAAGCCGCGGTCTTCGGATATCGATGCCCTCGGACTGCGGTCCTACCGCGGCGATATGGTCAACGGCTTCGCCCCGGATGCCGCCGTGCGCGATCACGACGCCTCCCG
>JBEVFK010000184.1:0-33584 GCA_040512325.1 Mycobacterium sp. | reverse complement strand
CGTGATCCCACCGAGACCTTCGGCGTGTTAACTACCGGCTTGTGTCGTGGTTGCTCGTCGTATTCATCCCAGGGTTGCTGATGCTGGCCACCTTCGGTTTGCAGCGCATCGAATCGGGGCTTGATCGCGACACCGTCTCAGCCACCGACGTTGCCGCATTTCTGGAGCTGGCCCAAGCCGACGATGTGCACACGCTGGCCCGAGATGGCATGCCCGAGGCGTTGGTCGGTATGCATCGCCGGCTTTCCGACCGGCTTCCCGACGCCGAGGTAGCCAAGGCGTACATCACCGATGACGAGTGGTCGGATTTGCCAACGCCGCTGTATGCATACAACCACGCCAATCCTGAATTTCAGCCGTCTCGGCATGCAAATCCTGTGTAGCGTGACTAGGCACGAAAAGGTCAGCCACTAGACTGATCTCGCAAACCGGTTAGAGGTCGGCGCGCGCATGTCACATCACTCAACAGCTTAAGAGGGGCAACGTGGACGAGATCCTGGCCAGGGCAGGAATCTTCCAGGGAGTCGAGCCGAGCGCCGTATCCGCGCTGACGAAGCAACTTCAGCCTGTCGACTTCCCGCGGGGGCACACCGTGTTCGCCGAAGGCGAGCCCGGCGATCGGCTGTTCATCATCATCTCGGGCAAGGTGAAGATCGGCCGTCGATCACCCGACGGGCGGGAGAACCTCCTGACGATCATGGGCCCGTCCGACATGTTCGGGGAGCTGTCGATCTTCGATCCCGGCCCCCGCACGTCGAGCGCCACCACGATCACCGAGGTGCGCGCGGTCTCGATGGACCGGGACGCGCTTCGCGCGTGGATCGCGGATCGGCCGGAGATCGCCGAGCAGCTACTTCGGGTGCTCGCCCGCCGGTTGCGCCGCACCAACAACAACCTGGCCGACCTGATCTTCACCGACGTCCCGGGCCGGGTGGCCAAGCAGCTGCTCCAGCTGGCACAGCGGTTCGGCACCCAGGAGGGTGGCGCGCTGCGGGTCACCCACGACCTGACCCAGGAAGAGATCGCCCAGTTGGTCGGCGCCTCGCGGGAGACCGTGAACAAGGCCCTGGCCGACTTCGCGCATCGCGGCTGGATCCGGCTCGAGGGCAAGAGCGTCCTGATCAGCGATTCGGAACGACTCGCAAGGCGCGCCCGCTAGTTCTTGCGATTTGAGGAGTCTCATCGGCGCTACCCGCCGCTGAGGCTCCTCGAATCACGTTCTGAGGTAGTCCAGCTGCGCTTGCACGGACTTCTCGGCGGCGTCCCACAGCTTCTGGTCGACGTCGGTGTAGACATGCTCGACGACCTGGCGTGCCGAAGCGTCCTCCCCGAGATCACGCAGGGCCCTGCGTACCTGGTCCAGCCGTTCGTCGCGGTGCTGGAGATATGTCGCGGTGACGGCTTCGATATCGGCCAGGTCGGGGCCGTGGCCGGGCAGCACGGTGCGCTTACCCAGGCCTTGCAGTCGGTGCAGCGACTCCAGGTAGTCGCGCAGGCTGCCGTCCTCGGTGTCGATGACGGTGGTGCCGCGGCCCAGCACGGTGTCGGCGGTCAGCACGGCGTCGTCGAGCAGAAAGGACACCGAGTCCGCGGTGTGCCCCGGGGTGGCCAGCACGGTGATGCGCAGGCCGGCGGCCTGGATCACTTCGCCATCGGTCAGCGGCCCACCGAGCCCCCGCAGGAATCCGCTGCCGACCGAACGCACCACGGCGCCGGTACGGTCGACGATCTTGTCGATGCCGTCGGTGTGGTCACCGTGCCGGTGACTGATCAGCACCAACGGGATCTTGCCGAGGGCGGCGATCCGGTCCAGGTGGGCCTCATCGTCAGGACCGGGGTCGACGATCACCATCTCGTCACTGCCGGGTCCCCGCAGCACCCAGGTGTTGGTGCCCTCGAGGGTCATGATGCCGGGGTTGTCGCACAGGAGCACCGATGCCGTGTCCGTGACCGGACGCAGCTGCGCGTAGGCGGGGTGCTCCAGACTCACGCGACCTCGACGATGATTTCCACTTCGACGGGGGCGTTGCGCGGCAGTTCGGCGACCCCGACCGCGGACCGGGCATGCGCGCCTGCGTCACCGAAGACCTCGCCGAACAGCTCGGAGGCTCCGTTGATGACACCGGGTTGGCCACCGAAGTCCGGTGCCGAGGCGACGAATCCGACGACCTTGACGACCTTGACGACGTTGTCGATGCCCACCAGGGCATGCACTGCGGCCAGCGCGTTCAGTCCGCACACCCGGGCCAGCGCCTTGGCGTCCTCGTCGCTGACGTCGGCGCCGACCTTGCCGCTGCTCAGCAGTTCGCCGTTCTCGATGGGCAGCTGACCCGAGGTGTAGACCAGGTTCCCGGTCTGTGTCGCAGGCACATATGCCGCCAGCGGTGCGACGACCGCCGGGAGTTCGATGCCGAGCTCGGTCAGCTTGGCCGACCAGCTCATTTGGGCCGCTTCAGGTAGGCGACGTGCTGCTCGCCGGTGGGCCCCTGCAACACAGAGACCAGCTCCCAGCCGTCGGCGCCCCACTGGTCGAGGATCTGCTTGGTGGCGTGAGTGAGGAGCGGCACGGTGGCGTACTCCCAGATGGTCGGTTCGCTCATGCGCCGAGCTTAGCCGCAGAGCCCAACCACTTGGTTAGCATGCAAACCATGGCGTCCACAGCAAGCGGCACAACCAACGTCGGTTGGCCCTCCCGGTTGGCGAAAGCCCGCCTCCATTTCGTCACGGGCAAAGGCGGTACCGGGAAATCCACCGTGGCCGCCGCACTGGCGCTCGCCCTGGCCGCCGGCGGGCGGAAGGTCCTGCTCGTGGAAGTCGAGGGCCGGCAGGGCATCGCGCAGCTCTTCGATGTGCCGCCGCTGCCTTACAAGGAGCTCAAGATCGCGACCGCCGAGCGGGGCGGACAGGTCAATGCGCTGGCGATCGATACCGAGGCGGCGTTCCTCGAGTACATCGACATGTTCTACAACCTGGGCATCGCGGGCCGTGCGATGCGCCGCATCGGTGCCATCGAGTTCGCGACCACCATCGCGCCCGGGCTCCGGGATGTGCTGCTGACCGGCAAGATCAAGGAGTCCGTCGTCCGGGTGGACAAGGGCGCCAAGACCCAGGTGTACGACGCCGTCGTCGTCGACTCACCGCCGACGGGCCGTATCGCCAGGTTCCTCGACGTCACCAAGGCCGTCGCCGACCTGGCCAAGGGCGGGCCGGTGCATTCGCAGAGCGAGGGCGTGGTCAAGCTGCTGCACTCCGATCAGACGGCCATCCACCTCGTGACCCTCCTGGAGGCCCTGCCCATCCAGGAGACGGTGGAGGCCATCGACGAACTCGAAGCGCTCGGGCTGCCGATCGGCAGTGTGATCGTGAACCGGAACATCCCGGCGTTCCTGCCCGACGACGCTCTCGTCAAAGCCGCGGAAGGCGACATCGACGCCGACACCGTGCGCGCCGATCTCGGCAAGGCCGGAATCACGTTGTCCGACGATGACTTCGCCGGCCTGCTGACCGAGAGCATTCAGCACGCCACTCGCATCCGCGCCCGCGCGGAGAGTGCCGAGCAGCTCGACCAGATCAAAGTGGCCCGGCTGGAACTGCCTGCCATCAACGACGGAATCGACCTCGGCAGCCTGTACGAGCTGGCCGAGGCACTCGCAGCCCAGGGAGTCCGCTGACCATGAGCACCACACCGCCGGCACTGGACATGGGATCGATCCTCCGCGACACCTCCAACCGGGTGATCGTCTGCTGTGGCGCCGGAGGCGTGGGCAAGACGACCACGGCCGCCGCGATGGCGCTGCGGGCAGCGGAGTACGGCCGGTCGGTGGTGGTCTTGACCATCGACCCGGCCAAGCGGCTGGCTCAGGCGCTGGGAGTCAAGGATCTCGGCAATACGCCCCAGCGGGTGCCGTTGTCCGACGAGGTGACCGGCGAGCTGCACGCGATGATGCTCGACATGCGCAGGACGTTCGACGAGATGGTGATCGAACACTCGGGATCCGAACGCGCACAAGCGATTCTGGACAACCAGTTCTACCAGACCGTGGCGACGTCGCTGGCAGGCACGCAGGAGTACATGGCCATGGAGAAGCTCGGCCAGCTGCTGGCTCAGGACCGCTGGGATCTGATCGTGGTCGACACTCCCCCGTCCCGCAATGCGCTGGATTTCCTGGACGCACCCCAGCGACTCGGCAGCTTCATGGATGGCCGGTTGTGGCGGCTGTTGCTGGCGCCCGGGCGCGGGATCGGCAAGCTGGTCACCGGCGCGGTGGGGCTGGCGATGAAGGGGATGTCGACGATCCTGGGCAGCCAGATGCTTTCCGACGCTTCAGCTTTTGTGCAGTCCCTGGACTCGACGTTCGGTGGGTTCCGCGAAAAGGCGGACCGCACCTACGAGCTGCTCAAACGCCGCGGCACCCAGTTCGTGGTGATTTCCGCCGCCGAGCCGGACGCTCTGCGTGAGGCTTCGTTCTTCGTCGATCGGTTGTCTCAGGAGGGCATGCCGTTGGCGGGGCTCATCCTCAACCGCACGCATCCGAGTCTGACCTCGCTGACCGTGGAGCGTGCCGTGGACGGCGCGGTGGCGTTGGAGCAGGACGATCCCGACTCGTTGACCGCGGCCGTGCTGCGGGTGCATGCCGATCGGGCGCTGACCGCCAAGCGCGAGGTGCGGTTGTTGTCACGGTTCACCGGGGCCAATCCGAAGGTGGCCCTGGTGGGCGTCCCGTCGCTGCCGTTCGACGTGTCGGACCTGGAAGCCCTGCGGGCCATCGCGGATCAGATCACGGCGTGAGTCCGAGGCTGTGTGGGGGTCCCCCCAGCGAAGCGAGGGGGCGGACGAGCAGTCGAAGGAGCTCACGCCCAGATGGCACGGCCTAGGACACCCAGCCATTCGAAACTGCGCTGAGGGTCGCTGACGCTGCGAAGCGACGACCCTCAGAGCATTTTCGGCGTCGTGCTCAGCAAAGTCGCTGTCGAGATCGGCGCTCGGTTCCGAGCGCGTCAGAATTAGCCAGCGCTGCGGTGCTTGCGTTGGGCGGCGAAGAATTCGGCCCAGGACACCACCTCGGGATGCTGCTTGAGTAATGCGCGCCGCTGGCGTTCGGTCATGCCGCCCCAGACCCCGAATTCCACCTGATTGTCCAGAGCATCAGCGCCGCATTCAGCGATGACGGGGCAGTGCCTGCAGATGACCGCGGCCTTGCGCTGGGCCGCCCCACGGACAAACAGCTCGTCAGGATCAGCGCCGCGGCAACGCGCCTGCGCGACCCACGCGATCCGTGCCTCCCCCTCTGCCCCCGGCAGTGGAGTCGTGGCGGGTAACTCGATAGCACTGCGCGTTGCGGTCCCAATAGCTGACATCAGCGAACTCCCCTTCGCTCCGGCCGTCCGTCCGGCCACCATCTCGGGTGTAGGTCACTTATGCGATCTACGCCACATTGCGCACTTTTTTGTTACCTGTGTCGCACTGTGTGTCTAAGTTAGGTGGTCAGATAGCGTTTTGGCAACAGTCTGATTGCGACTTTTTTGGGACAACCGTGCAGTCCCTCAGCGAATACTTGGTTTCGGGGCGCCACCAGCACGATCACGCGAGATCCCCGCTGCACCGCATGGGCTCGATCCGTCACCAGCACTCCCGACGGCTCCCACTACTCTGTAGATCATGTCGGACCGCCCCCCGGTCGCCGTCACCCTGATCAAGCTGGCCTGGTGTTGCCTGCTTGCCAGTGTGTTGACCGCGGCGTTGATGTTCCCCGTAGTCGGCGGTATCGGTCTGGTGTCGAACCGGGCGTCCGATGTTGTTGCCAACGGCTCGTCCCAGCTCGTCGAAGGGGAGATCCCCGCCGTCTCGACGATGGTGGACGCACGCGGCAACGTCATCGCCTGGCTCTACACCCAGCGGCGCTTCGAGGTTTCCAGCGACAAAATCGCTGACACCATGAAACTGGCAATCGTGTCCATCGAGGACAAACGCTTTGCCGAACACAACGGAGTCGACTGGCAGGGCACGCTGACGGGCCTGTCCGGATATGTGTCAGGCAACCTCGACACCCGCGGTGGCTCCACCATCGAGCAGCAGTACGTGAAGAACTATCAGCTGCTCGTCATCGCCCAGACCGATGCCGAGAAGCGCGCCGCGGTCGAAACCACGCCGGCCCGCAAGCTGCGTGAGATCCGGATGGCGCTGACGCTGGACAAGACCTTCACCAAACCCGAGATCCTCACCCGGTATCTGAACCTGGTGTCGTTCGGTAACAATGCCTTCGGCGTCCAGGATGCGGCGCAGACCTATTTCGGTATCGACGCCGCGGAGTTGAACTGGCAGCAGGCCGCCCTGCTGGCCGGCATGGTGCAGTCCACCAGCACGCTGAATCCGTACACCAACCCCGAAGGCGCGTTGGCCCGGCGAAACGTCGTGCTCGACACCATGATCGAGAACGTGCCCGAGCACGCCGAGGCATTGCGCGCAGCCAAGGCCGAACCGCTGGGCATCCTGCCGCAGCCCCAGGAACTGCCGCGGGGCTGTATCGCCGCCGGCGACCGCGCGTTCTTCTGCGATTACGTCCAGGAGTATCTGGCCAGGGCCGGCATCACGAAAGAACAGCTCAGCAAGGGCGGCTATCTCATCCGCACCACCCTCGACCCGGATGTGCAGGGCCCCGTCAAGACCGCCATCAACGAGTTCGCGCCCGCCGACCTCGACGGCATCGCCAGCGTGATGAGCGTCATCCGGCCCGGCAAGGAGACCCATCCCGTCCTGGCGATGGCGAGCAACCGGACCTACGGCCTGAACCTCGACGCCAACGAGACCATGCAACCGCAGCCGTTCTCGCTGGTCGGCAATGGCGCGGGGTCGGTCTTCAAGGTCTTCACCACGGCCGCCGCGCTCGACATGGGCATGGGCATCAACGCCCAACTCGACGTGCCCGGCCGGTTCGAGGCCAAGGGCCTCGGTAGCGGTGGTGCCCGCGGTTGTCCCCGCGACACGTGGTGTGTGCAGAACGCCGGCGGTTACCGCGGCCAGATGAACATCACCGACGCCCTGGCCACGTCGCCCAACACCGCGTTCGCGAAGCTGATCTCCCAGGTCGGCGTGCAGAAGACCGTCGACATGGCGGTCAAGCTGGGGTTGCGGTCCTACGCCGAGCCCGGCACCGCCCGCGATTACGATCCCGAGAGCAACGAGAGCCTCGCCGATTTCGTGAAGCGGCAGAACATCGGCTCGTTCACCCTCGGACCCATCGAGGTCAATGCACTCGAGCTGTCGAACGTGGCGGCGACCCTCGCCTCCGGTGGGGTGTGGTGCCCGCCGACCCCGATCGACAAGGTGTTCGACCGCGACGGCAACGAGGTCTCCGTCACGACGGCGACCTGTGAGCAGGTGGTGCCCGACGGACTGGCGAACACACTGGCCAACGCGATGAGCAAGGACGACACCGGTTCGGGCACCGCGGCAGGCGCCGCCGGTTCGGTGGGCTGGGACCTGCCGATGTCGGGCAAGACCGGCACCACCGAGGCCAACCGGTCGTCGGGGTTCCTCGGTTTCACCAATCAGCTCGCCGCCGCCAACTACATCTACGACGACTCCACCGAGCCCAGCGAGCTGTGTTCGTTCCCGCTGCGCCAGTGCGGTTCCGGCAGCCTGTTCGGCGGTAACGAACCCGCTCGCACCTGGTTCAACGCGATGAAGCCGATCGCCACCAATTTCGGTGAGGTGACTCTGCCGCCGACGGATCCCCGGTACGTGGATGGTGCTCCCGGCGGCCGGGTGCCCAGTGTGGCCGGCATGAGCCAGGACGCCGCCCGCGAGCGACTACGCAGCGCCGGCTTCCAGGTCGCTGACCAGGCCACTCCTGTCAACAGCAGTTCGTCCACGGGCACTGTCGTGGGTACCTCGCCCAGTGGCCAGACCATCCCGGGGTCGATCGTCACGATCCAGATCAGCAACGGCATCGCGCCGCCGCCCCCGCCACCGCCGGTGGGGCTCCCGCCGCCGCCCGGAGCACCGCCGGAGTTCGGCCAGACCGTGGTGCAGATCCCTGGTCTGCCACCGATCACGGTGCCGGTGCTGTTGCCGCCGGCACCTCCACCGCCACCACCGCCGCCGCCCCCACCACCGCCGTAGTCCGCGCTCGTCTGGTGGTGCCGCAGTAAGCTGCATGCATGGCTGCATTGCATGTCCTGAAGAGGACCGCCGCAGTGGCGCTCGGCACCACTATCGCCGGTATCGGCTACGGCACGATCATCGAACGCAATGCGTTCGTGGTGCGCGAGTTCACCATGCCGGTGCTTTCGCCCGGGTCGTCCCCGCTGCGGGTGCTGCACCTGTCCGATATCCACATGCGGCCAGGGCAGCGCCACAAGCAGGAGTGGCTGCGGGAACTGGCCGGCTGGGAGCCGGACCTGGTGATCAACACCGGTGACAACCTCTCGCACCCCAAAGCGGTGCCGTCGGTGGTGCAGTCCCTGGGTGACCTGTTGTCGGTTCCCGGTCTGTTCGTGTTCGGCAGCAATGACTACTTCGCGCCCACCCCGAAGAACCCCGCCAAGTACCTGACCGACAAAGAGTTCCGGGTGCACGGCCAGGCGCTGC
This sequence comes from Mycobacterium sp., assembly GCA_040512325.1. GTDB lineage: Bacteria > Actinomycetota > Actinomycetes > Mycobacteriales > Mycobacteriaceae > Mycobacterium. Next base: position 24,994 of record JBEVFK010000184.1, on the reverse strand, counting down.
CGTGGCAGGACCTGCGCGCGGCATTCACCGAGCGGGGTTGGCTCGACGTCACCCACACCCGCCGGGAACTCGAGGTGGCCGGAGTCACCATCGCCGCCGCGGGCGTCGACGACCCTCATATCGAGCGGGACCGCTACGACACCATCGCCGGGCCGGCCAGCCCCGCCGCGAACCTGCGGCTGGGGTTGACGCATTCGCCCTACACCCGGGTGCTGGACCGGTTCGCCGCCGACGGCTATCAGTTGGTGATGGCCGGCCACACGCACGGCGGTCAACTGTGTCTGCCGTTCTACGGCGCCCTGGTGACCAATTGCGATCTGGATCGCTCGCGTGCCAAGGGGGTGTCGCGCTGGGGTGCGGACACCGCGCTGCACGTGTCTGCGGGCATCGGCACGTCGCCGTACGCTCCCCTGCGGTTCTGCTGCCGGCCCGAGGCCACCCTGTTGACGCTCGTGGCGGCCCCGACGGGCGGCCGGGACACCAGCCGACTCCGCGGACAGTCACATCCCACGGCGTCGGTGCACTGAACGCGGTGACGCGGGTCGTTGATCGCGGCCGGTCACGCGACTGGGTGGACAACGCGGTGCGACTGATCGAAACCGACGCCCGCCGCAGTGCTGATACCCATCTGTTGCGCTACCCGCTGCCGGCGTCGTGGTGCGACCGCGCGAACGTTCAGCTGTACCTGAAGGACGAAACGACGCACATCACCGGCAGCCTCAAGCACCGGTTGGCGCGCTCGCTGTTCCTGTATGCGTTGTGCAATGGCTGGATCAACGAGGGCACCACCGTGGTCGAGGCGTCCTCGGGTTCGACGGCGGTGTCCGAGGCCTACTTCGCGGCGATGCTCGGCGTCCCGTTCATCGCAGTCATGCCGGCTTCGACCAGCACGTCAAAAGTGGCGTTGATCGAGTCCCAGGGCGGCCGATGTCATTTCGTGAAGCGCTCCTCGGACGTCTATGCCGAGGCGGAACGCCTGGCCCGGGAATCCGGCGGGCACTACCTGGACCAGTTCACCAACGCCGAGCGGGCCACGGACTGGCGCGGCAACAACAACATCGCCGAGTCCATCTACTCGCAGATGCGCGAGGAAGAACATCCGATCCCGTCCTGGGTGGTGGTCGGTGCGGGCACCGGCGGTACCAGCGCGACCATCGGCCGCTACATCCGCTACCGGCGGCATGAAACCCGGCTGTGTGTGGTCGATCCCGAGAATTCGGCGTTCTTCCAGTCCTACGAACAGGGCGCCGACGTGACGACGGGCGCTTCGTCGCGAATCGAGGGAATCGGTCGACCTCGGGTGGAGCCGTCGTTCCTGCCCGATGTGGTGGACCGGATGATCAGCGTGCCCGACAGCGCATCGGTGGCGGCGGCGCATCACATCAGCCGGGTGCTCAATCGCCGGGTGGGCCCCTCGACGGGCACCAACATCTGGGGTGCGTTCAGCCTGCTGGCCGAAATGGTGGCAGCGGGCCGCTCCGGGTCAGTGGTGACCCTGCTGGCGGACAGTGGCGACCGCTACACCGACACCTACTTCTGCGACGAGTGGCTGACCAGCATGGAGCTCGACACCAGCGACCCCGCCGAGAAATTGTTGGACTTCGAGAGGTCTTGTCGCTGGGCCTGATCCTCGGCCGGCGAATCATCGTTGGTGAGGAACAGCCACAGCGCCGCCATCACGAACAAACCTACGTAAAGAGCTGCCCCCAACGCGGTCATAGCCTCTCCACTTTCTCTGTCGAGTACCTGGTACGCAGTGTGTGCGCCGTTATGTTGCACAACGTCACCGACACGCCATATCCATCCCGTTTCGTACTTCGGATGCGTCCGTATCGATATCCCGGCGAGCTGCTCCGGCCTTGGTGGGTCTGTTCCCAGATCGCCCGGTCTTTAAGCGTTTGGCTTCCGGGCCTACCGGTGCGATAGGCTGTCGAAGCTCTAACCGGGGTGTGGCGCAGCTTGGTAGCGTGCTTCGTTCGGGACGAAGAGGTCGTGGGTTCGAATCCCGCCACCCCGACTCGGTTTTGCAGGTAAGAGGCCCTGACTGGTCATCCAGTTCAGGGCCTTCTTGCGTCTCACAGGCGGTTCGCACCGGAGGCCGGCTCGCCATCGGCTACCGTCGACGCAGGAGACATCCGGATAGCTCATGTCGGGGGACAATGTGGCTGCTGCCGGACTTTCGGGGAGGGCTCTATCGCGATGGCCAAGCAGCTGAAACCACACTTCGAGAACGTCCAGGCGCACTACGACCTGTCCGACGATTTCTTCCGCCTGTTCCTGGATCCGACGCAGACCTACAGCTGCGCCTATTTCGAGCACGACGGCATGACGCTGGAAGAGGCGCAGATCGCCAAGATCGACCTGGCGCTGGGCAAGCTGGACCTGCGGCCGGGTATGACGCTGCTCGATGTCGGCTGCGGTTGGGGTTCGATAGTGAACCGGGCGCTGGAGCGCTACGACGTGAACGTCATCGGGCTGACGCTCAGCGCGAACCAACAGGCCCACGTCGAGCAGTTGTTCGCCGCCTCGGACAGCCCACGTTCCAAGCGGGTGGAACTGCGCGGCTGGGAGGAGTTCGACGAGCCGGTCGACCGGATCGTGTCCATCGGCGCCTTCGAGCATTTCGGCTTCGACCGCTACGACGATTTTTTCACCTTTGCCTACAACGCGATGCCCGACGACGGCATCATGCTGCTGCACACCATCCTCGGCCTGCATCCCGACGACGTGCTGGCCCTTGGCATACCGCTGACCTTCGACATGGCCCGGTTCTGCAAGTTCATGATCACCGAGATCTTCCCCGGCGGCCGGCTACCGTCGGTGCGGATGGTCGAGGCGCATGCCGTCAAACCGGGTTTCACCGTGTCCCGGTACCAGTCGCTGCAGTCCCACTACCCGACGACGCTCGACTACTGGTCGGCCGCGCTGGAGGCACACAAGGACGAAGCCATCGCCGTGCAGTCCCAGGAGGTGTACGACCGCTACATGAAGTACCTGGTCGGCTGCCCTCCCCTGTTCCGCAGCGGCTTGATCGACGTGGGTCAGTTCACGTTGACGAAGTAGCTCTGCGGGCAGTCGCAAGCGTTTTCTTCAAGACCTGCCGCTCTTCGCGGCCGAGAATCGTGCGACATGAGCACCGCTGCATTCACCCCCGCCTTGGGCCGCTTCGCACCGAACCGGTTCTACGACCCCGTGGTCGCGCTCACCCGTGAGCGACTGTGGCGGGCCCTGACCGTGATGTATGCCGCGCCGCAGTCCGGCCAGGTCATCGCCGACATCGGTTGCGGGACCGGATCTTTGGCGCTCCTACTGGCCCGGGTGGCGCCGGGCGCCCAGATCGTCGGGGTGGACCCGGATCCCGGCGTCCTGGCCATCGCACGACGCAAGAGCGCCGACGCTGCAGTGCAATGGCGCGTCGGAATGGGTGATGCGTTGACGGAGTCGCTGGGCGCGCACTCGATCGACACCGTGGTGTCGAGCCTGGTCCTGCACCAATGTCCACTCCCGATGAAGCGGGCCATCCTCGCGTCGATGTACACGGTATTGAGGCCCGGCGGGAAACTGGTGATCGCCGACTACGGTTGGCAGCGAACAACGGTGATGCGCTTGGCGTTTCGCATTGTCCAGCTCGCCGACGGCAAGACCGACACCCAGCCGAATGCAGACGGCGCCCTTCCGGACCTGATGTCAGAGGCCGGCTTCCGCGACGTCCGCGAGGCCGAGATGGTGCCCACCGTCACCGGTTCGGTCTCGGTTCATGTGGCCCGCAAGGGTTGACCCCGAAGAATCGGCAGCACAACTGCCGGGGTGAGGCCCATCATCTCGCGCATCTGGCGGGTGAGGTGCGCCTGGTCGGCGAAGCCCGCCGCCAGGGCCGAGTCCGCCAGGGAGTGGCCCAGCTGCAGCGCCTCGGCCGCACGCCGCAGCCGCGACCATACCCGCCACCGGGTCAACGGCAGTCCCAACTGGCTCCGGGCCAGGGCGCGCAGACGCTGAGGTGAGAGCCCGACCATCGCCGCCACCGTCGGGATCGGAAAATTGTTGGCGCTCAAGATGTTCAGTGCCTCGGTCAGGCGCGGATCGAGATCGATCGAACTCCGCAACCCTGCCGGCCCGAGGTCGTCGTCGCACAGATCACGCAACTCCGGCGCCACGGTGACACCGCTGCCGTGGTGCTGCCGCAGGGAGTCGGCGAAGGCGCAGTGCGGGTCGACGTAGTAGATGAGCAGGTCCGCGGCGGCGAGGATCCGATGTGGCGCGAGAGGCGCCACGACCAGGGCCTGCCCCTGATGCCGCAACCCGTCCGCATCCACCATCGCGACGTCACCGCCGGCCACGATCGCAATCTGGAAGGCGCCATGGCGGTGCAGCGGACCGCCGCCCGCCGTCGGGCCACGATACCGCGCATAACCATCGCTGATGGTGAAGCGAGGCGTGGGTCCCGGCACGAGCACCAGTGTGACCTGCCCCGGCCCGGTTCGGGGCTTAGACCCGGGGCGGCAGGGGCACTCTGTTCGCGTCCAGCCGACCTCTCGATCAGGAGAACCAGATGTCTTCGCCACTGACAGACGACGCCAAGAACATGTTGTCGAAGCCCAATCCTGCCGTCATCTGCACCGTCCGCAAAGACGGACACCCGGTATCCGCGGCGACCTGGTACCTGCTGCGCGGCGATCAACTCCTGGTCAACATGGATGTCGGCCGGAAGCGGCTGAACCACCTGCGCAAAGACCCGCGAGTATCGCTGACGGTGATCGACGGCGACGATTGGTACACCCACGTCACCGTCATCGGACACGTCACCGCCATCTACGACGACGAGGGCCTCGCCGACATCGATGCCCTTTCGCAGCACTACCAGGGACAGCAGTACCCGACCCGGGATCGGCCGCGGGTCAGCGCGCTGATCGAGGTCGACCGGGTGCACGGCTGGGGCGCCCAGAAGAACAACGATCAGCCCGACGGCCGCAATTGAGATGCCGGGCCTGGACCGGCAGGTGAAGACCAGGCGAACCCACCACAACCATCACGCGCCAAGTTGAGCTGGTGGTCCAGCTCAGGGCCTGCATTCCGGACGGGCTGATCAGCGGCTAGGGTCTGATTTCATGGCCCGTTGGTATCCCCTCGAATCCACGGATTCGACGGTGTTCGACACCGCTCCGCACGTGTTCCGGTACGAGATGCGCTACGACGCGCCACCCGACGTCGTCTGGACGTCGCTGGTGTGCGACAACTCGCTGGCCGACTGGGGCCCGTCGGTGCAGGACGTGACCTGGACGAGCCCACGCCCCTTCGGTGTCGGCACCACCCGCGAAGTGGTTCTGCCGCTGGGTGTTTCGCGGGTGCGGGAGAACTTCTTCCGCTGGGATGAAGGCCGCGGTTACTCGTTCTACGTGTATGAGACCAACGCCCCGCTGTTCCGCCGGTTCGCCGAGGACTACGCGGTGGCGCCCGAGGGCACCGGCACCCTGTTCACCTGGACTGTGGCGATCGAACCCAAGCATGCGTTGCGGCTGCCGTTCCGCGTGCTGGCACCGGTGATCAAAGCCGGTTTCGGGCGGATGGCCACCGACGGACAGAAGTATTTTGCCGACCACTAGGGTCGGCGATTGATGACAGGTGTCAAGAAGAGCTGGGTTGGCGAGCTGCTGGCTTTCGAGCGCGACGGCGATGTGTTCGCGGTGCCCGAACCCCGGGGCGGCCGCGGGGAGCGGTTGTTCGGCGGGATGATCGCCGCCCAGGCGCTCGGCGCGGCGGGCGCCACCGTGGAACCGGACAAGCTGCCGCAGTCGCTGCACACGTATTTCGTCCGAGGCGGGAAGTTCGGGGTCGAACTGCAGTTTCACGTGGAACGAAGCCGGGACGGCCGGTCCTTCGACACGCGCCGGGTCACCGCGGTGCAGGAAGACAAGATCATCCTCGAGATGATCGCGTCGTTCCACCGGCCCGAGACGGGCGCCGACTGGCATCCACCCGCCCCGGCCTCGGTCGACCTCGACGACGCGCTGCCCAAGGACCTGGGGCTCTCGATCACCGAGCATCTGGAGATCCGAACCCCGCCGTCGGATTCGGCGTCCTTTGCGGTACCGCCGTACTGGGTCCGGTTCAGCGGCACCATCGAAGACGATGCGCTGACTCGCGCCTGCGCCCTGACCTTCGTCACCGACCTCGGCCCGGTGCCCGCCGCCCGCCCGCCAGGGACTCCGGTGCGCGCCGACATCGGCTACGCCGCGAGCCTGGACCACTCGGTCTGGTTCCACCGGCCGTTCACTCCGACGAACTGGCACCGCTACGAGGTGAACCCGGTGAACAACAGTGACAACCGCGGTCTGGTCGTCGGATCGATGTACGACCGGGACGGACAGCTGATCGCGAGCATGACCCAAGAGGCGCTGTGGCGGCTGTGACATTGGCGTCAGCGGGTTTCTCGACACCCTGCGCGGGTATCTGAACCTCGTGACCCTTGCTACGCCCATGACTGAACCTCTGTTGCCTGTTGCCGCCGGACCGCTGTCGGCCACGGTGATCGAGGTCCTCGGGCACCGTCCGCCGCGCCGCCACCTCACCCGCATCGACGCACCGGTGACCGATTCCGACCCCTGGGGTCTGGATCTTCATCTGGCGCTCTACATCTGCTACGAGCTGCACTACCGCGGCTTCCGCGGTGTCGATCCGGCGTGGGAATGGAATCCGGCTCTACTGCACCTGCGGTCACACCTGGAAGCCGCGTTCCTCGACGCGGTCATCGAGGAAGTCGGACCGCTCGCCGACGATGTGTCGGCCTCCGCGGCCATGGATGCACTCTCCCGCGAGCCGGCCGAGGGCTCACCCGATGCAGCGGGTCCGTCCTACTATCTGCGGGACAAAGGCACCTGGGAGCAGGCGCGCGAGTACTTCGTCCACCGGTCGCTCTACCACCTGAAAGAGGCCGACCCCCATGCCTGGGTCATCCCGCGGCTGACCGGCCAGGCCAAGGCCTCTTTTGTCGCCATCGAGTTCGACGAGTTCGGCGGCGGCCGCGGTGAGGCGCTTCATCAGCAGTTGTACGCAGACCTGCTGACGGCCGCGAACCTGAATGCCGGTTACCTCGGCTACATCGATTCCGTTCCCGCGGAAGCTCTTTCGGCAGTGAACCTGATGTCACTCTTCGGTCTACACCGCGAGTTCCGCGGCGCGACCATCGGGCACTTCGCATCCACCGAAATCACCTCTCCCCCGGGGTCGGCGCGGCTGGTCGAAGGTTTCGAGCGGCTCGGAGCGCCGGAACCGTGCATCCGGTTCTACCGTGAGCACGTCGAAGCAGACGCAGTGCACGAACAGGTGGTCCGCACCGACGTGGTGGGTGAGTTGATCCGCACGGAGCCGCAATTGGAGCGCGACATCGTCTTCGGGATCCGTGCCCACGCCGTGGTCGAGAACCGGCTGGCCGATTTGGTGATGACGGCCTGGGCAAACGGTGAGTCGTCGTTGCGCCGGCCGCTGACCTGACCGGCCTGGAAAGCATGAGAACGGCCCGCCGTGAGGCGGGCCGTTTCTGTTGTGCGGGTAAACCGTTACGCCGGCCGCATTTTGCGCCGGTGGCTGGTGTCGCACAAGGGATAGGTCTTGCTGCGCTTGCACGTACAGATCGCCACCATGAAGCGATCCGAGTCGACGGTGCTGCCGTCCGGCATCTCGATGCTCACCGGACCCTCGACCATGACCGGCCCTTTCGGGACGATCCGCACCCGTCGAGGTTGCGTGTCACTCACCGTTTGTCGGCCCTGATGACGACCAGCTCTTCATCGCGCCGCCCGATCGGGAGCCGCCCGGTGGACTCCAGCCAGCGGGCCTGCGCGTTGAGCACCGGGCCGAAGGGAATCAGCTGCCACGCAACCACATCAGCGGTCAGGCCGGCGCTGCGCAGGGCGCTGACGGACTGTTCGACGCCGGTGAACTCCGATTGCACAAGAAGCAGCGTACCGCCGTCGGCCAGCAGTGCCGGCGCCATAGCGCACAGGGGGTCGACGATGGCGCGGCCGTCCACTCCGCCGTCCCAGGACCAGGCTGGGTCGGCATTGGACGGGAGCGTGAGGTCGACATCGACCGGGTTCGGAACATATGGCGGGTTGGAGACCACCACGTCATAGGGCCCCGTGGTGAGCGCGTGGCTGAAAGCGCCCAGATGCACGTCGATCTCGACGCCGGCGCGGCGGGCGTTCCGGCGGGCACAGCGCACCGCATCCTCGGAGATGTCCCACGCGGCCACTGTTTCCGCGCCCAGCTCCGCGGCGGCGATCGCGACGATCCCGCTGCCGGTGCACAGGTCGGCCACCCGACGCCCGACGACCACTGTAGTGCGCTCCAGGGTGTCGATCAGCAGGCGTGAATCCTCCTGCGGCCGATACACATCGGGTGCGGCGTAGGTGGATCCATGCAGTTCGGGGAGTGTTGCAGTCACGGCGGCCTCTCGAAAATCGTCGTGCGCATGCGCAGCACGTGTGCCGACTTGATGCCCTGTTTCGGGGAGGTTAAACACTCCCGCGTCGTTTACCCCCCGGAATGCGGGGCACACCACAGCGTGCAGATCTCCGATATCGCTGAAGCACCATTCAAATTGGGCGCAGAGTTTCGCCGGCGGCGAGCGTTCCACCCCAATGGGGTGCTGGCCCGAGGCAGCATCGAACGGACGGCGGCTTTCAACAAGGGTCTGCCCATCGGCACCGGCGACGTCGTGGTGCGATTGTCGAAGGGTGCCGGATTGCCAGGCGAATGGCCAGATTTCGCCGGATTGGCCTTCCGGATGGACCACGGTTCCTCGCCGTGGGATGTGTTGATGGTCACGGCCGGCTCGAATGCGGTGGGACGAATTGTTCTTCGGCCCACGACATCGTGGCGCCAGGCCACGTTTTCGACGTTGATGCCGCTGGGTTACGGCGGTCAGGTCTGGTGGCTACGGGCTCAGATTCTCACTCCTGTCGAGGGTGGCCTGTCACTAACGACGTTGTCGGAGCATCTGCAGAACGACCCGATCCACATCGCGCTCGATCAGGCGAGTGGCCTCGGCGATTTCACGCCGCTGGGCGTCCTCACCGTCGACGGCCTGCTGCCGGAGTCCGAACAGGGCCCCCTCGCCCTTGATCCCACGGTGCACTCGGCGCCGGGCGTGGACCTACTGCCCGGCTGGCTGACCGCCCTGCGCCGGGGCGCCTACCGCGGCAGCCGGCAGGGGCGCCACAGTGACGCGAGTGTTGACAGTCGACCGATGTGACGATTGCCTCGTTGACGCGGCTTTGACTGCCATTTGGGCAAGGTAATGCCCTCACGAAAGTCCCATCCGCGACTTCATCCCGCTGCTCGTGGAACGCCGCGCGCGGCGCCAACTGGCCACGCCGGCCTGACGCCCCGCGATCAGTCGGGCGGTTCCGGACTCCCCTTTTCGTCGGCGACATCGGGTGCGACCTCACGGGTCGCCATCCCGCCCTGGCCCCCGTGATCGGCGGGTCCCGGCCGGTCCTTGTCGCCGTCCACACCTTTGACCTCGTGCGGGCTTGTTGCTACCCGTTGGCTGTGGTCGTCGGTCATCTTGATCCTCTCGGTTTACGCGGATGCGGACCGCAGGGCGGCCAACAGTGGTTCAGCGGCCTCTTTGAAGAACTGCTCCTGGTGTTCGCCGCCGATCTGCACCAACGCGATGTCGGTGAAACCGGCCTTCCAGTACTCGCTCACCGCGTCGACGATCGCGTCGAGATCAGGCCCGCACGGGATGCTGTCGGCGACGTCCTCCGGACGCACGAACTGCGTGGCGCCGGCGAAGCCCGCCGTGGTGGGCAGGTCGGCGTTGACGGCCCACCCGCCGCCGAACCACCGGAACTGGTCATGGGCCCTTTCGATGGCCGCGTCGCGGCTTGGGTCCCAGCACACCGGGATCTGTCCGACCACGCGGCCCTCGCCGGGTAATCCGGTGGCCTGGCGGGCGTCATGCCAGGCCTGGACGCGTTCCGCTTCGGGCTGCACCTCGATCAGGTGGTCGGCCAAGGTCGCGAACATGTCGATGGCGCGGTCACCGGTCATCGAGACCCCGATGCCGATGGGATCCTCCGGCACATCCCAGATGCGCGCCGAGTCCACCTGGAAGTATTCGCCGCGCCAGTCCACCAGGGTGCCGGTCCAGAGTTCGCGGATGATGTGGATGGCTTCGACGAGCATGTCCTGCCGCGTCTGCAGACTCGGCCAGCTCTTGCCGACGATGTGTTCGTTGAGGGCTTCGCCGCTACCGAGGCCGAGGGTGAACCGGCCATCGGCGAGGATCTGCACGGTGGCCGCCTGCTGAGCGACGATGGCCGGGTGGTAGCGGATGGTGGGGCAGGTGACATAGGAATACAGGTCGACTCGCTCGGTGGCGTGCGCGACGGCGCCCAGAACGGTCCACGCATTCGGGGCGTGTCCCTGGGCGGAGAGCCACGGTGAGAAATGGTCACTGCACACCTCGAAGTCGAATCCGACCTGCTCCGCTGAAACAGCGTGCTGGACAAGTTCTTTGGGTCCAGCTTGCTCCGTCATGAGGGTGTATCCGAACCTGGTCATGCGAAGCGGATACCCGGGCGATTCGCGGGCAAACCGGCTACCGCAGGTCCTTCAGAGCCGGCTCTTGACGGCCGCTGAGATCCGGCCTCCGTCGGCTTTGCCCGCGATGATCGTGTTGGCGGCCTTCATCACCAGACCCATCTGCCGGGCGCCCGGTCGTTCGCCGATCTCCTCGGCCACCTGAGCGATCGCCGTGTTGACAGCGTGCGCCACCTCGTCGTCGTTGAGCTGCGTGGGCAGGTACCCGTCGATCACCGCCGCTTCGGCGCGCTCGTTGGCCGCCAGTTCACCGCGGCCGTTGGTGATGAAGATCTGCGCGGCCTCACCACGCTTCTTCGCCTCCCGCCCCAGCACCTTGAGCACCTCGGCGTCCGAGAGCTCGCGAGCCTGCTTGCCGGAGATCTCCTCGGTCTGGACGGCGGCCAACAGCATCCGCAGCGTCGCCGTCCGCAGCTTGTCCTGCGCCTTCATCGCCTGAGTCAGGTCGGCCCGCAGCCGCGCTTTGAGTTCCGCCATGGCCTCGACGCTACGCGGGCTCGGCCCACGTGAGACTCGTATCGTTGTCATTTTCCGCAGCCGTCGACAGGATGGGATCATGAACAACCACTGCCCTGAGCAACGGCGGGGCACCCACCTGTGACCCAGCCGCCGACAGGGCCCGGCTGGCCACCCGGCTATCCCCCACCGGGTTACCCGCAGCAGGGCTATCCGCCGTACGGATACCAGCCGCAGCCATACCCCCAATACCCGCAGTACCCGTACCAGACTCAGGGTTACCCGCCGCCCGGCTACCCACAGCTTCCACCGGTCGCGATGCAGCCCGGCATCATCCCGCTGCGTCCACTCACGCTCAGCGACATCTTCAACGGCGCCGCCCGCTACATCCGGTCGAACCCGAAAGCGACGCTGGGGTTGACGGCCGCCGTCGTGATCGTCACCCAGGTGCTCGCCTTGATCCTGCAGATCGGCCCGCTGGCCGCCCTGGGAGAGCTCGACGCCCTGCGCGGCGACATTGAATCCACCTCCGCGATGGTCGGCACCATCGCCACGTCGCTGGCGTCGGGCCTGATGCAGGCGCTGGCCGCGGTGATTCTCAGCGGCATGCTCACGGTGGTGGTGGGCCGGGCGGTCTTCGGGTCTTCCATCACCATCGGCGAAGCCTGGTCCAGGATCAAGGACCGGATCCTGCCGCTGCTCGGCTTGGCGCTACTGGAACTGCTCGGCGCGGTGCTGCTCATCGGCGTGGCGGTCGGCATCGTGGTCGCCCTGGTCGCCGGCACCAACTGGGTGGCAGCCGTCGTCGTCGGGATCCCGCTGGGGCTGGGACTGATTGCTGCGTTGGCCTACCTGGCCACCGTGTTGTCCTTTGCGCCGCCGGCGGTGGTGCTCGAACGGATGCCGGTGCTCCCCGCTGTCCGCCGCTCGATGTTCCTGGTGCGCCATGATTTCCTGCGCGTCTTCGGTATTCGCGCGCTGGCCGGGGTCGTGGTCTGGGCGATCACACTGGCCGTCGGCATGCCGTTCGCTCTGGCGCAGATCGTCGCCGGCCTGGACACCACCGCGGGGGTGCTGATCGGTACCGTGCTGGCCAGTGTCGGAGCCATCATCGGTCAGGTGATCACGGCCCCTTTCACGGCCGGCGTCGTGGTCCTGCTCTACACCGACCGCCGCATCCGGGCCGAGGCGTTCGATCTGGTGCTGCGCACCGGAGCGGCGGGCGGCCCCGCAGCCACCGCGTCGACTGACCACCTGTGGTTGGCCCGGCACTGAGAATGCACCTGCCGTGCCGCCAGTAGACATCGACCGCGACGCCGCCCGAGAGGCCGCCGAGCGTGAGCTGACCAAGCCGATCTATCCGACGGGATCGCTGTCCGACCGATTGGGTGAGTGGATCGACCACCTGATCTACCGCATCATCACCAAAGGTGACCTGCTTCCCGGCGGCTGGTTCACCATCTCCCTGCTGCTGCTCGTTCTCGTCGTCGCCGCGGTGGTCGCGATCCGGTTGGCGCGAAAAACCATGCGCACCAACCGTGGTGGTGATCACCAGCTGTTCGGCAGTGCTGAACTGTCCGCCGACCGGCATCGGGACGCCGCGCAACAATGCGCCGCACGAGGTGAGTGGGCGGCCGCGATCCGGCACCGGCTGCGCGCCGTCGCCCGGCACCTCGAGGAAACCGGCGTCCTCGCCGCGGTGCCGGGCCGCACCGCCAACGAACTGGCCCGCGACGCCGGCACCTCCCTACCGGGGCTCTCCGGCGAACTCGCCAGAGCCGCAACGGCGTTCAACGACGTCACCTACGGTGAGCGGCCCGGTACCCCGGCCATCTACCAGATGATCAGCGATCTCGACGAGCACCTGCGGGCCCGGCCCGGTCCGGACGCCGGTCCGCCCCCGGACGTCGCCGCAAGCGGATGGGCGGAGGTGCGGTGACGGCGACACCGCGGGTCCCGGCGGTTGCGAGTCGCCGACGGACCTGGAGTTGGGTGGCTGCGGCGATCATCATGATCGTCGCGGTGGCGAGCGTGGCCGCCTGGCTGACCGCGGCCCGTCCCGGCGGCCGGATGGACCCGGAGTCGACATCGCCGGAGGGCGCCCATGCCCTGGTGACACTGCTGCGCGAACAGGGCGTCGACGTCGTGGTGGCCGGTACGGTCGCCGAGGCCGAAAATGCCGCGCGCCCCGACTCGTTGATCCTGGTCGCCCAGACCCACTACCTGGCTGACGACGCGCTGCTCACCCGGCTGTCCGATGCCCCCGGTGACCGCCTGCTGATCGAACCCACGTCCCGGACGCGGGAAGCGTTGGCCCCCGAGGTCCGGGTGGCCCCCACCGCCACCTACGGCGGCGAGCCCGACTGTGACCTCCGGGAAGCCAACCGGGCCGGGGCCGCCCAGTTCGGGCCCACCGATACCTATGAGGCGCTCGAGGGCTCCTCGACGGACGTGACGCGCTGCTATTCCGGCGCGGTGGTGCGCTACCTGGACGACGGTCGCACCATCACCGTCGCGAGCACCGCCAACTTCATGACGAACTCGACACTGCTGCAAGAGGGTAATGCTTCGCTGGCGATGAACCTGGCCGGCACCCATCCCCGGCTGATCTGGTACGCACCCCAACGTGCCGAGGGAGAGAACTCCAGCGCCGCAACCATTTTCGATATGATTCCCAAGCAGGTCGACTGGATGGTCTGGCAGCTGTGGCTGGTGGTCGCACTGGTCGCACTGTGGAAGGGCCGCCGGATGGGGCCGCTGGTGGCCGAACGGCTCCCCGTCGTGGTGCGGGCGTCGGAGACCGTCGAAGGCCGCGGCCGGCTGTACCGCTCACGGCGGGCGCGGGATCGCGCCGCCGATGCTCTGCGCACCGCGACGCTGCAGCGACTGGCGCCCAGACTCGGGCTCGGCGTGCAGCCGGCCCCCGCCACCGTGGTGCAGGCCGTCGCGCACCGCACCGGATTGGACCCAAATACCTTGCAGCATCGCCTCTTCGGGCCCGCCCCGGAGTCCGACCACGATCTGACCCAACTCGCTCACGCACTCGACGACATCGAAAGGCAGGTCGCCCACTCGTGACATCGCCCGCAACATCGGACACCTCGCCTACGGTGACACCGGATGCCGCCCGCGCCGCACTGCTGGCCCTGCGTACCGAGATCGGCAAGGCCGTGGTCGGTCAGGACGCCGTGGTCAGCGGTCTGGTGATCGCCTTGCTGTGCCGTGGCCATGTGCTCCTGGAAGGTGTTCCCGGCGTGGCGAAGACACTACTGGTGCGGGCACTGGCTGCCGCGCTGCAACTGGACTTCAAACGCGTCCAGTTCACCCCGGACCTGATGCCGGGCGACATCACCGGCTCGCTGGTCTACGACGCGCGCACCGCCGAGTTCGAGTTCCGCCAGGGCCCCGTCTTCACCAACCTGATGCTCGCCGACGAGATCAACCGCACCCCGCCGAAGACGCAGGCCGCACTATTGGAGGCCATGGAGGAACGCCAGGTCAGTGTCGACGGCGATCCCCGCCTGCTACCCGATCCCTTCATCGTGGCCGCCACCCAGAACCCGATCGAATACGAAGGCACCTCCCAGCTTCCCGAGGCCCAGCTCGACCGGTTCCTCCTGAAGTTGAATGTGCCGCTGCCGCCGCGTGATCAGGAGATGGCGATCCTGGCACGGCACGCTCACGGGTTCGACCCGCGCGACCTGTCGGCGATCCGACCGGTGGCCGGTGTTGCGGAGCTGATCGCCGGCCGGGAAGCGGTGCGCCGGGTGCTCGTCGCCGACGAGGTGCTCGGCTACATCGTCGACATCGTCGGAGCCACCCGGCAGTCGCCTGCGCTGCAGCTCGGGGTGTCACCGCGCGGGTCCACGGCGTTACTGGGCACGGCCAGGGCCTGGGCATGGCTCTCGGGCCGCCACTACATCACCCCCGATGACGTGAAGGCCATGGCCCGCCCCACCCTGCGCCACCGGATCGCGCTGCGCCCCGAAGCCGAACTCGAGGGCGCAACACCCGACGGCGTGCTCGACGGCATCCTGGCCACCGTTCCGGTGCCGCGGTAGTGATCCTCACCGGCCGCACCGGGCTGGTGGCGCTGCTCTGCGTTGTCCCGGTAGCCCTGGCCCCTTGGCCGGCAACCGCTTTCGTGGTACTGCTGGCCACCCTGGCCGTCGCGGTGGCGCTCGACATCACATTGGCGGCGAGCCCTCGCGCACTGGGGTTCAGCCGCTCGGGGGATACTTCCGCGCGCCTCGGTGAACCGGTGGAGCTCACGTTGGTGGTACACAACACCGGCACCCGGACGTTCCGGGGCCTGGTCCGCGACGCCTGGGCGCCCAGCACCCGGGCCCAACCGCGCACCCACGACGTGCACATCGCGCCCCGGCAACGGCAACAGGTGCGCACGTCGCTTCGCCCGATGCGCCGTGGAGATCAGCACTCGGCGGTGGTGACCGCCCGCTCCATCGGTCCGCTCGGGCTCGCCGGTCGGCAGCGCTCTCATCAGGTGCCGTGGACGGTTCGGATCCTGCCGCCGTTCCTGTCCCGTAAACATCTGCCGTCCCGGCTGGCGAAACTACGCGAGCTCGATGGGATGATCCCCGTGCTGATCCGGGGTCAAGGCACCGAATTCGACTCGCTACGTGAGTATGTCGTCGGTGATGACGTGCGGTCCATCGACTGGCGAGCCACCGCGCGGCGACATGACGTGGTGGTGCGCACCTGGCGTCCCGAACGCGACCGCCGGGTGGTGATCGTCGTCGACACAGGGCGCACCTCCGCGGGGCGGGTGGGCGTCGACCCGACCGCCAGCGACCCCGGCGGGTGGCCCCGGCTGGACTGGTCACTGGATGCCGCACTGCTGCTGGCCGCACTCGCCGCCCGGGCCGGCGATCGTGTCGACTTCCTCGCCCACGACCGCACCACCAAAGCTGCAGTGGTCGATGCCTCCCGGACCGGGCTGCTGGCCCAGCTGGTCGAGGCGATGGCGCCACTGGAGCCCGCACTCGTCGAATCCGATTTCGCGGCAACGGTTTCTGCGGTACAGCGGCGGACCCGTCGTCAGGCATTGGTGGTACTGCTGACCGACCTGAACTCCTCAGCTCTCGACGAGGGCCTGCTGCCGGTACTGCCGGCGTTCGCTGCCCGGCACCGGGTGATCGTGGCCGCCGTCGCCGACCCGCGCGTCGACGAGCTCGCCGCAGGCCGCGCTGATGCCGCAGCCGTGTATGACGCGGCCGCCGCCGAGAAGTCCAGAAATGACCGTCACTCGTTGGCATCCCGGCTGCGCCGCAGCGGGGTCGAGGTCATCGACGCACTCCCCGAAGACCTCGCGCCTGCCCTCGCCGATCGCTATCTGGCGATGAAAGCCGCCGGCAAGCTGTAGGAACTCAGCCGGTCGGCACCACGTCGGGGGCGTCCTCCACATCACCGGTGGCACCGACCCGCACCCCTTTGCGCCCGAAATACCCGATATAGCCCAGGAATACGACCTCGGCGACGACACCGATGGCGATACGCACGACGGTGGGGAACGGCGACGGTGTCACCAGCGCCTCGATCAGACCTGACACCAGCAGCACGGCAACAAGTCCCACCGCCACGGCCACGACCGCCCGCCCCTGTTCGGCGAGCACCTGGCCGCGGGGCCGGTTGCCCGGGGAGATCACCATCCAGCCCAACCGCATGCCGGCGGCGGCCGCCAGGAACACGGCCGTCAGCTCCAGCAACCCGTGCGGCGTAAGCAGTCCCAGGAAGATGTCGCCCTTGCCGTGGTGGAACATCAAGCCGGCGGAGACACCGAGGTTGGCCGCATTCTGAAACAGCAGGTACGGAATAGGCAGACCCAACAGGATCGCGAACCCGATGCACTGAGCGGCCACCCACGAGTTGTTGATCCAGACCCGCAGGGCGAAGGAACCGGCGGGGTTCTCGCTGTAATACGCGGCGAACTCATGGTTCACCAACTCGTCGATATCGGTGGGCGTACCGATGGTCGATTGCACTTCGGGGTTGCCCGCCACCCAGAACCCGATGACGGTGGCAACCACGAAGAACGCGACCGCCGAGGCCAGCCACCAGCGCCAGGCCCGGTAGGCGACCACGGGAAACGAGACCGTCCAGAACCGGGCGAACTCACTCCACAGTGGCGCGTGCGCTCCGGTGACGGCCGCCCTGGCCCGGGCCACCAGCGTGGAGAGCCGCCCGACGAGCACCGAGTCCGTGGACGATGAGCGCAGCATCGACAAGTGCGTGGCGACCCGCTGATAGAGCTCCACCAGTTCGTCGACTTCGGCGCCGGAGAGCTTTCGACGGTTCTTGACCAGCGCTTCCAGCCGATCCCAAGCGGGCTTGTGGGCCAGCACGAACGCGTCGACATCCACGCGGCCGAGTCTAGTAGCGTCGATGATGTGGCTACGCCCAGCTCGATGCCCGACGGCTCGAAGCCCGACAGTTCGAAGCCCACCGGCCTCCGCGGCGATTGGGCCCAGCCGTCGCCCGATGCTGTGGTGACCGGCGACGCCGTCGTTCTCGATGTCCAGATCGCCCAGCTGCCGGTGCGGGCGGTGGGCTCGCTGATCGACGTCACGGTGATGCTCATCGGCTACTTCTTCGGCACGCTGCTGTGGGCGGCCACGCTGGCCAACTACGACCCGGCGTTGTCAGCGGCGGTGCTGATCATCTTCACGATCCTGGTGCTCGTCGGGTACCCACTGATATTCGAGACGGCCACACGGGGGCGTTCGCTGGGCAAGATGGCGATGGGCCTGCGGGTGGTGTCCGAGGACGGCGGCCCAGAACGCTTCCGCCAGGCCCTGTTTCGCTCATTGGCGGCATTCATCGAGATCTTCATGCTCTTCGGCGGGCCCGCGGTGATCTGCAGTCTGGTGTCGCCCAAGGGCAAGCGGATCGGCGACGTCTTCGCCGGCACCATCGTGATCAGCGAGCGGGGGCCGCGGATGGGCCCGCTGCCGGCCATGCCACCGGCACTGGCGTGGTGGGCGGCGTCACTGCAGCTGTCCGGGCTGCAGCCCGACCAGGCCGAGCTCGCGCGGCAGTTCGTGTCACGAGCCCACCAGCTGGACCCGGCGCTGCGTGAGGAGATGGCCTACCGGATCGCCGGCGAAGTGCTGTCCCGGATCTCGCCGGCACCGCCGCCCGGCACACCCCCGCAGTTGGTGCTGGCCGCGGTCCTGGCCGAGCGCCACCGCCGGGAGGTGGAACGGCTGGCGCCACCCCGGCCTTGGCAACAACCGCCGCCGTCGAGCCCCATCCCCTACTACGCGCCTGCGCCACCGTCGCCAAGCCCTCCCGGCCCACCGACCGGCGGGTTCACGCCGCCGACATAAGTGGGACACCCTTGTCCCATTTTGATAGATTTGTGCTACATTACGAAGCATGAATGCGGTGCAGTCGATCGAGAGTGGCCCGCGGGGTCGCACCCGTAGGGCGATCCTCGACGCTGCCATGACGGTGCTGGCCGACAACACTTCTGCGCCACTGTCTGAAATCGCCGCTGCCGCCGGAGTCGGCCGCAGCACCCTGCATCGCTACTTTCCCGAGCGCTCCGAACTGATCCGCGCGCTCGCGTTGCAGGTGCACGCGCTGAGCAACGCCGCCATCGAAGAGGCCGAGCCCGACTGCGGGCCGCCGCTGGACGCGCTGCGGCGCGTCGTGGAATGCCAGCTCGATCTGGGCCCCATCGCGCTCTACGTCTACAGCGACCCGCAGATCAGCGCAGATCCTGCGATGAAGGCCCACCTCGACACCGGTGACGAGATCATCGCCGAGATGCTGAGCAAGGTGTCCACCCAACCGGCCACGGCGCCGCCTGGCTGGGCGCGCCGGGTGTTCTGGTCATTGCTGATGGCCGGTTACCAGGCCGCCAAGGAAGACGGCACGCCCAAGCACCGCATCGTCGACGCGATCATGGCCACCCTCACCGAGGGCACCATCCGCTCCCAAGACTGATTCACCAGCGTCGAGCCCTCTGGCTCCGCTGTCCTGCACCACCCGAGGAGTTACCTTTCATGTCCACCTATCTCGAGGAGTCTGCGGCCGACGTCCGCACCCCCCGCAGCGCCTGGTTCGCCCTGGCAGTACTGATGCTGCCGGTGATGTTGATCGCCATCGACAACACCGTGCTGGCGTTCGCGCTGCCGATGATCGCCGAGGACTTCCGGCCCGCGGCGTCGACCCAGCTGTGGATCGTCGACGCCTATCCTCTGGTGCTGGCCGCGCTGCTGGTCGCCATGGGCGCGCTCGGCGACCGGATCGGCCGCCGACGGCTGCTGATGATCGGCTCCAGCGGCTTCGCCGTGGTCTCCGTCGCCGCCGCGTTCGCCCCGACCGCCGAAGCACTGGTGGGCGCCCGCGCCCTGCTCGGCGTGTTCGGCGCCATGCTGATGCCGTCGACGCTGTCGCTGCTGCGCAACATCTTCATCGACGCCTCCGCGCGCCGGCTGGCCATCGCCATCTGGGCCTCGGGCTTCACCGCCGGCTCCGCGCTCGGTCCCATCGTCGGCGGGGTGCTGCTGGAGCATTTCCACTGGGGTGCGGTCTTTCTCGTCGCCGTCCCGATCCTGCTGCCGCTGCTGGTCCTCGGACCGCGTCTGATCCCCGAGTCACGCGACCCCAACCCGGGCCCGCTGGACCCGATCAGCGTGGTGTTGTCGTTCGCGACCATGCTGCCGCTGGTGTGGTCCATCAAGACCGCCGCCCATGACGGCCTGTCCTGGCTGGTGGCCGTCGCAGTGGCCGTCGGCATCGCTGCAGGCGTGACGTTCGTCCGTCGCCAGAATCGCAGCGCCACACCGATGCTGGACATGAAGCTGTTCAGTTACGCGCCGTTCAGCTCGTCCATCCTGGCGAACTTCCTGTCGATCGTCGGCCTCATCGGCTTCCTGTTCTTCATCTCTCAGCACCTGCAGTTGGTGCTCGGGCTCAGCCCGCTGGCGGCCGGACTGGTGACGCTGCCGGGTGCGGTGATCTCGGTGATCGGCGGTCTGGCGGTGGTCAAGTTGGCCAAGCGGTTCAGCCCGCAGGCGTTGATGACCACCGGTCTGATCCTGCTGGCTGCCGGGTTCCTGCTGATCCTGCTGTTCCGCCACAACCTGTCCGCGGTCGCGGTGATCGTGTCGTTCATCGTTCTCGAACTCGGCGTCGGTATCTCGCAGACGATGTCCAACGACACCATCGTGGCCTCGGTGCCCGCCGCCAAAGCCGGTGCGGCGTCCGCGGTGTCAGAGACCGCCTACGAAATGGGCGCCGTCCTCGGCACCGCGACGTTGGGCACCATCTTCACCGCGTTCTACCGCAACAACGTCGAGATCCCGGCCGGGCTGAGCCCCGCCCAGGCCGGCGATGCGGCAGAGAGTATCGCCGGAGCCACCTCGGTGGCGTCGACGGTGCCTGCACCGATCGGTGACGCGCTACTCGAGTCGGCCCGCACCGCCTTCGACTCCGGTATCGCTCCCACTGCGACCATCGCCGCGACGCTGGCGCTGGCCGCCGCGGTGGTCATCACCGTGTCGTTCCGCCGGTCACCGATACCGAGTGCCCGCCAGCATCAGCACCGCACCCACTAGCGGTGCGGCCGTGCGCACGTGGTTCCACGCCTTCCACGGCACGCAGTAGGCGACCCACACCCGGGCGGCCTCGGCGGCCGACAGGCCGTCGGGGTGCACGGCGTCGAGCCTGTTGTTCAGCGGCACGTTGAACGCGATGGTGACGATCAGCGCAACAACCGACAGGGCTGCGCCGGCCAGCAGGTAGGCGCTGCCCGGTCGGTCCAGCTGTGTCACCGCCAGCACCCCGACCGCCAGGGCCAGCACCGACGAGCCGAGGAACAGCACCAGGAATGGCGCGTTGGCCTGGGCTTCGGCGTTGATGCCCCGCATGGCGGTGATGGCGTCGTGGGGATCGGTACGGCTCAAGCCGCGCATGGTGAACGTGGAGAAGGCGTAGAAGAGTCCGCCTACGGCGGCGGCGCCGAGCGCGGCGGTGGTCGTCAGGATCAGAACCGGATTGGTGCTCATGCATCTGAGCCAACCGCCTAGAAGTGCGACGATCCATGGTCGATCGTCGCTGTCACATACGCGAGCGTCTCAGCGCTAGGCTGCCGATTGTGGACGCACTTGCCGGACTGCTCGACGGTGTGCGAGCGCGTGGGGCGTTTGTGCTGCGGCTGTCCCTGGATCCGCCCTGGGCCATGCGGATTCAGGACGAAGCACCGCTGACGTTGATCTGTCAGACCCAGGGCCGGGCGGTCGTCACCGCCGACGACGGCGCCGAGGTCTGGTTGGCCGACGGTGATGTCGCCGTGGCCCGCGGCACCCGCCACTACGTCTTCGCCGATTCCCCCGGCACGGCTCCGCAAGTGGTCATCCACCCCGGTCAGCGCTGCACGACGCCGGCCGGGGCGGATCTGCGGTTCGCGATGACCCTGGGGGTGCGCACCTGGGGCAACAGCAGCGCCGGCGAGCAGCGCTGCGTCATCGGGGCCTACGAAGGCCGAAGTGCCGTCAGTGCCCGGCTACTCGACACCCTGCCGCCGCTGGTGGTGATCCGGGCGCAGGATTGGGACTCACCCCTGGTGGCGCTCCTGGCGATGGAAGCGGGCCGCGACGGCGACGGTCAGGAGATTTTTCTGGACCGCCTCCTCGACCTGGTGTTGATCGGCGCGTTGCGCACCTGGTTCGACAGCGCCGACACTGCACCCCCGTGGTGGCAGGCCGGGCACGACGAGCTGGTGGGCCCGGCGCTGCGGTTGATCTATCATCAACCCGAACATCCGTGGACGGTGGCGAATCTGGCTGCCGCCGTGGGGTGTTCGCGCGCGGTGCTGGCCCGGCGGTTCACCGAGTCGGTCGGTGAGCCGCCGATCTCGTTTCTCACCGGGTGGCGCCTGGCGCTGGCCGCCGACCTGTTGCGGGCCGGCGATGACACCATCGCGGCGGTGGCCCGACAGGTCGGCTACAGCACCCCGTTCGCGTTCAGCAGTGCGTTCAAGCGGGCCTACGGGGTCAGTCCGATCGCCCACCGGCGAGCCGTCTAACTGGAGATCCAGTTGCCATGGAAGCCGTAGGGCACCCGCCGCGGTAGCCGGATGCGGGCCACGGGATCTCCGGCGAAGTCGGCGGCGTCCAGGATCACCAGATCACTGCCGTCGCGCGTCGGGTCGTAGACGTATCCGAGGTAGTAGCCGTTGGATTCGTCGGCCGGGCCCGTCGCCGACGGGACGAACACCGCTTCGCCCGGGCCGCCGGTGCCGAACGAATGCTGTTCGCTGACACCGGTGTTCAGGTCGTAGCGCAGCAGGCTGTCGTTGGCCACCGACACCGAGTAGCGGGCGGGCAGTCCGGCCAGCCGGTCATCGATGCGCGGGAATTCCACCGCGCGATCGTCGAGTTGGCGCTCGGTGACCGTGCCGGTGGTCAGATCCAGCGTCCACGACCACAGCACCCCGTCGGACTTGAAGTCGCCGCCGTCACGCCACAGTTCTGGATAGCGAATTGCCTGCAGCACAATCGTATTGGCGTGATCGTAGGAGTTGGCGACGTGAAAGACGTAGCAGGGGTCGATGTCGAACCAGCGGATCTCACCGAAAGGGTCGTCGCGGCGTAGCACCCCGAGCCGGGCACCGTAGTTGTCGTCCCAGCGATATGGCATGTCGCCCTTGCCTTCCAGCGCGACATCGAGGTTGAACACGATGGGCAGATCCATGAAGATCACGTGGCCGGCGGTCAGGGCGAAGTCGTGCATCATCGTCAGCGCGGGCACCTCGACGGGCCGGTTGATGACGAGTTCACCGCTCGCGTCGACGCGATGATAGGTGACGTGCGGGGTGAAGATGTTGCCGTAGCCGAAGAAGTGCATCTCGCCGGTGGTGGGGCAGATCTTCGGGTGCGCGGTCATCGAATCCACCAACTTGCCGCCGAAGTCGTAGGCGCCGATGGTCTGCAGATCGTTGGAGATCTCGTAGGGCAGCGACGACTCGACCAGAGCCAACGTCTTGCCTGCGTGGTTGACGACGTGGGTGTTGGCCTTGCTGGCGTGCAGGTTGCGGGTGCCGTCGGCGCGGTAGAGCGGGAAGTCGTTCTTGAAGCTGTCGGTCTGCACCCAGCGGTTGCGGTACCAGGCGGCGGCCCCGTTCTCGATACGGACGCCGTGGACCATGCCGTCACCGGTGAACCAGTGGGCGGCGGCCTGGCGCGGGTTGGGTCCGTTGCGCAGGTACCACCCGTCCAGGTCGGCGGGGATGGTGCCGTCGACCTGGAGGTCGAAATCGGTGAGCTCGTCATCGACGGGGGCGTAGTTGCCGGTACGGAAGAACTGTCCCTCGGCGGGCAGGTTGCCGCGCACCTCGGGATCCACCTCGGTCTGGATGTCGGTCATGGCTGCACTCCTGGGCTGGGAAACACTGACTCCTCCACTCTGACACTCCACTAGTGACATGTCAATAGTGGAGTGTTGATTGTCCGACATCGGCAGGCTGCACGTAGCAAGATCGGTGGATGACCGATCGCCGACACTCCGCCGCCCTGTTCAAGGCGGTTGTGGGCCGAGGTGGCGGACCGCAGAACACCATCCTCGATGAACTCCGGCGAGTGATCCTCGCCGGAGCGGTCCCTCCTGGCACGCCGATACCGGTGGGCGAGGTCGCCGAGATGTTCAAGGTCAGCCACATACCGGTGCGGGAGAGCCTGAAAACCCTTACCGGAGAGGGGCTTGTGCAACACCGGCCCAACTCCGGCTATTCGGTGGCGCAGCTGACCACCAGCGAGCTCGCCGAGATGTACATCGTCCGCGAAACCCTGGAAACCGCGGCCATGGCCGCCGCCGTGCACCACGCCACCGAGGCCGATCGCAGCCACCTCTCCGAGGTGCATCACGCCCTCGAACAGGCCCTCAAGTTCGACGACGCGCAGGCCTACCACCGGCAGAGCCGAGAGTTCCACATGGCCCTGAGTCGGCCGTCGCGCATGCAACGGCTGGTGCACATGCTCGAATCGGCTTGGAACATCACCGAACCCGTGCAACTGATGGTGCATGTCGAGCTGCAACAGCGCACCGTGCTGCACGCGGATCACCAGCTGATGCTCAGCGCCTTCCTGGCCGGCGATGCCGACACGCTCCTGTCCACCACCGCCGTCCACAACCGGCGGCTCAACACGGTGGTGGCCTCGCTGTCGACCGACACCGGCCTCGTCATCCAGGACACCTGACCGGAATATATTCTCGGCGCAACGGTCCTGAAATACACCCTGGCTAGCTTGCCTGCATCGACCTACTGACCTTTTCGAAGTCATCGAGCAGGAAGTCACACCATGACTGACACCACCAAAGATCTCCCGCCGAGCGCCGTCGTCGGCGCCGGCGACATCGTCGAAGCCGCCGGCCACCCCGTGGGTGGTGGGCTCATCAAAGAGCACTACGACCCTCGGTTGACCAACGAGGATCTGGCACCGCTGGCCAATCAGTCCTGGTCGACGTACAACATTTTCGCGTTCTGGATGTCGGACGTGCACAGCGTCGGCGGCTACGTCACGGCAGGCAGCCTCTTCGCTCTCGGGCTGGCCAGCTGGCAGGTTCTCATCGCCCTGCTGGTCGGCATCGTCATCGTCTACTTCCTGTGCAACCTCGTCGCCAAGCCCAGCCAGCAGGCCGGTGTCCCCTACCCCGTGGTGTGCCGCAGCCCGTTCGGCGTGCTCGGCGCGAACATCCCGGCCATCATCCGCGGTCTGATCGCCGTGGCGTGGTACGGCATTCAGACCTACCTGGCCTCGGCCGCGCTGGACGTGGTGCTGCTCAAGCTGTTCCCCGGCCTCATGCCCTACGCCGACGTGGAGCAGTACGGGTTCACCGGGCTGTCGCTGCTCGGCTGGTGCAGCTTCACGGTGCTGTGGTTCCTGCAGGCCGCGGTGTTCTGGCGCGG
>JBEVFK010000183.1:0-43306 GCA_040512325.1 Mycobacterium sp. | reverse complement strand
CGAGGTGCCGCCGCAGGCGGGCAACAATCACCCCACCGGGATTCCCACCGGCGTCTTCGAGACGAAGGACGGGCACATCAACATCGCCGCCGCCGGCGACGATATCTACGGGCGCTTCTGTCGCGCCATCGAGCTCAACGATTTTGTGCACGAGACCTTCCGCGAACGGCAGATCTTCCGCATCGACCACTTCCTCGGCAAGGAAGCCGCCCAGAACATCCTGGCGTTCCGGTTCGCCAACGGTCTGTTCGAGCCGATCTGGAACCGCAACTTCATCGACCACATCCAGATCGACATCCCCGAGACCCTCGGCCTCGACCAGCGGGCCAACTTCTACGAAAGCACCGGCGCCTACAAGGACATGGTGGTCACCCACCTGTTCCAGGTGATGGCCTTCGTGGTGATGGAACCGCCGACGGCGTTGGAGCCCCGCGCCATCAGCGAGGAGAAGAACAAGGTCTTCCGCTCCATGCTGCCGATCCAGTGCAACGACGTGGTCCGCGGGCAGTACGCCGGATACCGCGACGCCGACGGAGTGGCCCGGGATTCCGACACCGAGACCTTCATCGCCCTCAAGGTCGGTATCGACAACTGGCGGTGGGCCGGCGTGCCGATCTACCTGCGCACCGGCAAGAAGATGGCCGAGGGCATGCGCATCATCTCGATCGCCTTCAAGGAAGCACCGCGGACGATGTTCCCGGCCGGCTCCGGCGTCGGGTCCCAGGGGCCGGACCATCTGACCTTCGACCTGGCCGACGCCTCCAAGGTCTCGCTGTCGTTCTACGGCAAGCGACCCGGCCCGGGCATGAAGCTCGACAAGATGTCGATGCAGTTCTCCACCCAGGAGACCGAATCCCTGGGCGACGTGCTGGAGGCCTACGAACGGCTGATCCTCGACGCCATGCACGGTGATCACACGCTGTTCACCACCGCCGAAGGCATCGAGTCGCTGTGGGAGCGGTCCACGCAGCTGCTCGAGGACCCGCCGCCGGTCAAGATCTACCCGCAGGGCACCTGGGGACCCAACGCGATCCACCAGCTCGTCGCGCCCAATGCCTGGCGGCTGCCGTTCGAGCGCGCGTGGCGAGAGAAGAAGAGCTAACTGCTGCCGGCCCAGAGCCTGCTCAGCTGGGGACTCCATGTTCCCGGCGCGTCATGGAATCATGACGCGCGCCGGTCGAACCTCCCGTCCCCGGAGGTGCGGATGTGACGGGCGTGGCAGTCGAGGTCAATCACGGAGCTCCGGTGGCCCGTGCCCACCATCGCACTAGAACGTGTTCTAGATTGTGTGCCATGAGCAGCGCTGCATTCGACTTGTCGACCGTCTTCTCCACCGTCGCCTCGGCGATCCCTGAGCACACCGCCCTGTTATGGCGCGACAAGCGGTTCAGCTATGCCGAGCTCGACGCCCGCGTCAACGGCGTCGCGAACTACCTCGCCTCGGTCGGTCTGGGCTGCCACACCGAACGCGACGCATTGCTGGGCCACGAATCGGGCCAGGACCACATCGGGCTGTACCTGCGCAACGGCAACGAGTACCTCGAAGCGATGATCGCCGCCTACCGCGCCCGGGTCGCGCCGTTCAACGTCAGCTACCGCTACGTCGAGGAAGAGCTGCTCTATCTGCTCACCGATTCCAAGGCCACCGCGGTGGTCTACCACGCGGAGTTCGCGCCACGGGTGGCCGCGATCCGGGACCGGCTGCCGCACTTGAAGGCACTGATCCAGGTGGCCGATCACACGGGCAACGAATTGCTGCCCGGCGCCGTCGATTACGAGTCGATCGTCTCGACGCCCGCACCTGCTGCCGGGTTGCCGACGCCGACCGGCGATGACCTGTACATCCTCTACACCGGCGGCACCACCGGCATGCCCAAGGGTGTGCTGTGGCGTCAGCACGACATCTTCATCTCGGCGATGGGTGGGCGCCCGTTCGGCAGTTCTGAGGCGTTGACGTCGTACGACGAGATCGCCGAGCGCGCGAAGGCCGCGGCGGGCGTGATGTCGCTGCTGATGCTGCCGCCGTTCATGCACGGAGCTGCCCAGTGGGCGGCCTACAACCTCATCACCATGGGTGGCTGGATCGCGATCCCGGACGACGTGGAGCGGTTCCGGGTGGCCGATGTGCTGCGCCTGGTCGAACGGGAGAAGGTGTTGAGCATCCCGGTGGTGGGCGACGCGATGGCGCGGCCCTTGATCGACGAGATCGAAACGGGTGACTACGACCTGTCCAGCCTGCTCTCGATCACCAATGGCGGCGCGCCGATGTCGCCGACGGTCCGCGACCGGATCCGTGCCGCACTGCCGAACGTGCTGCTCATCGATGCCGTCGGGTCCTCGGAGTCCGGTCAGCAGATGAACACCATCGCCGGCGACGACTCCGGGACGTCGCCGGTGTTCAACCCGCAGTCCGACACCGCGGTGGTGGCCGTCGACTTCAGTCGGGTGCTGGCCCCTGGCGACGGCGAGGGTTGGTTGGCCCGCCGCGACCTGATTCCGCTGGGCTACCTGGGCGACGAGGCCAAGACCGCCCGCACCTTCCCCACCATCGACGGGGTGCGCTGGTCGGTCCCCGGCGACAAGGCCCGCGCCCTCGACGACGGCCGCATCGAGCTGCTGGGCCGTGACTCGGTGACCATCAACTCCGGGGGCGAGAAGATCTTCGCCGAAGAAGTGGAGCGGGCCATCGCGGCACATCCACACGTCTACGACGTCGTCGTCGCCGGTCGCCCGTCGGAGCGCTGGGGCAGCGAGGTGGTGGCGATCGTCCAGCTCGTCGACGGTGCCTCGGTCACCGACGCCGAACTCGTCGAGGTCTGCGAGCGCACCATCGCCCGCTACAAGATCCCCAAGGAGTTCGTCCGCACGCCGAAGGTGGTGCGGTCGCCGGCCGGCAAGGCGGACTACCGCTGGGCGAAGTCCGTCGCCGAGGCAGCGGCCTCAGCGGCGGCTGAGAGTCGCTGACTCCGGTGCGGACCGTAATGGTTGTCGCGCAGTCTCTTTGAGTGTCAGCACGGTCACCAGTGAGATCAGCGCCGCAACGCCGAGATAGATGCCGGGCGCGAGGACGTTGCCGGTGCGGTCGGTGAGCCAGGTGACGATGTACGGGGTGGTGCCGCCGAACAGTGCGACGCAGATGTTGTAGCCGATGGAGAACCCGCTGTAGCGCACCCGGGTGGTGAACATCTCGACGCCGGCGGTCACCGCCGTGGAGACGAAGATCGACTCGAGGACCGCCAACAGGCAGTGGCCCGCGATCGCGGCGCCCACCGAACCCGAGGTCATCAGTAGGAACAGCGGGTAACTCAGCACCACGAAACCGATTGCCGCACCGAGCAACAGCGGTCGTCGCCCCACGCGGTCGGAGAGCGCGGCGAACGGCAGGATCAATACGATCGCGACCACGCTGGCGGCCGTGACCGAGGTGAACGCCTGGGTCTTGCTGAACTCCAGGTTCTTGATGAAGTAGGTGGGCAGGAACGTGAACACCACGTAGTAACCGACATTGAACAGCACGAAGAGTCCGATCACCCGCAGAATCGACGGCCAGGCCTCCCGGACCGCCTCGCGCAGTGGCGATTCCGCCACGTCGTCGCTGTTGCTCAGCTCGGTGAACTCCGGGGTGTCGTCCAGCTTGAGGCGAATGTAGAGACCCACCAGGCCCAGCGGTCCCGCGATCAGGAATGGGATGCGCCAGCCCCAGCTCTCCATGGCCTCTGCGGGTAAGGCGGCTTGCAGCAGGGTGACCGTCACCGATCCGATGAGGAAACCGACCACCCCGGACCACGCCATGAAAGTGACCGTGCGGCCGCGGTGCTCGTCGCGGGCGTACTCCGCGAGATAGACCGCGCCGCCGCCGTATTCACCGCCTGCGGAAAAACCCTGCAGACAGCGCATCAGCAGCAACAACAGCGGTGCGGCCACCCCGATCGAGGCGTAGGTGGGAAGGACTCCGATGGCGAGCGTCGCCGCTGACATCAGCAGGATGACGATCGCCAGGACCTTCTGTCTGCCGATCCGGTCGCCGAGGGGGCCGAACACGAAGCCCCCGAGTGGACGCATGAAAAAGGCCGCCGCGAAGATGGCGAACGTGTTCAGCAGTGCCGCGGTGTCGTCACCCGCGGGGAAGAAGTTCGCCGCGATGAAGGTCGCCAGGAACCCGTAGATCGCGAAGTCGAACCATTCGACGGCATTGCCTATCGACGCGCCGGCGATGACCCGTCGCAATGTCGCGCTGTCGGCCATGAAAACGCTCCTCTCACCAATCGAGAAGAGACTTTACAGTCAACTGCTTTAAATCATCGGCCGTTTGCGCTCGGGGAGTAGACGCCCTTGCCGGTGACCAGCGGCATGTCCAGCGTGGTGCGGATCCCCGGTGGTGCGGCGATCACGGCCGGGATGGCGTTCACGATGCGCCCGGCCGCCACCAGGATGGCGGCGTAGTTGTGGTCGCCGCGGCTGCTGGTCGGGCAGATGTCGACGGCGTAGGACGGCTCGCCGGTGATCTCGACACGATAGGAACCGCCGGGCTGTGCCGGCTGCGCCCAGTCGGGGCGCAGGTCGCCGCGCACCCGGGTGATGTGTTCGACGACGACCACGGGCTTCCCGTCGACCATGCCGTTGATCTCGAAGCGCATGGCCGCGACGGTGCCCTTCTTGATGACGCCGAGGGCCGTCTCGATGTCCTCGGGCGCGGGCTCCAGTTCATAGTGTTCGGTGATCTCGTCGATCTCCACCCCGATACCGGCGGCCAGCATCTTCAACGCCGTACCCCACGCCGCGCCCAGCACCCCCGGCAGCAGCAGCATGCCGGGCTGGTCGATCGGATTCCCGAAGCCCATCACGATCTTCATCACCACTTCGCCGTCGTAGGTGGCGTAGTCGGCGATCTCCATGGTGCGGATCTGTTCGATGCGCTGACACGTGCCCGCCAAAGCGAACGGCACCAGGTCGGTGGCGAAGCCGGGGTCGACACCGGTGATGAAGACACTCGTACCACCAACCTGGGCGGCCTCTTCCACACGCTTGATGGCCTTGTCCGGCAGTACCCCCCACGGGAACTGCAGCCCACCTGGCGCCGACCCGACGACGTTGATCCCGGCCGCCAACGCCGCCGCGACATCGCGCGTGGCCTCGGCCGGCCGGGTGTCGCCCATGGCGCAGTACACGAGACAGTCCGGTTTGGTGGCCAGCACGTCGTCGAGGCCCTTGGTCGCCAGCACCCCGGTGACCACGTCGAGGCCGGCGAGCGTGCCGGCGTCGACGCCCACCTTCTCGTCCGAGGACACCCCCACCGCGGTGAGCTCGAACCGATCGTCCTCGATCAGTTGAGTCAGGGCGATTCGCCCGCAGTTCCCGGTACCGACCAGCGCGACGCGGATTGCCATGCCTGGCAGTATGCGTGTTCGAACGCCGAATTGGAACACGTTCTAGTTCTGGATTTGGCGTGAGGTAGCCTGCCCCTCATGGGACGCGTGGACGGAAAAGTCGTACTGATCAGCGGTGGAGCGCAGGGCATGGGGGCCGCGCACGCCAAGATGCTCGTCGATGAGGGCGCCAAAGTGGTGATCGGCGACATTCTCGACGAGAAGGGCGAGGCGCTGGCCGCGGAACTCTGTGCCGCAGAATCAGGGTCAGCCCGCTATATCCACCTCGACGTCACCGAAGCCGAGCAGTGGGACGCCGCGGTCACCCTCGCCGTCGAGACCTACGGTTCACTCAACGTCTTGGTCAACAACGCCGGCATCGTGGCACTGGGCAAGATCGGCAAGTTCGATATGGCCAAGTGGCAGAAGGTCATTGACGTCAACCTCACCGGAACCTTCCTCGGGATGCAGGCCGTCGTCGAGCAGATGAAGGCCGCGGGCAGCGGCTCCATCATCAACGTGTCCTCGATCGAGGGGCTGCGCGGCGCCCCGATGGTGCACCCCTACGTGGCCACCAAATGGGCGGTGCGCGGGTTGTCCAAGTCGGCGGCGATCGAGCTGGGCAAGTTCAACATCCGGATCAACTCACTGCATCCGGGTTTCATCCGCACCCCGATGACCAAGCACGTCCCCGACGACATGGTCACCTCGCCGCTGGGGCGGCCGGGCAAGTCCGAGGAAGTGTCGACGTTCGTGGTGTTCCTGGCCAGCGACGAGTCGTCTTTCGCCACCGGAGCCGAGTTCATCGTCGACGGCGGCCTGGTCACCGACGTGCCGCACAAGGACCTGTTCTAGCTCCCCTTTCGCGAGCTCAGCCGGCCTTGATCAGCTCGACCATCTGGTCGAGGGCTGCACTCCAGCCGTCGTGGAAGCCCATCTCCTCATGTTGACGGCGCGCGGCCTCGGTGTCGTGTAGTGCCGTCGCGATGTACCGGGTGCCCGAACCTTCGGCGATGATGTCGATGACTGCGGTCATGTGGAACTCACCCTCGGCAGCCAGAGCCGGCCGGTACCCGGGACCCAGCGCCGAGGTCCAGATGAGCCGGCGACCCTCCACCACCTCGAGGTAGCAGCCGGTGGACGGAAACTGCTCTCCCTCAGGCGATGCCATCACCGTATGCATCCGGCCTCCCGGCCGGAGATCGAGTTCGACCTTGACCGTCGACCACGGCGCCGGGGTGAACCATTGCACCAGCTGCTCGGGAACGGTCCAGGCGTTCCACACAGCGGACGGACTCACGTCGACGAACCTGTCCAGCACCAGGTCTGTGGTGGGGTCGACATTGATCGGTTGGAGCTCGGTCATTTTCAATCCTCCTTGTTCGGTAGTGGTTCAGACGTGTCAGCCGTCAGAAACTCATCGAGCTGGTCGAGTCGGCGCACCCACATCGAGCGTTGGTGCGACAACCACGACTCCGCCGACACCAGCTCGTCACCCGTCAGTCGGTAGGTCCGCACCCGGCCCTCCTTGGCCGACGACACGAGACCGGAGTGCTCCAGCACCGTGAGGTGCTGAGTGAACGACGGGAGTGCCATGGCGAACGGTTGGGCCAGCTCCGACGTGGATGCCGGTCCGCGGCACAGCCGCTCGATGACGGCGCGACGGGTGGGGTCACTCAACGCATGAAAGACCCCGTCGAGCCGGTCACCGCGGGGCGGCAGCACAGCCGATTGCTTAGGCATGTACCTAAGTATTAATGCAGTCGCGTTGTGACGTCAACTCCGACCCTTACGAGCGTGCGTAGACAACGCGGAATGCCCGGCGTGTTGCGCGGGAACACGCCCGCTCGCGAGTAGTTGGGTCAGGGCAGGAAGTGCTGGGCGACGAGCTTGCGGTGCGCGGAGGGGGAACCGAACAACACCCGATTGAGCGTCGCCCGTTTGAGGTAGACGTGGATACCGCTCTCCCAGGTGTAGCCGATACCACCATGCAATTGCATTGCCTTACCGGCGATTTCGACCGCTGTCTCCGTACTGTAGGCCTTGGCCCTGGCCGCTGCCAGCCGCGCGTCGCCGGACTGCCCGGCCACCGCCTCGACGGCGCCGGTCACCAACTGGCGGGCCACCGCGATCTTCACCAGCATGTCGGCGCAGGCATGCTTGACGGCCTGAAAAGAGCCGATCGGACGGCCGAACTGCTCCCGCATACCGACATAGGAGACGGTGGCGGCCAGCATCGCCTCGCTGAGCCCGAGGCTGTCGCAGGCGATCGCCGTCGCGGCACGCGCCGCCAGCCACTCGAGCTGCGCCTGCGCATCACCATCGAAGCGCAGTACCGAGTCGGCGCTCACGGTGACGTCGTCCACAACGACCTCGCTCAGGCTGCGGGTCTCGTCGACGACGGGCTGGGGCCGCACCGTCACCCCCGCGGTATCCACCGGCACGACGACGACTGCCGGCGCACCGGTGGGATCGTCGGCCACCAGCAGCAGGGTGTCGGCGGACGCGTCGGGCACAAACGACGCACGTCCTTGCACGCGGCACCCGGCAGATGCCGTAGATATCCCAAATGATGCTGCGATACCGATGTTTTCGTCATCGCCGGAGAGCACTACCGCGACGGTGCGGCCGCCCTCGGCGATACCGCGTAGCAGTTCGTCGCGGAGATCGCCGGACTGCAACACCGTCAGTAAGCCCACCGCCAGACCGGGACCACCGAGGTAACCGGTGCGCGCCGCGGCCCGGCCGATCTCCTCCATGATGACAGCGGTCTCCCCGAAGCCCGCGCCGGCACCGCCGAGGTCGTCGGACACTTCCAAGCCGGTCCACCCGGTCTGCGCCAGCACTGCCCACGGTACGGTTCCAGAAGTCTCTTTGGCCAGCACATCGGCTGCCACAGAACGTAATTCGTCATGCAGGTCGCTGAAGTCACTCATACCGCACTCGGCTCTCGCGGCAGACCGAGACCACGCTCACCGATGATGGTCCGCTGAATCTCACTGGCACCGCCGGGAATGGTCCATTCCCACGAGCCGATGAAGTCGAGCACCCACGCTCCGGACTCCCAGCCACTCGACAGTGGCTTGGCGATTCTGGTCTGCGCACCGAGGCCGCCGATCTCGGCACCGAAATCGGTGATCTGTTGCAAGAGTTCGCTGTAGTGCAGCTTGACGATCGACGCATCCGCAGGTCCGCCTCCGCCCGACTCACTGTTCTCGACCACCTGGCGGCACAGGCCCCGCAACCCGGTGATCTCGATGTCGAACTGCGCCAGCCGATCCGAAACCCGGGCGTCATCGGCGCAGCCCATCTGCCGGCAGAGCTGCACCAGCCAGAGGAATCCCGCATTACCCAGTCGCTCAGCGAGTTCCAGCATGGTCATACCCCGCTCCGCCCCCAGGGTGGCCTGCGCCACCTGCCAACCGGCGTTCTCCTCGCCGATCAGGTTCGTCGCCGGAATCTCGACATCGTTGAGGAAGATCTCGCAGAAGTGGGAGTCACCGACGGCGTTGCGAATGGGCCGCACCTCGACCCCGGGAGAGTTCATGTCCATCAACAGATACGAGATACCTCTGCGCTTCGGCGCCGCCGGATCGGTCCGGGCCAACAGGAGGCACCAGTCAGCGTGCATCCCCCCGCTGGCCCAGAGCTTTTGGCCGTTCACCACGAAGGTGTCACCGGTTCGGCGCGCGGTGGTCCGCAAGCTCGCCAGATCCGAGCCGGCCTCCGGTTCGGAGAATCCCTGTACCCAGATCTGGCCGTTCAGGATGGCGGGCAGGTGCTGCCGTCGCTGCTCGTCGGTGCCCGCGACCAGCAGGGTCGACGCGGCGTGATGGATCCCGACGAACGCGAGCACCAGCCGGGGCGCGTCGTGCGCGGCCAGCTCCTGGTACAGCACGATCTGTTCGGTCACCGACAGGCCGCCGCCCCACTCGGCCGGCCAATGCGGCACCGCGTAACCCGCGGTGTGCAGTTCGGCGAACCAGGACTTCTGGAAATCGACAAAAGCCTGGTCGCTGACGCCGGTCTGGGCCGCCCGCCAGTCTGTGGGCACATGCTCACGGCACCATTGCCGGACGGTGGCGCGGAACTCGGACGGAGAACTCACGGGACGTACAGCCCGGTCAACCCGCGGCGGCCGACCCGCCGGGTCAAGTGGTCTCGGGTGGCCGACAACCCGAACGGCAGCCGCCGCAGCGGCTGGCTGTACCGGGACAGCCAGGACAACGTGGTCTCGTCGCAGAATCCGACGGCACCGTGCAACTGGTGGCACACCCGGAACACCACTTCGGCCGCTTCGATGGCCGCCATCCGCAACGCGAGGGCGTCCGCGACGGCGTCCTCGGAATCGACACTCCACAGCGCGTACTTCGCCAGGATGTCGACCCCGCTGCGTTCGACTTCGGCATCGGTCAGCTGGAACTGCACACCCTGGAAACCGGACAGCGGCTGGTCGAACTGCTTGCGCAGACTGATGTGCGCGACGGTCTCGTCGATGGCGCGGTCCAGCATCCCCAGCAGCGTCCAGCAGGGCAGCACGAGCGCCAACGCGAGATCTGCCAGGCCTTCACCGTCGACGTGCTCGACGGTCAGCGCGCTCACAAACCCTGGGCCCGAGCCCGCCTGGCCTACCACCCGGCCGCGTCGGCCTGCCAACGTAACAGTGCCCCACCGATTCTCGAGGCCGTCGATCGCCGCCTCCGGCCGGTCGTCGGCGATCACCACCAGACCCTCCACGTCGAGGTCCGCCGGTCGCGACAGGCGTTCCGCGACGGGGTAGGGCAGCGCCCAGTAGCCGGCGCTGCGGCACAACGCCGCCGCGGCCTCGCGCGACTCCGGATCGGAACCGGCTTCCAGCTCCCAGGCCCCCAGGTCGCCGAGCACCTGGCCCACCAGTGACTCCCGGATCTCGGGTTTGGCTTCAGCGTCCTGCACCAGCTGGTCACCGCCGGCCGCCTGGAAGGCGCGCAGGGCCTGGCGACCGAATTCAACTGCTTCGTCGCTCAATTCGAGGTTCATGCGCGGGCCGCCAGCAGCGAACGGGACAGCAGAATCCGTTGCATCTCGATACTGCCCGACGACACCGTCGACGCCTGGGAGTACCGCCAGTGATCTTCCACCTCGGACCGGAAGTAATCGCCTGCCGCATCGGATCCGGCCGGCGGCAGGGCGGCGGCGAGCTCCATCAGCACCTCGGCGCTGTCCTGATCCAGCTTGGTCACCGCAATCCGATAGGCCGCGGCATCACCAGGATTCACCCGGCCGGTGTCTTGCATCGCCACCACCCGGTAGGCCATCAGCCGAGCCCGCCGGCAATGGGTCAGCATGCGGATCCACCGGCCACGCAGCTCGTCGGGCACTGTGTCCCATCGCTCGCCGAGCACCTCGGGAGCGGTCACCAGCAGCCGTTCACACCGGGCATACCGGGCGATGCCCACCCGCTCGAACGACATCACGTCCTGCACGATCGACCATCCCTGGTCGACGGTGCCGAGCACGTCGGCTTCGGTCACCCGCAGGTCGTCGAAAAATACCTCGTTGAGGTGATGCGGACCCAACATGGCACGGATGGGCCGCACCTGGATCGCCGGGTCATCCATCCGCACCAGGAAGATCGTCAACCCGGCCTGCTTCTTGGTGACGCCTTTCTCCCACTTCGAAGTTCGGGCCAGCAGGAAGCACCACTGCGCCATGGTCGCGTACGACGTCCAGATCTTCTGGCCGCTGACCAACCAGCCGTCGCCGTCCCGGCGGGCGGTGGTGCGCAGGGACGCCAGATCCGAGCCTGCTTCGGGTTCGGAAAAACCTTGGCACCAGATCACCTCGCCGTTGGCGATCGGCGGCAGATGTCTGCCCTGCTGTTCCGGGGTGCCGTGCCGGGTGATGATCGGGCCCACCCAGTTCACTCCCATGTATTGCGCGCCGCGGGGCTCGTGGTGGGCCCACATCTCTTCGCGAACCACGGTCTGCTCCCACACCGAGGAGCCCTGTCCACCGAACTCGGCGGGCCAGGACATGCACAGCAGGCCCTCGTCGGCGAGGGTGCGACAAAAGGCCTGCGCCACTTCGAGGTCGGCGGGGTCGTCGGTGAACGCCCCCAGGAAATCGGCGGGTACGTGTGAGTGCACCAGCTCACGGAGCTGCTGACGCAACGCTGCGGCCTGCTCCCCCATATCGAAATCCAAGATCAGTCCTCAGGTCTGTCCGGAACCCACAGCGGGTTCGGTGTCGGGGGCTGCGAGACCGAGCTCGCGGAGTACGTCATCGGTGTCGGCGCCGAGTTCGGGGGCATAGCCCCGAACATGGCCGGGAGTACGCGAGAACCAGGTCGGCACGCCGGGGAACCGCACCGGCCCGTGCTGGGTCTGTACGGTTTCGAACAGGCCGACGGCGTTGAGGTGCGGGTCGTCGAACAATTCATCCGGGGTGCGCAGGGGGGCGGCAGGAATCTCCAGCTCGCGGAACAACGCCAGCCACTCGCCGGTGGTGCGTTCGGCAAGTGTCTCGGCGACCAGCGAGTAGACCGTGTCGATCTGCTTGGAGCGTCGTTCCAGCGTGGCATACAGATCGCTATCCCACGCCGGCCGTACCGCCTTGATGAACGCATTCCAGTGCTTGTCGTTGTAGATCAGCGCCGCGATGTAGCCGTCCTTGGTGCGGTAGGGCTTTCGGTTCGGCGCCACGGTGCGCGGGTAGACGGCGGGGCCCAGCGGCGGGTCGAACATCGCGCCGTTGGCGTGCTCCACCAACATGAACGAGGCCATGGTCTCGAACATGCTGACCTCCACCTCCTGGCCCTCACCGGTGCGCTCGCGGTGGAACAGCGCCATCATGGTGGCGTACAACGCGGTCAGTCCGGCCACCTTGTCGGCCATGATGGTGCCGACGTAGTTGGCCTCACCGGTGAGCTGTTCCTGCACCGCAGGCAGACCGCATTCGGCCTGGATGGTGTCGTCGTAGGCGGGCCGGTCGGCCTCGGGGCCGCGTCGCCCGTAGCCGTAGCAGTTGGTGTAGACGATCGACGGGTTGATGGCGGCAACGTCGGCATAGCCGAAGCCGAGCTTGGCGACCGCCTTGAACCGCATCGAGTGGATGAACACATCCGCCGACTCGATCAGGGCCCGCAGTGCCCGTTTGCCTTCCGCACTCTGCAGGTCCAGCACGGCGCTGCGTTTGCCACGGTTGACGTTGACGAACACCCCACTCATCCCGGGCGCGGGACCCACTGAGATGTAGCGGGTGTTATCCCCCTGCGGCGGTTCGATCTTGATGACCTCAGCGCCCATATCTGCCATGATCTGGGTGCAGTAGGGACCCATCACCATCGCGGTGAGGTCCACCACGCGCACACCCTGCAAGGGGCCGGCGCTAGACATTGGCAGCTCCCATTCCGAAGCTGTACCTGATGTGGTCGGCATGCCCGTCGGGCACCACGGGGAAGATCACCGGAGCACTCAGATCCCGGATCTCGTCGATGGATTCGCCGACTTCCTCGATGGTCCACGATGGCCGGTACACCCCCGGTGACTCCGCGACGACCGCCCTGGCCACCCGCCCTGCCAGCGCGACGAGGATCTCGCCGGTGACGGTGCAGGATTCATGCGCGAGCCAACCCACCGCTGGTGCCACCAGATCCGAGCCCATGGGCGGATAGGCCGAGGTGTCGATACCTTCGGCCATCCTGGTGACCGCCGCGGGGACCACCACATTGCACCGGACGTTCGCCGACACCCCCTCCAGGGCCGCGACATTGGACAGCCCGATGATGCCGGCCTTGGCCACCCCGTAGTTGGCCACCTCGCGATTGCCGTAGAGCCCGCCGATGGACGAGGTGAGCACGATCCGTCCGTATCCGGCCGCCAGCATCACCGGAAATGCCGGGCGCACCACGTGAAACGCACCGCGCAGATGCACGTCGAGCACGGCGTCGAAATCCTCGTAGGACATCTCCGCCAGCGGAGCGCGACGCACATTGCCCGCGTTGTGAATCAATACATCGAGTCGGCCGAACCGCTCCAGCGCGGTACTGATGATGGCCGCGCCCCCGTCGGCGGTGGCAACCGAATCGGTAGAGGCCACCGCGGTGCCGCCGGCCGCCTCGATCTCGGCGACCACGGCCGCGGCCGGGCCGCTGTCGCCGCCAGCGCCGGTGAGACTGCCACCGACATCGTTGACGACCACCGAGGCACCCCTGGCCGCCAGCAACAGCGCGTACTCGCGGCCCAAACCTCGCCCCGCACCGGTGATGACCGCAACGCGATTGTCAAATCTCAGGTCAGCCATCAGGTTCCGAGGTCGAGACCCTGCAGATCGCCCTGGGCGCGCCACTGCGCCAGCAGATCACCGAACGCGTAGAAGCCCGGACCGTAGGGCTCACCCAGGTGACTCCTGATGCCCTCGCCACCGCCGCCACCTTCGTTGTTGTAGTAGCCGGGCGTGCACTCGGCATCGAACGCCGAGTTGTCGATCAGGTTCTCCTTGATGGTCCGGCACCACCCGTCCTGGGCGTCCTGGCTGGGTTCGAGCGACGTGACCCCACGATCCAGCGCTTCGGCGATCACATAGGCGATGTGCTCGCCCTGCAGTTCGTAATTGGCTGCGATGTTCGCCGAGATCCCCACCTGGGTGAACCCGGTGAAGAACTGGTTCGGGAACCCGCGGGTGGTCAACCCGTGCAGGGTTTTGAACCCGTCGGCCCAGTGGTCGTAGAGCGACACCCCGTCCCGGCCTTCGATCGCGTCGATGGCGAAGCGCCTGCTGATCTCCGTGGTGATCTCGAAGCCACTGGCGAAGATGATGCAGTCGATCGGATACTCGACGCCATTGGCGACAAACCCTGTTGCGGTGAGCTTTTCGACACCCTTGCTCTCCGACACATCGATCAACGTCACATTGGGCCGGTTGAATG
Organism: Mycobacterium sp.; assembly: GCA_040512325.1. Taxonomy (GTDB): domain Bacteria; phylum Actinomycetota; class Actinomycetes; order Mycobacteriales; family Mycobacteriaceae; genus Mycobacterium. Next base: position 29,032 of record JBEVFK010000183.1, on the reverse strand, counting down.
TGGGCAGGTAGTCGTCGTTGGAACACGGCCGCTTGCACAGGAACCGGTAGTACGGCTTGAGCGCCTCGGCCGTCGCACCGTCTTCGACCAGGCTCGCGACGCGGCGACGCAGCCGCTCCATGAGCTTGTAGTCCTCTTCCTCGCGCAGACCCATGAACTGCTCAGGGGTCATCGAGGCGGGATCGTCCAGCGCCAGCACCCGGGCGGCGGTATTGCGGCCGAGTTCGGTCCAGAAGTCGCACACGTAATCGGGTTGGCCCAGTGCCATGCCCTCGAAGGTCCAGGAGTGGAAGTTGCGCTGCCGCTCCTTCTGCCAGCCCGGCTGCAGCGATTTCGCCCACTCGGGATCGGTGGGTTTGTTGTTGCGCTCGTCAACGGTGGACGGCGTGCGCTGAATGACGTAGACCTGCTTGGCGTATTCGCCGAGGAACGGCACGATCTGCACACCGGTGGCCCCGGTGCCGATGATGGCCACGGTCTTGTCGGCGAGCTTGTCGAGCACCGGGTCGGCCGACGTACCGCCGGTGTAGTCGTAGTCCCAGCGCGACGAGTGAAAACTGTGGCCCTGGAAATCTTTGATGCCCGGGATACCGGGTAGCTTCGGCTTGTTGAAGGGGCCCGAGGCCATCACCACGAACCGAGCCCGGATGTCGTCGTTGCGGTTGGTCGTGATCCGCCAGCGCTGGATCTCCTCATCCCACTTGAGGTCACGGACCTGGGTGGAGAAGATCGCACCGTCGTAGAGACCGAAGTGCTTGCCGATATTGCGGCAGTGCTGGTAGATCTCCGCACCGTCAGCGAACTTCTTGGACGGGATGAAGTCCAGTTCTTCGAGAAGCGGTACATAACAATAGGACTCGTTGTCACACTGGATGCCGGGGTAGCGATTCCAGTACCAGACCCCGCCGAAGTCGCCGCCCATCTCGATGATGCGGACATCCTCGACGCCTGCCTTCTTCAGGTAGGCGCCTGTCAGCAACCCACCGAACCCGCCACCGAGCACCGCGACGTCGATATCGGAGTCGATGGGGTCACGCTCCGTATACGGAGTGTGCGGGTCGACTTCGGAGAACTCGGCGTATCCGTCGTCGGTCTCGATGTACTGCTTGGATCCTTCTTTGCGCAGCCGTTTTTCCCGCTCGACGCGGTACTTCTCCCGCAGCGCGTCGATGTCGACGTCGGTGGGTGTCTGGGTGGGACCGCAGTTGCTCACAAGGGTCATGCCGGCGCCTTCTCCGGCAACACCGCCGCATGCAGCGGCGCCTCCATCTCGTGCACGGCGGGCAGCACCTCGCGAGCGAACAGTTTCACCGACTCGATCGCATCGGCGTAGGGCATGGTGCCGAACTGCGGCACGATGGTGACCTCGGAGAACGAGCACGCCTCTTGCGCGGCCTTGAGCTTCTTGAAGATCTCTTCCGGCGAGCCGATCAGCAGATTGGACGCGTGGTATCCCGGCGGTCCCTTCTTGTCCTTCGGCTTCGGCCCACCGGTGCCGTCGCCCTGCACCGACTCGGCCAGCACCGCGGTAGCGGTGGCTTCCCGGTTGGCGTAGGCCTCATAACCTTTGATGCCCTTGAAGTTCGACGCGTCGGCGAACCCGTAGTGGACGTTGACGTCACGATTGGCGGTGTAGATCCATTCCTCGGTCTTGCTGGCGAGCTCGCCGGCATCACTCTTGTCCGGAACGCAGTACATGAACATCACGTTCTTGGGCTGACACGGCGGCAAGCCCTCTTCGGCGCGGAAGGTGTTGACCTTCTGCACTTCCAGCCCGGCATCCCAGATCGGCTTGTTGCCGACGAACAGCGGCACCATGCCGCGCCGGGACAGGATCTCCAGCGACTCGGGGGTCGACGACGAGCTGTAGATCCGCGAGAACAGATCATCGCTGATCGGCGCCGGGCGCAGCGACATCTCCGGGAACGAGAAGATCTTGCCGTCGTAGGAGAACCGCTCACCGCTGAAGGCCAGCTGGAGGATGTCGAGGCACTCGTTGAAGCGTTCCCGGCTCTCCTCGCGCGGCACCCCCACGGCGTCGAACTCCGACTTCGACACACCGCGGCCGATGCCGATGGTGGTGTACCGGCCGTTGGAGAGGATGTCGAGGTAAGCGATCTGATGGGCCAACCGCACCGGATTCCACCACGGAGCGACAGCGACGAAGGTGCCGAGGCTGACCCGCTCGGTGCGGCCCGCGAAATAGGTGAGTGCCTGAATCGGGTTGGGTGTCATGCCGTATGGCGTGCCCTGATGCTCAGGGAACCAGATGCCGTCGAAGCCGAGCGGCTCGGCGAGGTCGCCCAAGGCGAGCGCACCCTGGACACATTCCCAGTCGGGGGTGGCGGGCGGGCTGGCGTAGTCGCCGGCGAGCACCCGATCCCAGTCCTGCGAATTCTGGGCGCCGGTGCCGAGATTGACCTTCACGTGTTCACTCCTTCAGTTCTGACGGTGCGCCAGTGCCCATGTACTTGGACAACTGGTAGTGCAGATTGACTGTGCTGCGCTCGCGGTAAGGGTTGGGCAGCGTGCCGGGGAACCCCGCCGACTTCATGCCCTGCTGCACCGCGGCCATGTTCGAGAAGTCCTGCGGCAACACCGACAACCAGTTCGGCGATTCCTTGGGCGTGTGCTCCCATTCCGTCTCCGGCTCTTCGCCTTTCGGATACAGCTCCAGGCACGCCGCCTCGAAGATGCACTTGTTGGGGTCGTAGCTCGGGTCGGGTCTGGCGCTGTAACACAGCGCACTGGTGAGGCCCTGCCCCACTTGGAAGTTCGGGAACACCTGCCAGGCGGTACCGCTCTGGCCCAGGATGTCCGGCGGAATCACCGGCCAGATCACCCCTCGTTCGGCATCGTCGCGGCGTGCCGAGGACAGCCAGTGCTCGAGCACCTTGTTGGCCGGGGTGCCTTCCGGGAGCTCGTCGACCAGCCGCTTGGCGGCATTCACCAGCGTCTGCGTGGTGGTCGCGTTGGTCTCCTCCATGGTGTAGACCTGCATCTCGGCGGTCGAGATCCGGGGATCACCGGTACCGAGACGGATCTTGGACTTGGTCTCATCCAGGCCCTTGGGCGCGTCATAGCCGATATTGCTGTGCTTGCCTTGAGCTTTCGCCCACCCCTTGAACTCACCGAAGCGGTTGAACTCCGGGTGGGTGGTGAAGACGTGATAGGTCTCGTTGAACGCCTCCAGCGCGACCTTCCAGTTGCAGTCGAAGTACAACCACTTGCGCCATTTGAAGCGCATGTTCTCCAGGCCGAACGGATCGAGGATCTTCGCGGCGGGAAACAGGTAGTCGGCCAACGGTTCACAGTCGGGATCCATGTTGATGAAGACCCAGCCGCCCCAGGTGTCGACCTGCACCGGTGCCAGATGGGTGTTCTTCGGCGTCAGGGTGCCCTGCCAGTCGTCCTGCTCCCGGATGTGGGTGCACGTGCCGTCGAGACCGTAGCTCCAGCCGTGGAATCCGCAGACGAACGTCTTCCGCGCCTTGCCGAGCGCGTTCTTGGCCCCGGGCGGGTTGTCGATCAGCCGGCGGCCCCGGTGCATGCAGACGTTGTGGTGCGCCTTGAATGCCCCCTCTGTATCTCCCAGCGCCGTTCTTACGACGATGATCGAGTCGTCGAGGATGTCGTAGGTGAGGTAGCTCCCCACGTCCGGGATCTCTTCGACGCGACCGACCTGCTGCCAGACCTTGCGCCACAGCTTGTCTCGTTCGGCGCGGGCATACTCCGGTGAGATGTAGGCCTCGACGCCGATGGTCGTGGGTTCGGAGAGTTCCTCCACGACCTCGATCGCGGCATCATCTATATCGGTCACGCTTCCTCCCAGCGGGTGATGGCGGCACGGAAGTTCTCGTCCTTCAAGAACAGCGACGTGTTGTCGGCGCCGACGTGTGTCCAGCGCAGGTTCAGACCCCCGTCGACGAGCAGGGTCTGACCGGTGATGTAGCTGGAGAGATCGGAGAGCAGGAACAGGATGGCGCCGGCCTGTTCGGTGGGGGTGCCGCGGCGTCCCATCGAGATGGCCCGGCGATCCCGCTCGGGATCGTCATCGACATAGGTGCCCGACGCCGGTGTCTCGGTGACGCCTGGTGCCACCGCGTTCACCCGGATACCCACGGGCGCCAGCTCGGCCGCCATGGTCCTGGTGGCAGCGACCACGGCCGCCTTCGCGGTGCCGTAGCCGACGTGGAACGGTGCGGTGTTCATGCCGCTGATCGACGAGATGGACACGATGGAGCCGGGCCTGCCCGCGGCACGCAGTTCACCCGCCACCGCTTGGCTCATGAAGAACATGGTCTCCAGGTTCTGGGTGAACAGGTCCCGCCAGTCCGCCCTGCTGACCCGTGTCGACGGCATCCACGTGGCCGGGGCCGCCCCACCGGCGACGTTCACCAGCCCGTAGAGCTCACCGTCGGCTTGTCGCGCACTGTCGAGTGCTGTCTCGACACCCTCGTCCGTGGCGGCGTCGGCAGCTACCGGCACAATCGACAATCCCTGGTCCACCAGCGGTCCGATGTACTGATCCAGCTTCTCCTTGGACCTGCTGACCGCGATCACCGTCGCGCCTGCCTGGGCCACCATGGCGGCGACGGTGGTACCGATGCCGCCGCCCGCGGCCCCGGAGACCACGACCACACGGCCGGTGAGGTCCAGCAGATCCGATGTCATGATCGGCAACAGCTGGATCTAATTGTCCGGACACGAATGTATGATGCTTCCATTTGGAGAGCATCATTCTCCTGTGTTCCGGCCCACGTCAAGCCGCAAATCGCAATCGGGGGTTCTATTGTCTGGACGAAACGCGATTGCTATTGTCCGACCGATGAATGCCGGACCCCCCTCTCGATACGCGGCTGCGCACCCCGACGCCGGCTCTCCCCGTGTTGCCGAGGGGTGGACGTGGGCCAGGCTCACCTCGCCGAGCAGGTTGTTCGGCGCGAACGGTCTACGCACCGGTCCTGACGGCCGGGTGTACATCGCGCAGGTCACCGGTAGTCAGATCAGCGCTCTGGACATCGACACCGGCCTCTTGGACATCGTCAGCGCCAAAGGCGGCGACATCATCGCGCCGGACGACGTGGCGTTCGGTTCCGACGGCGCCATCTTCGCCACCGAGGTGATGGACGGCCGGGTGAGCGTTCTGGAGAAGGGTTGCGCACGGGTACTGCGCGACGACGTGCCCTCGGCCAACGGCATCACCGTCCACCAGGGCCGGTTGTTCATCGGCGAGTGCCGCGACGGCGGGCGGCTGATGGAATTCGATCTGGCGGGTGGGCCACCGCGGGTGCTCCTGGAGAACGTCCCGTCACCGAACGCGATGGAGTTCGGACCCGACGGACTGCTCTACTTCCCGGTGATGGGCGCCAACGAGATCTGGCGTATCGATCCGTTCGCCGACGGGCCCCTCGAGCCCGAGCGGGTGGCCGGTGATCTGGGGGTTCCGGACGCGGTCAAGTTCGACGCCGACGGCCAGATCGTGTCCACCCAGGTGCACAGCGGGCAGGTGTTACGCATCGATCCGCGCACGGGCGCACAGACGGTGCTGGCTCAACTCACTCCCGGTCTGGACAACCTGACATTCGTTGACGGCCGGCTGTTGGTCTCCAATTTCACCGGTGAGATCACCGAGATCCTCGACGGGGGCGAGAGCCGCCCCGTGCTGCCCGGGGGCCTGAACTGGCCGATGGATCTGGTCGCCGGGGCAGACGGCGAGGTCTACGTCGCCGACGGCACCTACTTGTACGTGGTGCGGCCCGACGGCCCACTCGAGACCGTCGGGATGCTCTTCTCCCCCGGCTATCCCGGCTTCATCCGGGGCCTGTCCCTGGCCGGGCCGGGTGAATTCGTCGTCACCACCTCCGGCGGTCAGGTGGCCCGGTACTGGCCCGCCCGCAACGAGAGCGAGTTCCTGGCCGACGGATTCGATCAGCTGTACGGCATCGCCCTGGCCCCCGGCGGTGTCCCCGTGGTGGCCGAGTTCGGCACCGGCCGCCTCGTCGCGATCCACCCGCAGGGTCCGGAGACGCTGGCCAGCGGACTCGACTGCCCGGTGGGCGTGGCGATCGCTCCGGACGGAGCACCCTTGGTGGCCGAGTCCGGTGCCGGACGGGTACTGAAAATCGTGGGCAATCAAGCCTATTCGGTGATCGACGGGCTGCAACGCCCGCAGGGTCTGCTGGTGGTGGACCACCAGCTCTACATCGTCGATGCCGGCGCCAAGTCGGTGGTCGCGGTGGACCTGAACACCGGAGCGCACCGCACCATTGCCACGGACCTGCCGGTGGGACCGCCGCCGGGCGTCATCCCCAAACCCCTGCTCGGCATGCCGCCGTTCTCGGGCCCCCAGGGACCGTTCGCCGGCATCACCGCGGGCCCGGACGGCACGTTGTTCGTGGCTGCTGACGGCGAAGGTGCCGTGATCGCGCTGCGGCCTGCCGTCGCTGCCCAGGAATCTCGATGACCGACTTACGTGACGACCCGCGCTACCTGCAGGTCGCCCGGACGCTGCGCCAGGAGATCGTCGAGGGTGTCTACCCCGTCGGTTCGCAGCTGCCCACCGAACACGCTCTGTGCGAACGTTTTTCGGTGAGCCGCTACACCGTTCGTGAGGCCCTTCGGCGGTTGCGCGACGACAACCTGGTGTCCTCGCGGCCCCGGGCCGGCACCCTGGTGGTCCCGCGGGCGTCGGCGAGCTCGTATGCCCAGGACGTCATGTCCATCGACGATCTGTTGGCGTTCGCCAGCGGTGCCCTGTTCGTCATCGAGTCCAACCGCATGGTCACCGTCGACACCGAGCTGGCCGCCCGCACCGGCTTGACCGTCGGGGAGACCTGGCTCGCGGTGCGCGGGTTCCGGCGCGCCGACGGAGCCGCGTTCCCGGTGTGTCACACCGAGTACTACATCAATCGCGCCTTCGCTGCCGTCGGCCGGATGCTGCAGCGGCACAACGGCCCGATCTTCCCGCTCATCGAGGACATGTTCGGTCGCAGCATCACCCAGGTGCACCAGGAGATCTCGGCCGTCCTGATGCCCGCCGACCTGGCGATCGAACTGAAGGTGGACGCGGGCTCGGCGGCGCTGGAGCTGTGCCGTTCCTACAGCACTTCCGATGGCGAAGTGGCTCAGGTGACCATCAACACCCACCCGGCGTCTCGCTACCGTCATTCGATGACGATGCGCCGGGTTCGGGGCTGAGCGGTGGTGCGACGGGATCCGGACACGGCAGCGGCGGCCTACGCCGCCGGGCTGTGGGTGCACCGCACGCTGGCTGACGAACTGCGCGACGCCGCCGAGCTGACCCCCGACCGGGAGGTGCTCGTCGACGGTGTGCACCGACTCGACTGCGCGACGCTGTATCAGCAGGCATCGACGGTGGCCCAACACCTTTCGGCGCGGATACCCGTGGGCAGCGTGGTGTCGTTCATGCTGCCGAATTGGCACGAAGCCGCGGTGATCTACCTGGGTGCGACACTGGCCGGGATGGTGGTCAACCCGATCCTGCCGTCGCTGCGCGACCGCGAACTGACGTTCATTCTCTCCGATGCCGACAGCCGCATGATCGTCGTGCCCGGAGTGTTCCGCGACCATGACTACGCGGCGATGGCACATCGGGTCACCGCCGGGTTCGACTCGCCCCCCGAGGTGGTGGTGGTCCGTGCCGACCCGGGCGGCCACACCGCATACGACGAGTTGCTCGAGGCCGCACCAGCGGCCGCCCTGCCTGCGCTGGACCCCGATTCGGTGCGTATGGTGCTCTACACCTCGGGCACCACGGGCCGCCCCAAAGGGGTTCTCCACAGCCATAATTCGATTCACGCCCTGATCTGCCAGCTGCGGGACAACTGGCTGATCGAGCGGGGTGACCGGTTTCTGGTGCCCTCGCCGATCGCCCACATCGGGGGATCGATCTATGCCTTCGAATGCCCCCTGCTGCTCGGCACCACCGCTGTACTGATGGACCGCTGGGACCCCGCCGCGGGCGTCCGGCTGTTGACTGCCGAGCACTGCACCCATATGGCCGGCGCCACACCGTTTCTCGAACAGCTTCTCAGCGCTGCCGCCACGGCGGGCACCCGGCTGCCCGATCTCGAGGTGTTCATCTGCGGCGGAGCCTCGGTCTCACCCGATCTGATCCGACGGGCCACCGATTACTTCGAGCGGGCGCTGGTCACCCGGGTGTACGGATCCACCGAGGTACCGGTTACCACGGTGGGCTCGCTGCGGTCCGGCGATCTCGACCATGCCGCCGACACCGACGGCCGTCCGGGCATCGCCGAGATCAGACTCTCCCCCCACACAGCCGCGGCCGCGGGCTCCGGCGAGATCCTGGCCCGCGGACCGCAGATGCTGGTGGGCTACCTGCGCACCGAGGATGAGGCCGACTCCTTCACCGCGGACGGGTTCTTTCGTACCGGTGATCTCGCTCGCTGGATCGACGACGAGTTCCTGGTGATCACCGGCCGGGCCAAGGACATCATCATCCGCAACGGCGAGAACATCTCGCCCAAGGAGATCGAAGATGTGCTGGCCGGGCACCCCGGTATCGCCGAGCTCGCCGTCGTCGGTATCCCGGATGCCCGCACCGGTGAACGTGCCTGTGCCGTCGTCGTTGCGGGTGAGGCGCCGGTTCCCGGCATCGCCGAACTCCAGGAGTTGCTGGTGTCCAACGGGATTGCCAAGTTCAAGACGCCCGAACAGCTGATCGTCTGGGATGCCCTGCCGAAGAACGACGCAGGCAAGGTACTCAAACACCAGATCCGGGCGGCACTGCTACAGGAAGCCAGGACGGTGAGCTGATGCCCGACAGCCGAGAACAACTGGTGGCGATCGTCACCGGTGCCAGCAGCGGTATCGGATTCGGTTGCGCGACAACACTGGCCGAGGCCGGTATCGCAGTGCTGGGCACGGGCCGTGATGCGGATCGCCTCGCCGAGCTCGAAAAGGCGGTCGCCGACCCCGAACGCATCGCGACCATTGCCGTCGACCTCACCGATACCGACGCGCCGTCCCGCATCGTCGACGCGGCCGTCCGACGTTGGGGCCGCATCGATTTCCTGATCAACAACGCCGGCGTCGGCAGCCCGAAGCCGTTGCACGAGACCACCGATGACGATCTGGACTATTTCCTGGGGCTGATGCTGCGCGCACCGTTCCGAATGGCCCGAGAAGTGCTGCCGCACCTGCGCGCGGGTTCGGCCATCATCAACGTGACGTCGACGTTCGCGGTGGTCGGCGGCATGCGCGGCGGCGCGTACTCGGCGGCCAAGGGCGGTCTGACGGCGCTGACCACCCACATCGCCTGCCAGTACGGCCCCGCGGGCATCCGCTGCAACGCCGTGGCGCCCGGCGTGACCGTCACCCCGATGGTGGAGCACCGCCTCGAGGACGAGCGCTTCCGCAAGATCAACACCGAGATGACACCGCATCAGCGCCTCGGCCGGGTCAGCGACATCGCCGGCACCGTGGCGTTCCTGTGCTCTCCCGGTGGGAGTTTCATCAACGGCCAGACCATCGTGGTCGACGGCGGTTGGAGTTCGACGAAGTACCTGTCCGACTTCGCGTTGAACTCCGAGTGGGTGCCACGGTGAACCTGTTCGCCACTCTGGACCAGGCTGCGGCCCGGTTCGGGGACCAGGGTGCGGTGTTCTGCGGCGAACAGCAGGTGAGCACCTGGGCGCAGCTCCGGGACCGTGCGCTCCGGTTGGGCACGTCACTACAGGTCCCTGTCGGTTCCCGGATTGCCATCGCCAGTGAGAACCGCGCCGAGATCGTCGAACTGTTCTACGCGATCTGGGCCGCGGAATGTGTTGCGGTGCCCGTCAATTACAAGCTGCACCCACGGGAGATGCAGCAGATCCTCGACGACTCCGGCGCGGTCCGGGTGTTCGCATCACCGAAGATCGGTCCCGGACTCGATGCGCTCACCGACGTACCCGTCGACATCATCGGTGCCGCGGACTACCGCGGCCGGTATGCGGCCGCCCCGGCGCCGATACCCAACACCGATCCGGAGACCCTGGCGTGGTTGTTCTACACCAGCGGCACCACCGGCAGATCCAAGGGCGCGATGTTGTCGCACCGCAACCTGACGGCGATGACGGTGGCCCATCTGGCCGACATCGATTCCCCTGACGAACACTGCAGCCTGATCCATGGCGCACCGATGTCGCACGGCTCCGGTCTCTACATCGCCCCCTACGTGCTGCGGGGCGCGCGCCAGGTGGTGCCCGCCTCCGGAGCTTTCGCACCGGCCGAGTTCCTGGACCTGTGTGAGCATCACCCCGGGTCGAGTTCCTTTCTGGCGCCCACGATGATCCAGCGTCTGGTCGAGACGCTGGTGGAAACTCGGAGGCCGCCACCGCGAAACCTGCGCACCATCGTGTACGGCGGCGGACCGATGTACGTCGACAGCCTCAAGAAGGCCCTCGCGGCCTTCGGTCCGGTGTTCGCCCAGATCTACGGCCAGGGCGAGTCACCGATGACCATCACCGGCTTGCGGACCGACGATCATCAGAACGCCGACGGCCAGATCGCCGACAACGACGTCCTGGGGTCGGTGGGCTACGCGCGATCGGGAATGCAGGTCGCGGTGCTCGACTCCGACGGTGCCGCAGTGCCACCCGGAAGCATCGGTGAGATCGCGTGCCGCGGTGACGCGGTGATGGTCGGCTACTGGAACAACCCGGCGGCGACCGCCGACACCCTGCACGGCGGCTGGTTGCGGACCGGCGATATGGGCTCCTTCGATGCTCGCGGTTACCTCACGCTGCGCGACCGTTCCAAGGACGTCGTCATCAGCGGCGGCAGCAACATCTATCCGCGGGAAGTCGAAGAGGCACTGCTCGAACATCCCGGGGTTTCCGAGGCGTGCGTGGTCGGTGCCCCCGACCCCGAATGGGGTGAGGTCGTGGTCGCATTCATCGTGGGTGCCGCCGGCTACTCCGACGCCGCCGTCCTCGATGCGCATCTGTTGGAACGCATCGCACGGTTCAAGCGACCGAAGCGGTATGAATTCGTCGAGGAGCTACCGAAGAACAGCTACGGCAAGGTACTCAAACGGGAGCTGCGGGCCAAGCTGAATTGATCCTGGGGTGTGGTCGCTGCTCTCGACCCGGACAACCAACGGTTGGTATTGTCTCGGCAGTCGGAATCAGTTGTCCGACCGCGACAAAGGAGGCAGCTATCCGGTGATCGCATTGCGGCGATGGTGGCGCCAGCCCGACCATTTCTATTGGTTGACAGCGTTTCTCGCAGCCCGGGGGCTGCAGACCATCACCTGCAACGTACTGGCAGCTACCGTTTTGTGCCTTGCCGCGGTGAACGTCGCGATGCTGTGGAGCACCGCCGGACCTCATGGGACAGCGCAGCGCATCGCTGTGATCCTGGTTGCCGCTGTCTGTGTGGCGATGTCTGCGCTGTGGCTGCGACGTCGCTGGCCGAGCCGGGCATCGTCAGCCGCCTTCGTCGTGACCGCCAGTCTCTGCATCGCGGTGTCCTGCCTGGCGCAGTCGCACCCGGGTGCCGGGCTGCTGGGCTGCACCGCGTTCGCGGCCCTCGGCGGTTACATCGCGTTCTTCCATCCGCCGCGCGTCCTGGCGGTCAATCTCGCGCTCGCCGCCACCACTTCCGTCCTGCTCGCACAGCGGCTGGCCGTCGAGACCGATGCGGTGGTCGCTTCCTGCGCATTGGTGTTCATCGCCGTTGTCACCCTCTCGGTGCCCGTCGCCTGCCAAGGCATGGTCCACCTGCTGGGCGTCGACGTCCTGGCCTCGGAGATCGACCCACTCACCGGGCTGCTGAACCGCGAAGCGTTCTACCGTGCCACCGGTGCGCTGATCACCGCCCGCGGCCGCGTCGACGATCGCCATCTGGTGGTGCTGCTGGTGACACTCGACAATTTCAACCTGCTCCGGAGTACCCAGGGCGCCATCGCCTGTGATCGTGCCGTGGTGGCGGTGGCGCAGACATTGCGGGAAACCACCCGCAGAAACGCAGTCCTCGGCCGGATCGGCGCCGCGGAGTTCGTCATCGCCGACGCGTTCTCCTCGACCGACTCCTCCCCGCTGGTCGAACGCGTCCGCGGCGCGGTGGCCACCACGCCGCCGAAGCTGACAGCCAGTATCGGGGTGGTCTGCACACCGCTTGCCGTGCTCTCCGACTGCCCGCCGCACGAACTGCTGGACGAACTGATCGGCCTGTCCGCCCAGGCCATGGCCGATGCCCGGCGCGGCGGCGGCAATCAGGCGCGCTACACGGTGTGCCCCACGCCGGCAGCGCTGGACCTCAGATTCGATTCCGACGATCACTGATACGCAGCTGCAGTGAATCTCGACGAGTTGCGCTGGTTCATCGTGCTGGCCGAAACCGAACACGTGACCGAAGCCGCCGCGGCGCTGCGGATCAGTCAGCCCGCCCTGTCGCGGGCGCTGGCCCGGCTCGAAGAGCAGTGCGGCTCACTGCTGTTCGACCGCATCAACCGCCGGTTGACCTTGAACGGCTACGGCCGGATCCTGCTCGAGCACGCACGCCGGTCCGTCGCGGAAGTAGACGCCGCCGTGGAGCGGATCGCCGCACTGCGGGACCCGGACACCGGAACGGTGCGCCTGGCGTTTCTGCATTCGGTGGCCAGCTGGTATGTGCCGGAATTGCTGCGCCGCTTCCGTGACGAAGCGCCGGGCATGCAGTTCGCCCTGCACCAGGGCGCCGCCCACGACATCACCCAGTACCTCTGGCACGGGCACGCCGACCTGGCCATCACCTCACCCCGGCCTGCGGAACCCGAACTGGGCTGGCACGAGCTGTACATGGAGCGACTCTGCCTCGCCGTGCCGCGGGGCCACCGGTTCGCCGGGAGCCCGCCTTTGGAGCTCGGCGAGATCGCCGATCAACCGATCATCGCGCTGCCGCCCGGCTTCGGGTTGCGTCAGCTCACCGACGAGATGTGGGCCGACGTGGGCGTCTCGCCGCGGATCATGTTCGAGGCCATGGAGATTCCTGCGATGGAAGGTCTGGTGGCGGCGGGTTTCGGCGTCGCCGTGGTCCCGGAGCCCAGACCGGGACGTGGTGAACCGCTGTGCGAGTACGTCGAGCTCTCCCACCCGGGCGCTCAGCGCCGCATCGGCCTGGCCTGGGTATCGGAGCGCGAACTCCCGCCGGCCGCCGACCGGTTCGCCCGCTTCGTGCGCGACCAGCCCTGACCTCACGCCATGCGCATAATGCATGGTCGCCATCCGGATCATGCATTGGACACATCTAGGGGTGCTCCCTAGCGTGGTTGGGGTGTCCGTGGAACCTCTGCAATCCGCCAGCCACCGCTGGGAGGGTCATGCCAAAGGGTCCCCCGAATACCGTCGACTGCTGGCCGCGCTGTTCCTCGCCGGGGTCGCCACCTTCGCCCAGCTGTACTCGCCGCAGGCAGTACTGCCGCAGATCGCGCAGCAGCTCGGCATCGGGGCCGCCGACGCGGCGCTGACGGTATCTCTGGCCACCGTCGGGCTGGCCATCTCCGTCATTCCGTGGTCGGTCATCGCCGACCGGGTCGGCCGGGTGCGCGCCATGACGGTCTCGGTTGCCGCCGCCACCACCTTGGGTCTGCTGGTACCGCTGGCACCCACCTACCAGCTGCTCCTCGGCGGCCGGTTCCTCGAAGGTCTCGCGCTGGGCGGGGTCCCCGCGGTCGCGATCGCCTACCTGACCGAGGAGATCGACCGTCGGCACGCCGCCCGGGCGGCAGGCATCTACGTCGCAGGCACCACGATCGGCGGGCTGGTCGGGCGGCTGATCGCCGGACCGGTCGCGGAAACCCTGAACTGGCGGATGGGCGTCTTCGCCGTCGCGGTGCTGTGCGCCTTCGCCGCGATGGGCTTCGCGACGCTCGCGCCGCGGTCACGCGGATTCGTCCCCGTATCCACCGGCAGCGAGAATCCGGACGGCCGCCTGGGGCACCGGCTGCTGTCGAACCTACGCTCACCCCGCCAACTGGTGCTGTTCGCGCAGGCCTTCCTGTTGATGGGCGGCTTCGTGGCGCTCTACAACTTCCTGGGATTCCGGCTCGCCGCAGCTCCTTTCAACGTGCCGCACCACCTCATCAGCCTGGTGTTCCTCGCCTACCTCGCCGGCACCTGGGCGTCGTCGAGAGCCGGTGCCGAGGCCGGCCGGTTCGGCCGCAAGCCGATACTGCTGCTGTCCATCGTGGTGATGGCCGCGGGCGTAGCCATGACGCTGAGCTCCAGCCTGTGGTTGGTACTCAGCGGTCTGGTGCTCGCGACCGTCGGCTTCTTCGGGGCGCACGCCATCGCGTCGGGGTGGACCGGGACCGAAGCCGGCGCCGGCAAAGCCCAGGCTTCGTCGCTGTACAACCTCGCCTACTACGCCGGATCCAGTGTCTTCGGGTGGTTCGGCGGCGTCGCGTTCGACGCCCACGGATGGTCTGCGGTAGCAGGCACCGTGCTGATGCTGACTCTGGTCGCGGGCGTGATCGCGGCGGTCACGTTACGCCACAACTGATCTCACACCCGCTAAGCCAGCCCGAACATCGCGAGCAGGCTCTGGCTGCGCCACCAGATCAGCGCGGCGAACACCACCACAAAGGCCGCAACCACACCGCCCTGCACCAGGTTTCGGTGCTCCCGGGGCGCGTAGACGAAGGCCGCGGCGACCAGGCCACCGGCGACGAGCCCGCCCAGGTGGCCCTGCCAGCTGATGTTCTGCGAACTGATCAACGGCACCACCAGGGTGAAGGCCACGTTGAGCCCGATCAGCATGAGCACCGACTTGACGTCGAGATTGAGTCGCTTCGCGACCACGAAGGTGGCACCGAAGAGCCCGAAGACCGCACCGGAGGCGCCGGCGGTCGCGGAGTTCAACGGCGACAGCAGGTACACCAGCACCGAACCACCCAGCGCGCTGAGTCCGTACAGCGCGCCGTAGCGCACCCGGCCGAGCACCTGCTCCAGCGGCGGACCCACCACGTACAGCGCCCACATGTTGAACAGCAGGTGGGTGATTCCGTAGTGCAGGAACGCCGAGGTGACAAGCCGGTACAGCTCACCGTCGGCCACCGCCGGCGGCCACAGGACCAGAGCTCGCTCCAGCCCCGGCGAGGTGGTCTGCATGATGAACGCCAGCACGCTGATCGCAATCAGGACGAAGGTGACGATCGGCTTTCCGCCTTGGTGCGTTCCGCCGAACCGGCCGCGGGGCTGCCGAATGGTCTTGGCGCCCTCGTGAACACATTCGACGCACTGATGCCCGACGGAGGCCGAGCGCATGCATTCACCACAGATGTAGCGCTGACACCGCGTGCACCGCACGTAGGTCTGCCGGTCCGGGTGCCGGTAGCAGGTGGGCGCCTCCGTCGGCGATTGCGGGATGCCGGGGTAGCTCATCGGCCAGCTCTCATGACATCGACTTTAGTGGGGTGTCTGATCGAGCGGTCGGACCGCATTCTTTCCGGGTCCGGAAAAATTGCCTCGCCAGGAACCGTTGCACCCCTATAGTCACCGCGTGGGGCAGATCGGGCTACGCCAGCAGAAGAAGGCCGATACCCGGGCAGCGCTGAGCACGGCCGCGCTCGACCTCGCCACCCAGCACGGACTGCACGCGGTGACCATCGACGCCATCGCCGAACGCGCCCACGTCTCGAGCCGGACGTTTCGCAATTACTTCTCGAGCAAGGAAGACGCCATCCTGGCCCTGCTGGAGGACGTGCACCGGTTGGTCGCCGACACCTTCGACAGCAGGGACCCCGATGAGCACGTGCTGGACTCGTTGGCCGCCGCTGTGCTGAAACTGGTGGCGTCCTCAGGGGTGGTGGACCAGACGGTCAGCGTGGTGCGACTCGTCAGCCAGCACCCCGCACTGATCGCCCGCACCATGGTCGCGCACGACACCTTGGTGACCCATATGGTCTCCGAGATCGCCCGCCGCACCGGCACCGATCCCCATCACGATCTGTATCCGAGGCTGGTCTATCACGCCGGCACCTCGGTCACGGCGGCCGTCTTCGAATTGCTCGCAGCCTCACCGCCGCCCGATGCATCTGCGGAAGCCTTGGTGCGCAACGGTTTCGCTCAGCTTCGGTCCGGCCTTCCCGGACCCGACAACGGACGGAACCCGCAGCCATGACGGGGATGGACATCGGTGTGTACGTACCGCAGCTGGGGTTGACCTACGCCGACGTGCTGCACCGGGCCCGGCGCTGCGAAGAACTCGGCATCGGGTCGCTGTGGCTCTACGACCATCTCTACGCGCCGGGATTTCCGACCCTGCCCTCGCTGGAGGCCTGGACGCTGGCCACCGCACTACTGAGCGCCACCGAACGGCTCCGGGTCGGACACATGGTGTTGTGCAACCAGTTCCGCGATCCGGTGGTGCTGGCCAAGATGGTGACGACCCTGGATCAGATCTCGGCAGGCCGGCTGCAGGTGGGCGTCGGGAGCGGGTCCATCGAAGACGAGCACCGGCGCACGGGGCTGCCCTGGGGAACCTTCGCCCAGCGATCCGAACGACTGGCCGAGACATTGGAGATTCTGCGGCAGGCCTTCACGGTGGGCTCGGTGAACTTCCGCGGCGCGCATTACACCGTTGACGACATGCCGATCGTGCCCGGCGCGGTCCAGCAACCGCATCCGCCGATCATCGTGGGCGGCGTCGGCGAGCGCTACACACTGCCGCTGGTGGCACGCTACGCCGACGTCTGGAACATCCCCACCTACGCACTGGGCGAACTCGAGCACAAGATCGCGATACTCCGGTCCCGGTGCGCCGACATCGGGCGTGACCCCGACACCATCAGCCTGTCGGTCGAAGTGGTGATGGCACTGGCGCCCGACGACGCAGCTCTGCCTCGAGTGCGTGCGCTGGCGGAAAAGCGGTTCGGTGGGCCCGGTTTCGGCCTCCGCGAAGGCGGTCTGGTGGGCACCGCGCCCGCGATCGTCGACCGGTTGCTCGAGTTGCGGAGTCTGGGTTTCTCGCAGGTGGTGCTGTTCACCCATGACCGCGCCTCTGACGAGACGCTCGAACTGCTGGCCTCGCAAGTGGTTCCGCACCTGTGAGCCGAGCTCACAGCTTGCTGATGACCGTCTCCCCGAAGCGCGCCAGCGTCTCCAACAGGTGCTCGCGGCTGTCTCCCGGCACCGTCACCTGCAGCCAGGTGACACCCAGCTTCTCGAGTTCCTCGACACCCGCCAGGTAGGCGTCCGCATCAAAACCGTCGCCGCCCGGATCACCACCGTGGAAGTTGGTGAAGGTGATGTCCACCGCCGCGGGGTCTCTGTTCGCGGCATCCAGCCGACGTCGCAGATCGGCGATGGCCGCGGACAGCCGCTCCACGGAGTCCAACGATGCCGTGCGGGCGGTGGCCGCCAGGCTGGGCGGCGCCGGGAAGGGGCACCATCCGTCGCCGTGATCAGCGACGCGTTGACGCGCTGCCGCGGTGTTGCCTCCGACCCAGATCGGCGGGTAGGGCCGGCTCACCGGCCGCGGATGCACGGTGATGCCGCTGGCGGTGAAGTGCTGGCCCTCGATCGAGAGGTCGTCCTCGGTCCAGATGCGGCGGATCACCGCCAGTGCCTCGTCGAACAGCGCAGTGCGGTCGTCGTAGCTGACGCCGAGGGCCGCGAATTCCCACTTGAGGTAGCCCACTCCGACAGCGAGGGTGAACCTGCCCTCGGACAGCAGGTCCAGCGTGGCACCCGCTTTCGCCACCACGAACGGGTTGCGATACGGCAGCACCACGATGTTGGGGATCAGGCGCAGCGTGGTGGTGTGCGCCGCGGCGAAGGACATCGCCACGAACGGATCCAGAGCGTCGTGTCCGCCCGCGTTGAGCCAGCGCTGTGTCGGTGCGGGGTGGTCGGTGAAGCCGAACCCGTCGAAACCGGCCGTCTCCGCGGCCTTCGCGACTGTCGCCACACTGGCACCGGTCACCAGTTCGGGGTTGTACGGATGGGTGTGCATCGGGTGGGTGAACGCGAAACGCATTGGGTTTCAGCCCCCCTCGCCGGCCGTTGGTACGTCTGTCACCGGCCGCCGGCCCGACCGCGCAGTCCGTCCTCGGTGGCGTAGGCCTCACCGACGGGCCTGAGGTCCATCCCGATTCCGCGCCGGGCCCCGGCGCAGAATCCTTCCGTGACCGACACCGGGGTTTGGCAGGCGATCGCGGCCAGAGAGTGCCGTTTGAACGCCTGCGCCGCAGCACTCGAGACGTGCTCGACGCTGGAGAACCGAGCAGTGAGCTCGGTGGGGATCTCCTGGCCCCACACCGTGATCTCGGCGATGTCGCGGTCGTAGGCGTGCAGGACGCGTGCCCGCACTCGCGAATCGGTGACGAACAGATCCGCCGACACCGACACCGCTGCGGCGGTACGGGTTTGCAGGGCCGCTTCCAGCGTCGGATCCAGCGCTTCGTCGAGGTCGCTGACGGTGGCGCCGAGGATCTGCAGCGCCAGGACATCGGTGTGGCCGAGGCGGGACGCAGGCACCAGGACCTCGATATCCCAGCCCGCCAATGCCCGGTCCGCCAGCCAGCCGCCGGTGGAGGTGACGACGTCTCCGACGCCTGCGGCCAGCACCACCAATCGACTGCGTGGGGTTGGCTGGCTGGGCCGCACACCACGGCGCCGCCGCCTCGGTTGCTGCGCCGTCGATCCGACGTCGACTGTCATCGATCCCCGCCTTTCGCCGTGCGACCAACCGCCGCGAGTACGATCCAGGACATGCTGCGAGCGTGACATTAACCGACGACTTTGTAAAGGGCGGCGACATGGCTTTTTCGCTTCGGATCGCGGGACCCGACCGGTGAGTCTGGTCACCGGTCGCGGTCCGCTCAGCTCTGACCCGCAGGGCTGGTTTCACCCTCCTCTGCAACCCGGTGCCGTGTTCGTCGAACCACACACCCGACGCATCCAGGCGATCCGTGCCGGTGAGGTGGTCATCGACACCGAGCGGGCGCTGCTGGTGCACCGCAGCGACAACCCTCTGAGTTATGCCTTCCCGGTCGACGACGTGGCCGGGCTGCCGCAGGACGCGGTTCCGGAGGCGCCTGGTTTCGTCACGGTGCCCTGGGCTGCCGTCGACACCTGGCTGGAGGAGGGCAGGCGGTTGGTCCACTATCCGCCGAACCCCTACCACCGGGTGGACTGCCGGCCCACCCGGCGCGGACTCAGGGTCGGCGTCGCCGGTGCCGTGCTGGTGGACACCGACGACACCGTGATCGTGTTCGAGACCGCACTGCCGCCACGGCTCTACGTGGCGCCCGCACACGTTCGCACCGACCTGTTGACCCCATCTCCGACCACCAGTTATTGCAACTACAAGGGCGTGGCCAGCTACTGGACGGCCCGGGTGGGCGACCACGTCATCGAGGACGTCGCCTGGAGCTACTCGGACCCGTTACCCGAAAGTTCGCCGATAGCAGATCATCTCAGTTTTGATCCCGCCCGGGTGGAAATGCTCGCCGAGCTGCCGATCGCACCGAATCGCGTGACACTTTGACTACCTTCTGTAAAGTTCACCGGTAGCCACCCATTCCGGCAGAGAGAGGCCAGTCCCTTGGGCATCGTGACCACGAGTTCCGAGACCGCGTTCACCCAGTCGGCCGAGACGGTCTATGACTTCGTGACCAATCCGGCCAACTGGACCAAGACCTATCCGGGAAGCAACTACGTCGGCAACCTCGACGACCTGCCCCTGAAAGTGGGTGACACCTGGGAGGAGGGCGGACCCGATGGCGACCGCATCTTCACCTGGCACCTCGCCATGGCGACGCGGCCGAAGCTGTGGATGTTCACCTCCGTGGGCCGCCTCGGGCACGACCGGGACGGCAACGGCGGGATGGAGGGCCGGATCACGGTGCAGTACCACTTCACCCACCCGGCGCCGGAGGTCACCCTGTTCACCAGGACGATGACCATCGAGGCTCCCAAGAACTCTCCGATGCCCGACGGCTTCTTCCGCATCGTCAACCCCGCCAACATCGACAAGTACCACGCCGCGATCCAGCGCGAACTCGCCGCTTAGTCCTCAGTACACCTGGCCGGCGTGCAGCGCGCGCAACAGTGCAGTGCCCTGCTGGGCGAACAACTCCTGGCTGATCACCCAGTCGGGCGCCATCGAGTCGAAGCCGTGCATGGTGCCCGGGATGACGCGCAGTTCGGTGGCCACCCCTGCCCACATCAAGCGCAGGGCGTAGTCGATGGCTTCGTCCCGCAACGGGTCCAACTCCGAACAGGTGATGAATGCCGTTGCGCAGCCGCTGAGTTCATCGGTGCGAGCGGGCACGGCGTGCGCTGCATCCGCCGAGGTGCGGTAGTGGCGCCACATCTGGGCACACGCCGGTCCGTCGAATCCCGGCGTGGCGGTGAACTCCTCTTTCGACGGGGTGGGGCGGTCGTCGAGTACCGGCTGGTGCAGCAGTTGGAACACCACCGGCGGCGCGATCCCGTCCGCAGCCAGCCGGGCCAGCGTCGCGGCCAGGGCGCCGCCTGCGCTGCTGCCCGCGACCGCCACCCGCGACGGATCGATGCCCAGCTCGTCGGCGTCGGCCACCATCCACGTCAGCACCGCCAGCGCGTCCTCGAGCGCCGCCGGGTAGGGATGCTCCGGTGCCAGCCGGTAATCCACCGAGACCACCGTGCAGCGGCCGCGACGGGCGAACTCGAGGCACTGCCGGTGATCGGTGTCCAGATTGCCGAGCACGAAAGCGCCTGCATGGCAGTAGATCACCGCGGGGCTCAGGCCGTCGACACCACGGTAGATCCGGACGCCGACGGATCCGTCACCGGTGTCGACCTGCTGGTCGGTGATCTGCACGCCGGTGGCATCCAGCGCGGCGGCATCGTCGCACCGCCGTCGGTTCAATCCCGCCCGCACCGTCTGCAGCAGTTCGGCGGCCAGATCGGTGCGCGCACCGGCCAGGTGCCGGAGCGCCGGGTCCAGTCGCTCGGCCTGCTTGTCGTTCCCGTCGGTCACCACCCGGTCACCGGTTCGCTGCGCCATGAGTCCGCACGTCGGGGATCGGCGCGGCCACCGGGACCTCGAAGGTGTAGTCGGCGGGTTTGAATCGGCGGGTCATCTGCCAGAACACCCGGGCACTGCGCGGCCACTGGGTGACCACCCGTCCACTCGCTGTGCGAAAGTAGTTGCTGCACCGCGTGGTCCACACTGTGCCCTGCATCCACTCGTCGATCTTGGTGATGAACTCCGCCATGGCCTCCGGCCGCACCGCGACGTACGATTTCCGGTGCCTGCGCATGTGCTGCAGTGCGCGGACGATGTAGTGCGCTTGGGCCTCCAGCATGAAGATGACGCTGTTGGAGCCGACGTTGGTGTTGGGGCCGTACAGCATGAAGAAGTTCGGCACCCCGGGCACCGCCATCCCCAGGTACGCGTAGGCCCCGTCCTGCCAGCGCTCGCCCAGCGTTGTGTCGTCCTCGCCGGTCACCTCGATCTCGCCGAGGTAGTCGGCGGCGGCATAACCCGTGGCGCAGACCACCACGTCGACGTCCAGTTCAGCTCCGTCGGCGGTCACCAGTGACCGCGATCGCAGCGCCCGGGCCGCGCTGGCGACCACCTCGACGTTGGGTTGATTCAGCGCCTGCAGATAGTCGGTGGCAAACACCAGCCGCTTGCAACCCAGTGGGTGGTCCGGCGTCAGCTTCGACCGTAGCTCTTCGTCGGGCACCGTCGACTCCAGCACCTTGAGGGCGATGGCCTTGAACTCCTGGGTCTTGTCGCTGCCGTTCTCGATCACCGAGATGTTCGATTCACTGCGCAGCCACAACCGGGTTCGATAGATCTTCTTGGCCAATGGAACCCGCGAGAACAGCAACTTTTCGCGGTCGGTGTAGGCGCGGTCGGGTTTGGGCAGGATCCAGGTGGGCGAACGCTGCACCGAGTACACCTTGCCTGCCACCTTCGCGATCTCCGGCAGCACCTGCGAGGCGGTGGATCCGGTGCCCAGCACGGCCACCCGCGCGTCGGCGAGGTCGAGCGAGTGGTCCCAGCGCGCGGTGTGCATCACCGTGCCGGTGAACGGCTCTTCCTCCACGAGCTCCGGCATCACCGGCTGGGTGAACAGCCCGATGGCCGAGACCACCACGTCGAAGGTGTGCCGTTCGCCGGTGGTGGTGGTCAGATCCCACTGCCGGCGTGCCGAATCCCAACGCGCCGACCTGATCTCGGTCTTCAACCGGAGATGCGGCGCAAGGCGGTAGCGGCGGGCACAATCCTCGAAGTAGGCGAGGATCTCGGGCTGCCCCGACCACAGCCGCGACCAGTCGCCGTTGAGGGCAAACGAGAACGAGTAGAGGTGCGACTTCACGTCGCAGGCCAGACCGGGGTAGGTGTTCACCCGCCACGTTCCGCCCACACCGTCTTCCCGGTCGAAGATGGTGAAGTCGGTGAAACCTGCCTTCTTGAGGAAGATGCCCAGCGCGAGGCCACCCGGCCCGGCGCCGATGATGCCCACGGAGAGAGTTTTTGCCATGTCACTCAACCAATCTGGAGGGCTTGTCCGCCGTCGACGACGAGTTCGGTTCCCGTGATGAACGACGCCTGCGCGGAGAGCAGGAAGGCCACCGCATCGGCGACCTCCGTCGGCTTCCCGAGCCGGCCCATCACCGAGCGCACCGCGAGGCGTTCCTGGGTGGTGTCGTCGAGCATGGGGGTGGCGATCGGACCCGGGAACACCGCGTTGACCCTGATCCCCGCCGGCCCGAGTTCGGCCGCAGCCACCTGGGTGAGTCCGCGCAGCGCCCATTTCGCCGAACCGTAGGCCGCGTGGTTCGGAAAGGGCCGCATCGCGCCGGTGCTACAGGTGTTCACCACAGCCGCGCCCTCGGCGCGGGTGAGTTCGTCCAGTGCAGCGCGAAGTCCGAGAAACGGGCCCAGACAATTGACCCGCCAACTCCGTTCGAAACCGGCGACGGTTTCGCCGGCGATCGGCGCCCGATGCAGGATGCCGGCGTTGTTGACCAGCGCGGTCAGCCCGCCGAACCGTTGCACCGTCGCTTGTACCGCCTGCTCCCACTGCTCTTCGGAGGTGACATCCAACGGCACAGCCACCACACCGTCGTCGGCCAAAGCCGCCACGCTGGAGGTCAGTTCGCCGCCCAGCAGGTCGCAGGCGGCGACGGCGAAGCCGTCTGCGCGCAGGCGGGCGACGATGGCGGCACCTTGTCCCCGGGCTGCCCCGGTGACCAGTGCGACACGCTGCGCCATTCAGTGGTATCCCTTCGTCTCGTCCCGCACTGCACCCTCGGTCGCCAGCCGGAGCTGTTCGGCTGCGCCGTAGCGCAGCGCTTGCGATTCCGAAGCCAGGGTGAGCAGCCGGAAACCCCGCTCGCTGAATGCTTTTCCAGACGCTGGATTGCCGGCGTGGATACCGGCGACCAGCCCCGCGGCGGCGGCGGCCTGTTGTATCCGGTCAATCGCGCTGTCGACCTCAGGGGCGCTGCCCAGCGCCGGATACCCCAGTGACACCGCCAGATCCGCGGGCCCCACATACACACCGGCAAGTCCCTCCACGGCGCAGATATCGTCCACCACGGCCAGCGCCTGCGCCGTCTCGATCATCACGAAGACCCCGGCGCGGTCCTGCAGCGCCGCGGTGTCGAAACCCAAACTGGCCCGCAGCGGCCCGAAGCTGCGCACCCCGGCCGGCGCGTACCGCGTTGCCGCCACCGCCGCGGCCGCCTGCTCGGGGGACTCGACCATGGCGACGATCACCGCATCCGCCCCGGCGTCGAGCACCCGGCCGATCGGTGCGGGTTGCGCCGAGGGCAGTCGAACGGCCGTGGCAATCGGTACGTGTTCGAGCCGACGCAGCAGCACCGCGACGTCGGCATCATCGAGATAGCCGTGCTGGGTGTCGAATCCGATGTAGTCATACCCGGCGCGGGCGAAATCCTCGGGACCGTTGAACGAGGGCGCGGTGATCCACCCGCCCCACAGCTGGTCCTTGCCGGCCAGCGCGTCCTGAAGCCGGCTCGTCATGCGGCGATCGCGATCTTCACCCGGCCGGGAGTCGGCCTGGCCGCCAGGTCGAACGCGGCCTGGGCGTCGTCGATGCCGAAGGTGTGGGTGACGTAGTTGCCGAGCAGTTCCGGGTGTGCGGCGGCGAACTCGTCGGCGCGTTGCAGCACCCGGCGCCGCTCCAGCGTCACACCGGATTTCAGGGTCAGGTTGTTGCGCAGCAAGGTTCGCATGCTGATCGGGTACCAGTCATCGTCGGGCACCCCGAAGTAGAACACCGTGCCGCCGAAGGCGACGGCTTCGATCGCGTGACCCAGGGTGGCCACCTGATGACCCACCGCTTCGATCACCACATCCGGGCGTTCATCGAGGTGCCGGATCCAGCGATCACTGGTTGCCCGTACCGCCGCGTCGACACCGAACGCCGCCGCGGTGACAGAGCGGTCGATGGGGTCCACACCGGTGACATGTTCCGCACCAAGGGCTTTGGCCACATAGGCGAACAGCAGGCCGATCGAACCCAGCCCGATTACCGCGACCCGTTTGCCCGTCAACTCCGGGAGTTGCTCCACCGCGTAGAGCACGCAGGCCAGCGGTTGCAGTCCGATCGCCAGATTGGGCGCCAGCGCCGCGTCGTAGGCGGCCAGCCCGTTGCCATCGGCGATGACCTGTTCGCGTAACCCGTCGAATCCGGACGCCCACCCCACCACTCGGTCACCCTGGGTGTGAGCGGGATGCCGGGAGTCCAGGACCTCGCCGACGATCTCGTGGATGGGGAAGCCCACGATGCCGGCGGTGCTGGCACCGGTGTCCGCGGGCAGCCGGCCCTGGGTGCCGCGGAATCCGGGCATATCGCTGCCGCAGATGCCCGCCGCGAGGAACCGCAGGAGCACCTGGCCGTCGCCGAGCTCCTCGGGTGAGCACTCGGGCACCGAGGTGCGTTCGAAGAGATACGGGGCGACCAGTTGATAGGACCACATGCTCACACCTGCACCGGGAGATTGTTCCAGCCCCACTGGAAGCTCGACGGCGGTCGGGACGCCGCGTCTGTGTCGACGTGGAAGTCCGGCACCCGCTTGAGCCACTCCTGCACCAGGATGCCGATCTCGAGTCGGGCCAGGTGCACCCCGAGACAGAAGTGCTGGCCGCGTCCGAAGGAGAGCAGGCGTGCGATGGGCCGGTTCCAGACGAATTGGTCGGGCTCGGCGTACTCACGCTCGTCGCGGCCGGCCGACGCCAGCAGCGTGATGATCCGCTGCCCCGGCTCGAAGGTGGTGTCATGGAGGGTGAAGGGCTTGCGGACGGTACGCGCAAACCATTGCGCCGGAGCGCAATAACGGATCATCTCCTCGCGCGCCACGGCTGCGTTGGTGTCGAGGTCCTGCCGTACTTCGGCCAGCTGATCCGGCCGGTCGGCCAGTTCCCACAGCCCGTGGGCGACGATCTTCGGCACGGTCTCGGTGCCGCCGATGAACACTCCGAGCATCTGGGTGGCGGCTTCGGTGTCGCTGAAGGCGGAACCATCGGGCAACCGGAAGTTCAACAGCGCGTCCGCGATCGGCAGGTCGTGGTCGATGGTGCCGGTACGTCGGCCTTCCACGACAGGGGTGAGGTAGCTCAGGAATCCGGGCCGGGCATTGGCGACCTCGACGCCGCTGCCCGGTTGGGCCAGGCTGCCGGCGTTCACCGTGGCCAGCACATCGGGCGCCAGATCGGCAGGCAGGCCCACCAATTCACAGACCACCGAGGCGGCCACGATGCCGCCGTAATCCTGGGTGAGGTCGAAACTGCCCAGAGGCAGCAGTTGGTCGAGACGCTCGTTGGCCAGGGTGCGGATCCGGTCGGCGAGCAAGCTCGCAGACCGCGGCCGGAACTGCGCAGACGTGCAGCGCCGGACGTCCTCGTAGAGCGGGGAGTCGAAGTTCGCATGAAACGGCATGGGATGCAGCGCCGGATCGGCGACCGGGCCCTGGTTGCGCCGCGCCAGAACCGTTGCTGCCGGCAGGGTTCCCTCGGAAGCGACGAAGGTACCGTCGTTGACTTCCAGCACCCGCCAGATATCGGCGAATCGGGACAGCGCATAGGTGTCCCACTTCTCCACGTAGTACACCGGGAACTCGTCGCGCAGCACCCGGTAGTACGACAGCGGGTCTGCCATCACCGCCGGATCAAACGGGTCATACGAGAAGTTCTGCAGCACAGTGTTATTCATGTCCGCAACTCACTGTAGGGGTGACGGGGGCAGCGCCTGCAGAATCGAGTCCTCCCAGCCGTCACGCAAGGCGGGGGCGACGCTCATCCAGGTGACGATCTCGGCCGGCGGGCTGTCCTTCCACGACGGGTAGTGGTTGGCGAAAACGTCCCAGTCGCCGTCGAGTGCCCAGTAGTGGATCACCTCGTTGAACCGGAACGTGGTGATGAAGGAGCCGAGCCAGCGCTTGCCGGTGCGCTCCGACCACGGCACATACAGTCGCTCCAGTTCGCGGATGTAGTCATCCTGTTTGCCCGGTTTGGTCTGCATGATCTCCTGGATCACCAGTCCGGCACCGAACTCTGCTTCCTGGAGGTCGGCCAGCGTCTTGTTACTGCGCCCGGCGTACATGATCCGGCCTTCCCCGGTGGCGCCGTGCCCGGTCAGGAATGCCGTCCAGGCCACCGCCGCCTCGTGGTGGCTGCCGCCGCGGGCCTGAGCCTTGCCGATACGGGCATAGTCGGCGAACGCGTCGATCTCCCAGATGATCGTGGCCTGGGGCCAGTGACCGTTGTAGGGGGTCGATTCCCAGATCGCGAACAGCCGGGCGCCGAGCTCGGTCATCATGGGCTGATAGACAGCACTGAACGTCTCGGTGAACTGGTCACTGCGAAGGGACCCGAGCGCTATCGTCTCGTGGAGGTAGAGCAGGGTGTGGCCGTAATATTTTTTCACAGTCGGCGCTTCTTCATCGCGTACCGCACCTGGTTGACACTGACACCCTGCGAGCGTGACACTTGTGCGGTGTTTTGTAAAGGTACCGAGGCATGAGTCCAGCCCTACTGGCCAATGACTTCTGCTTCGGCGAAGGACCCCGCTGGTTCGAAGGCATGTTGTGGTTCTCCGACATGCTGGGCGAGGCCATCCACACCGTCACCCTGGACGGTTCGATGACCACACTGCCGGTGCCCGGGCACGCGCCCTCGGGGCTGGGTTTCCGCCCCGACGGGTCGTTGCTGATCACCTCCACCGAACATCGGCACGTGCTGCGCTACGACGGCGAGACCGTCACCACCTGCGCTGACCTCTCCACGCTGGTGCCCGCGGACCTCGGCGACATGGTGATCGACAGGGACGGCCGCGCCTTCGTGGGCTCCCAGGCCCGCGAAGGCGGCGTGATCGTGCGCCTCGATCCCGACGACACCGCCACCGTCGTCGCCCGCGACCTCGACTTTCCCAACGGCATGGTGATCACGCCGGACCGCCGGTTGATCGTCGCCGAGTCCACCGGCCGACGGCTGACGTCGTTCCGCATCGATGACGGCGGCGGCCTCGACGACCGGCAGGTGTTCGCCGAGGGCCTGGACGGGCCACCCGACGGCATCACCCTCGACGACGAAGGCGGAGTCTGGACAGCGATGACGCTGGCGTGTCAGTTCCAGCGCATCGAAGCCGGCGGGACGGTCACCGACCGGATCGATCTCGGCGACCGCACCGCGATCGCCTGCACACTGGGCGGGCCCGAGCGGCGGACGCTGTTCCTGCTGTCGAGCACCGACGCCTATCCCCAGCGGCTCATCGGCACGAAACTCTCCCGCCTGGACACCATCACCGTTGCCGTTCCCGGCGCGGGCTGGCCCTGACAAGGAAGCGAGCCATGACGGATTCCTATTACGAGCTGATCGAAACCGATTCCGCCGGTGAGAAATTCGTGGCGAGCGAGCTGGTCCGCAGCACCTGGACCGCAGCCATCCAGCACGGGGCACCGGTGTCGGCACTGCTGGTCCGGGCGCTGGAGAGATGCCGGCCCCGTGCCGACACCCGCTTGAGCCGGGTCACCATCGACCTGTTGGGCGGCGTACCCGCCGACGGCGACCTCTGGGTACGCGCCCGGGTCGACCGGCCCGGTAAGCAGATCGAGTTGGTCAGCGCCGAGCTGCTCGGCCTCGGCCGCGACGGGCAGCCGCGGCCGGTGGCGCGAGCCAGCGGGTGGCGGCTGCAGACGATCGACACCCCGGATCTCGCCGCCGCGCCCGTCACGCCGCTGCGTCCCTTGGCCGAAGCGAAAAGCCGCGACATGAAGAAGGATTGGGACCGCAACTACGTCCACAGTCTGGACTGGCGATGGTTGACCAAGCCGATGGCCGACGGTCCCGGTGAATCGTGGATCCGTCCGGTGGTGGATCTGGTCCAGGGCGAGACCATGACGCCGTTGCAGCGACTGTTCTCGGTGGCCGATGATGCCAACGGCATCGGCGCCAAGCTCGACATCCGCACCTGGACGTTCCTCAACACCGACCTGGTGGTGCACATCCATCGCATCCCCGACGGAGAGTGGACGGGTATCCGCGCCGAGACCAGTTACGGGCCCGACGGCATCGGCACCACGATCGGCACGCTGTTCGACGAGACCGGCCCGGTGGGCGCCATTCAGCAGTCGGTGCTGGTGCGGCCGCGGCCCTGACCTTCTGCCACCAAGATCCATATTCACTTGAGGGCGAGAAATCGGCGAAGTTCCCGCCCCACAGTGAATCTCGATTCGCCTTCCGCGGCCGCACCCCTGACCGGCCTCAGACCAGGCGCAGGGCCGCCGCGGGGCACTGGGTGACCGCCTGGCTCATGCGGGCCCGGTCGGATTCGGGACGTTCAGCGTCATGGATGGACACACTGCCGTCGTCGAGCACTTCGAAGATCTCTTCGGCGATCGACTCGCAGACACCGTGGCCGGTGCATTTGGTCAGGTCGACTTCGACTTTCATGCCCATCACCCGATCACTGCGGGAACGCGCTTGATGCCGTGGACAAAGCTGCTGTACAGATGGTCGGGCTCGCCGAACTCGATGTGCCTCACCCGGGTGAGCA
>JBEVFK010000182.1:0-8118 GCA_040512325.1 Mycobacterium sp. | reverse complement strand
GCCGGGATCGCGGTGGCGCTCGAGCAGGGCGGGGTGCAGATCGGCGATGGTGTCACCGACGCCGACGGCCGCATCGGCTCGATCGGGCCGCAGCGACTCGACGCAGGCGACTACACCCTGCGGTTTGCCACCGGGAGCTACTTCGCCGCCGCCGGGCGCGACTGCTTCTATCCGGAAGTGCTGGTGGTGTTCACCGTCGCCGACCCGGACCAGCATTACCATGTGCCGTTGCTGCTCAACCCTTTTGGCTATGGGACCTACCGTGGCACCTGACACCGTCCTGGAAGGCGCCACCGTCGTGACGATGGACGGCGCCCGCACCGAGTACGCCGAAGGGCACGTGGTGGTCACCGGCGGCCGCATCTCCGCGGTCGGTGCCGGCACGGCGCCGGCGGAGTTGGGCGGCAGGCGCATCGATGTGTCCGGCTGCCTGATCACCCCGGGGTTGGTCAACACCCATCACCACCTCTACCAGTGGGTGACCCGCGGACTGGCCGCCGATGACGGTCTCTTCGGTTGGCTGACAACGCTGTACCCGGTGTGGGGCGGCATCGACGAGGACATCGTCGGTGCCGCGGCAGCGGCCGGACTGACCTGGCTGGCACGTTCCGGCTGCACCACCTCGACCGATCACCACTACGTGTTCCCCGCCGGTGGCGGCGACGTGCTGGGAGCGGAGATCGACGCGGCCCGCCGGGTCGGTGTGCGGTTCATGCCCACCCGCGGGTCGATGGATCTCGGCCGTCGTGACGGCGGACTGCCGCCCGACCACGTCGTCGAGGGCCTCGACTCCATCCTGGCCGCGGGCGCCCAGGCGATCGACACCCACCACGACCAGGGCCCCGACTCGATGTTGCGCATCGGGCTCGCGCCGTGTTCCCCGTTCTCGGTCACCGGCGACCTGCTGCGGGAGTCCGCGGCTCTGGCCCGGGACAAGGGGGTGCGCCTGCACACCCATCTCGCCGAGACCGTCGACGAAGAGGACTTCTGCCGGGCCCGGTTCGGCCGCACCCCCGTCGAGTACCTGGAAAGCCTCGGCTGGCTGGGCGCCGACGTCTGGCTGGCGCACGGTATCCACTTCGACGATGCTGCCATCACGACGTTGTCCGCCGCGGGAACCGGTGTGGCGCATTGCCCGTCGTCCAACGCCCGCCTCGGCGCCGGCATCGCCCGCACCGCCGACCTGCGCGCGGCCGGGGTACCGGTCGGGCTCGGGGTGGACGGCGCGGCCAGCAACGAGGCCTGCTCGCTGATCGAAGAGGTGCGCCACGCGCTGCTGTTCGCCCGCGCCCGCGGCGGACCGCAGGCACTGGCGGTGCGAGATGCCCTGGAGCTGGGCACCATCGGCGGAGCCCGGCTGCTCGGCTGGGACAGCGAGATCGGCTCTCTCGAAGTGGGCAAACAAGCCGACCTCGCGGTGTGGCGGATCGACGGTCTCGGACACGCCGACGTCGTGGACCCGGTGGCCGCGCTGGTGCTGGGCGCGGCTCCACCACTGGAATTGCTGATGGTCGGCGGCCGGACCGTGGTCGAGCGAGGCCACGTGGTCACCGTCGACGAACTCGACATCACCCGATCCGCGGTCCGCGCCCATCGCACCCTGCTGGCGCGCTCGAGTACCCACACCTGCACGGAAGGAACGGCGTCATGACTTCGACCACCACCACACCCACCATCCTGGTCAACGGTGAGCAGCGCCGGGTCGTCGACATCGAGCCGCACGTCACCGCGCTGGACTGGCTGCGCGACCAGGGCCTCACCGGAGCCAAAGAAGGCTGCGCCGAAGGCGAGTGCGGCGCCTGCTCGATCATGGTGGCACGCCCCGACGGCGACGACCGCACCCGCTGGACCGCGCTGAACGCCTGTCTGGTGCCTGCGCTCTCGCTCGACGGCCAGGAGCTGGTGACCGCCGAGGGGCTCGGTGCCCCCGGTGCGCTGCACCCGGTGCAGACGGAGATGGCCCAGCGCGGCGGCTCCCAATGCGGCTATTGCACACCCGGTTTCATCTGCTCGATGGCCGCCGAGTACTACCGGCCGGACCGGACGCCGGCCGACCCCGGTGGTAACGGACACCGGGCGGTGGACCACGAACACGGCCCCAACGGGTTCGACCTGCACGCGCTGAGCGGAAACCTGTGCCGGTGCACGGGATACCGCCCGATCCGAGATGCCGCGTACGCGTTGGCAACCCCGCAAGCCGACGACACCCTGGCCCGGCGCAGCGCAGCTCCCGCCCCCGGCGCTCCGGCCACCCGGGTGCGGGTCGGCGACGCCGAGTTCGTCCGGCCCGCCGATCTGGCGGCGGCGGTCGCGCTGCTCGCCGAGCGACCGGACGCCACCGTGGTCGCCGGCTGCACCGACTGGGGAGTCGAGGTGAACCTGCGCGGCACCCGCGCACCGTTGGTGGTGGCCGTCGACCGGCTACCCGAACTGCGCACGTTCCACGTCAGCGCGGCCGAGATCGAACTCGGTGCGGCGCTGACGCTGTCGGAGGCGGAACGACTGCTCGAAGGACGGGTCCCGCTTCTCGATCAGGTCTGGCCCCAGTTCGCCTCCCGACTGATCCGCAACGGCGCCACCCTGGGCGGCAACCTCGGCACCGCCTCCCCCATCGGCGACGCACCACCGGCGCTGCTGGCACTGGAGGCAACGCTGGTCCTGGCCGGGCCGGACGGCGATCGCGAGGTGGAGCTGGCCGACTACTTCACCGGGTACCGCAAGACCGTCAAGCGCGACGGCGAACTGATTCGCGCCGTCCGGATCCCGATGCCGCCCGCTCCGATGGCCGCGTTCCACAAGATCGCCAAGCGGCGCTTCGACGACATCTCCAGTGTGGCAATCGCCTTCGCCATGGACATCGTCGACGGGGTGGTCGAGCGGGTCGGCATCGGACTCGGCGGGGTGGCCGCCACCCCGCTGCGGGCCACCGCCACCGAGGACGCATTACGTGGCCGCCCATGGACCCCCGACACGGTCCGCGACGCGGCCGCCGTGCTCCGCCGCGAGGGCACCCCGATCGACGACCATCGGGCCAGCGCCGCCTTCCGCACCGCGATGCTGGGGCAGTCGCTCCTGAAATTTCATGCTGAAACCGCAGCGCCAGAGGGGATCACATCATGAGTGAACTCAGCACCCGCCCACCCCGGGCGATCGTCGGACTCGATCTGCCGCACGAGAGCGCTGATCTGCACGTCACCGGGCTCGCGCTGTACACCGACGACCTCGTCAGCCGCTATCCGGGCGCACTGCACGCCTACCCGGTGCAGGCCCCGCACGCGCACGCACGGGTGCGCTCGCTGGACACCGCGCCTGCGCTGGACGTGCCGGGGGTGGTGTACGTACTCACCGCGGCTGACGTGCCCGGGGTCAACGACGCAGGCGTCAAACACGATGAGCCGCTGTTCCCCAGCGAGGTCATGTATTTCGGGCACCCGGTGTGCTGGGTGCTCGCCGACACCCTCGAAGCGGCCCGGATCGGGGCTTCCCAGGTGGCCGTCGACTACGAACCGCTGCCGTCGTTGATCACGATCAAAGAGGCCATCGCCGCGGACAGTTTTCAGGGGCTGCGGCCGGTGTTGCGTCGCGGTGATCCGGAACGTGCCTTTGACACGTCTGCTCATGTTTTTGAAGGCGAGTTCGAGTTCGCCGGGCAGGAGCATTTCTATCTGGAGACCAACGCGGCCCTGGCCAGCGTGGACGAGAACGGGCAGCTCTTCATCCAGTCCTCGACACAGCATCCCACCGAGACCCAGGACATCGTGTCGCACGTGCTGGGCCGGCCGAATCACGAGATCACCGTGCAGTGCCTGCGCATGGGCGGCGGCTTCGGCGGCAAGGAGATGCAGCCGCACGGCTACGCCGCCGTCGCCGCACTCGGCACGGTGCTCACCGGTCGTCCGGTACGGGTGCGGTTCAACCGAACCCAGGACATCACGATCACCGGTAAGCGGCACGGGTTCCACGCGCTGTGGAAAGTGGGCTTTGCCGCCGACGGCACCATCCAGGCGTTGACCGCGACGCTGACCGCCGACGGCGGCTGGAGTCTCGATCTGTCCGAGCCGGTGCAGGGCCGCGCGCTCTGCCACATCGACAACGCCTACTGGATACCGAATATCGAAGTGCACGGCCGTATCTCGAAGACCAACAAGACCTCGCAGACCGCGTTCCGGGGGTTCGGCGGGCCGCAGGGCATGCTGGTGATCGAGAACATCCTCGGTGAGTGCGCGCCCGCGCTCGGCATCAGCGCCAGGGAACTGCGCAGGCGCAACTTCTATTCGGCCGGGCAGACCACGCCGTACGGCCAGGAGGTCCGCCACCCCGAGCGCATCGAAAGAGCGTGGAGTCAGGTGCACGAAAGCGGCGACGTGGACCGCAGGCTGGTCGAGATCGAGGGGTTCAACGCCACTCACCAGCACACCAAACGCGCGCTTGCCGTCACTCCCGTCAAGTTCGGGATCTCGTTCAACCTCACCGCGTTCAATCAGGCCGGCGCGCTGGTGCACGTCTACAAGGACGGCTCGGTGTTGATCAACCACGGCGGCACCGAGATGGGCCAGGGCCTGCACACCAAGATGCTCCAGGTGGCGGCGACGGCGTTGGGAGTGCCGTTGTCGCGCGTGCGTCTGGCGCCCACCCGCACCGACAAGGTGCCCAACACCTCGGCGACGGCGGCGAGTTCGGGCGCCGACCTCAACGGCGGCGCGGTGAAGAACGCCTGCGAGCAGATCAAGGCGCGGTTGGCCGAGGTAGCCGCCGAGGAACTCGGCCGGGTGCATCCGGCGGACGTGCGGTTCGTCGACGGCAAGGTGACCGGGCTGGCCGCCACCGACCGCGAGCTGGATTTCGCCGAGCTGGTGAATCTTGCTTACCACCAACGTGTTCAGTTGTGGGCAGCCGGTTTCTACCGCACCGCGGGGTTGTACTGGGATGCCCAGCGGATGCAGGGGTCGCCGTTCAAGTACTTCGCTTACGGCGTCGCCGCCAGCGAGGTCGAGGTGGACGGCTTCACCGGCGCCTACCGGCTGCGCCGGGTCGACATCGTCCACGACGTCGGCGACAGCCTGTCCCCGCTGGTCGACATCGGCCAGGTCGAGGGCGGGTTTGTCCAGGGTGCCGGCTGGCTGACCTTGGAGGACCTGCGCTGGGACACCGGCGACGGGCCGACCCGTGGCCGGTTGGCCACCCAGGCGGCCAGCACCTACAAGCTGCCCAGCTTTTCGGAGATGCCCGAGGTGTTCAATGTGACGCTGCTGGAGAAAGCGCACGAGGACGGCGCGGTGTACGGCTCCAAAGCGGTCGGCGAGCCGCCGCTGATGCTGGCTTTCAGTGTGCGGGAGGCACTTCGGGAGGCGGTGGCCGCGTTCGGGCCCACCGGCCACTGCGTCGACCTGGGCTGCCCGTCCACCCCCGAGCAGGTGTTCTGGGCGATCGAGCGGGCCCGCTCGGCGGAGGCGCCGCGGCGTCCCCGGGAGGCACCCGCGGTCCAGGTCGCCGGGGGTGCCTAGCCATGCAGTGGATGACCGCTGTCGCGCGGCTGCGCGAGCAACGCCTACCCGGGGTCCTGGTGACCGTACTGGAGGTGCGGGGGCACGCACCCCGTGACGCCGGCGCGAAAATGGTGGTTTCCGTTCAGGATTGCTGGGGCACCATCGGTGGAGGCAACCTGGAGCAGTCGGCGCTGCTGGCCGCGCGCGACCTGCTCGAGGCGGGCAGCCGGGATCCGGTCACCAGGACCTGGGGTCTGACCGAACACGCGCGGTCGCTCCACGGTGTCCAATGCTGCGGCGGTGAGGTCACCGTGCTGTTCGAGCCGCTGGGCACGGTGCCCGCGGTGGCGATCTTCGGGATGGGGCACGTCGGCTGCGAGCTGGCCCGCATCCTGGCCCGCCACGATATCGAACTGCACCTGGTCGACTCGCGGGCCCGGCACGCCGAACCCGACCGGTTGGCAGCGCTCACCGTCGACGCCGAGGCCCGGGTGCACACCCATCACGCAGTGGTGCCCGAACTGGTGCTCGGCGAGCTGCCCGCCGGATGTCATGTCTTGCTGATGACCCACGACCATGCCGAGGACGTCGCGCTGTGTGACGCCGCGCTGCGCTGCGGACACCTGGGATCGATCGGTCTCATCGGCTCGTCGGTGAAGTGGCGCCGGTTCACCAAACGGCTGACCGACGAGGGGCACAGCGAGGCAGCGCTGGCCCGCATCACCACGCCGATCGGGCTCCCCGACATCACCGGCAAGGAGCCGGCGACCATCGCCGTGAGCGTGGCCGCCGATCTGCTGGTGCGATTCCAGCACGAACATTCCGGGCGCACCGAGCAGGCGGAGACGGCGCGGTGAAGATCTACCGCGGCACCGTGCTGGACACCCCCGATTCGCCGTTCACCGGCGCGGTGCTGCGTGCCGACTCCGACGCCGGAATCGCGGTGGCAGACGGGGTGATCACCGATCGGGGCCCGTTCCCGCGGATCCACGCGACGTACCCCGATGCCGAGGTGGTCGAGCTGACCGGCGGGGTGGTACTGCCGGGTCTGGTGGACACCCACGTCCACTTCCCCCAGGTCCGGGTGATCGGCGCGTTGGGCATGCCGCTGCTGGACTGGCTGGACCGCTGTGCGCTCCCCGAAGAAGCGCGGATGGCCGACGACGCCTATGCGCGCGCGGTGGCCGGCGAGTTCATCAACGGGCTCATCTCTGCAGGCACCACCACCGCATTGGTCTTCGGCGCGCACTTCCCGTCCGCGGTGGACTGTCTGTTCGAGCAGGCCGCCCTCAGCGGACTGCGGATCAGCTCCGGCCTGGTGGTCAGCGACCGGTTGCTGCGTGACGAGCTGCTGACCACCCCCGACCAGGCGTACGCCGACGGGCTTGCACTGGCGGGCCGGTGGCACCACAAGGACCGGCTGCGCTACGCCGTGACACCGCGGTTCTCGCTCTCAGCGAGCGCGCCGATGCTGGAGTCCTGCGCGGCGCTGCTGCGGGACCTCGAAACCGGTCCTGACGGTGCGCTGTTCACCACGCACGTCAACGAGAACACCGCGGAGGTCGAGACGGTCCGCGGCCTGTTCTCCGAATGCCGCTCGTACGTCGACACCTACGGCCGTTACGGGCTGCTCGGGCGGCGCAGCGTGCTGGCGCACAACGTGCACCCCGCCGACGACGAGTTACGGCAGCTGGCGTCTGCCGATGCCAGCGTGGCGCACTGCCCGTCATCGAACAGTGCGCTGGGCAGTGGGCTGTTTCCGATGCGCAGGCATGTCGAGCACGGCGTGCGGGTGGCGCTGGGCACCGATGTCGGTGCAGGAACCAGCTTCTCGCTGTTCCGTGAAGGCCTGCAGTCGTATTTCATGCAAGCCCTGCTCGGGGCGGACGGGTTGCCACTGACCGCGGCGCACCTGCTGTACCTGGCCACCGCGGCCGGCGCCGACGCGCTGGAGTCGGCTGCCGAAATCGGTGACCTCTCGGTGGGCAAACAGTTCGACGCGATCTGGGTCCGGCCGCAGCCGGGCAGCACGCTGGATGTGGTGCTCGAGCACGCCGCCGACGCCGATGACGCCCTGGCCAAGGTGTTCGCCCTGGCCGGGGTATCGGACGTGCGCGGTGTCTGGGTCGGCGGAGACCGGCTGCGCTAGTGGGCCGTTCGTCAACCAGGGGTTGTTCCCTGGCCCGAATTCTTGTAAAAGCCCACCGCTGAAACAGTTCAGATGCGGCACCACTAGACCTGGCCAACTCATCGCACACCAATAGCCGGTGGGTTGGTGTGCCCGCCGGCTGTTGTTGGCGCCGTTCGACTTACGGGTCGTCGGGGGCGAGGATCCGTTCCGGGTGATGGAAGTTATTGACGCGGGACTGGCCGCAATCCAACTCCGGCGGCGGAATCCACTCGGTCACCCCATCCTCACGGTTGCGGGTGGTCCACCCCGTGGTCTCGACCATCCGATTGTCCGGCCCACACGCCAACGTCAGATCCTCGATATTGGTTTCGCCGCCGTCTTTCCAATCTGCGTTCGCATGATGCACCTGCGAGCGATACGCGCTAGCAGTGCACCCGGGCATCGTGCAGCCACGATGTTTGGCCAACAACATCAACCGCTGCGCCAGCGACGCCGTGCGCC
>JBEVFK010000181.1:0-19317 GCA_040512325.1 Mycobacterium sp. | reverse complement strand
CACACCGATCAGCACCACCGCCCACGGAATCGCCGCGCTCACCGCCCACACCAGGGGCGCCTTGCTGCTCGGGCGGTAGCGCGGGTCACGCAGGGTGACAGAGCCAGTCCCACCGTCCATGGTGTCGAGCATGCCCTGTCCGTAATGTTCGGGTCATGAGTGAGCGCAAGCGAGTGAGGATCGCAGCGGAGCGAGCGGAGGCCAGTAGATGAAGTGGACCGAATCAGACGTTCCCGATCAGAGCGGCCGGACCGCCATTGTCACCGGCTCCAACACCGGCCTGGGCTATGAGACCGCCCGGGTGCTGGCTGCCCGCGGCGCCCAGGTGGTGCTCGCTGTCCGCGATGTCGAGAAGGGCAAGGCCGCGGCGGCGAAGATCGTCGGCCTCGCACCGCGCGCCGAGGTCAAGGTGCAGCCGCTGGATCTCGGCTCCCTGCAATCGGTTCGGACCGCCGCCGAGGAGCTCAAGACCGCCTACCCCCGGATCGATCTGCTGATCAACAACGCCGGCGTCATGTACCCGCCGAAGCAGACCACCGAGGACGGCTTCGAGTTGCAGTTCGGCACCAACCACCTGGGCCACTTCGCGCTGACCGGGCTGCTGCTCGACCAGCTGCTCCCGGTGCCAGGTTCCCGGGTGGTGGTGGTCGCCAGCATCGCCCACAACATCCGCGCCGGTATCCATTTCGACGATCTGCAGTGGGAGCACAGCTACAACCGCGTCGCGGCCTACGGGCAGGCGAAGCTGGCCAACCTGATGTTCGCCTACGAACTGCAACGCCGGCTGGCCACCGCGGGAGCGCCGACCATCGCCGTCGCCGCTCACCCCGGAATCTCGAACACCGAGCTGATGCGTCACCTGCCCGGCACCAACCTGCCCGGCTTCAGCCGGGTCGCCGGGTTGGTGACCAACAGCCCGGAGGTCGGCGCGCTGGGCAGCCTGCGGGCCGCCACCGACCCGATGGCGCAGGGCGGCCAGTACTACGGCCCCGACGGCTTCCGTGAGCTGTTCGGCCACCCCGTGCTGGTGCAGTCCAACAAGCAATCCCACGACGTCGCCGTCCAGGAAAAGCTGTGGACCGTGTCCGAGGAACTCACCGGCGTCAGCTACC
The DNA here is from genome assembly GCA_040512325.1 of Mycobacterium sp. Classification (GTDB taxonomy): domain Bacteria; phylum Actinomycetota; class Actinomycetes; order Mycobacteriales; family Mycobacteriaceae; genus Mycobacterium. The sequence continues at coordinate 18,205 of JBEVFK010000181.1, read as the reverse complement.
CGGTCTGAGATGCGCAGCGTCGAGGAGCACCAGAGGATTGTCGCCGAACTGATCACGCCCCGGCCTGCGGTGCGACTGCCGTTGGCGGAGGCCGAAGGGCATGCACTGACCGCCGATGTGGTGGCCCCGCTGTCGCTGCCGGGCTTCGACAACTCCGCGATGGACGGGTACGCGGTGCGCGCGCAGGACGTGGCGGGCGCCGCCGAGGACACCCCGGTGCGACTGCCGGTCGCCGAGGACATCCCCGCGGGCCGCACCGACCTGCTGACCCTGGAACCCGGCACCGCGCACCGGATCATGACCGGGGCGATGATGCCGTCGGGTGCGACGGCCGTGGTGCAGGTGGAACGCACCGACGGCGGCACCGACACCGTGGAGATCCGCGCCAGTGCCGCCGAGGGCCAGAGCATTCGCCCCGCCGGCGGTGACGTGACGGCGGGCACGACGGTGTTGCGGGCCGGTGCGCTGGTCACCCCGGCCGCGCTGGGGCTGACGGCGGCGCTGGGCATCGCGGAGTTGAGCGTGCTGCCGCGGCTGCGGGTGCTGGTGATGTCGACGGGCACCGAACTGGTGGCTCCGGGAACTGCGCTGCAGCCCGGGCAGATCTACGAGTCCAATGCACCGATGCTGGCCGCGGCGGTGCGCGAGGCCGGCGCCGACGCGATCACCGCGCCGATGTCCACCGATGACGTCGATGAGTTCCGCGCCGCACTGACGGCCCACGCCTCGGACGCGGACCTGATCATCACCACCGGCGGAGTCAGCGCCGGGGCCTACGAAGTGGTCAAGGATGCACTGGGCGACGGCTCCGTCGAATTCGCCAAGGTGGCGATGCAGCCCGGGATGCCGCAGGGCGCCGGCCGGGTGGCGGGCACCACCCCGATCATCACGTTGCCGGGCAACCCCGTCAGCGCACTGGTGTCCTTCGAGGTCTTCGTCCGGCCGGCACTGCGGGCGGCGATGGGTCTGGTGAACGCGCACCGGCCCCGGCGCACCGCAGAACTGCGGGAGGATCTGACGTCGCCCGACGGCAAACGGCAGTTCCGCCGCGGCGTGTACGACGCCGCCGCCGGGACCGTCACCAGCTATGGACCGCCGGCCTCGCACCATCTGAAGTGGCTGGCGTCGGCGAACTGTCTGCTGGAGATTCCCGAGGACGTCACCGAGCTGTCCTACGGTACGACCGTGCAGATCTGGGACCTGACGGGGTAGTCCGGTCACCCCACGTCCCTACAATGGCCGACGTGGCCAGACGCCCCCGAACGTCCGAAGCTTCACACCTCATCGACCTGGTGCGCACCACGGTTCCGCCGATGCATCCCGCCGGCTTGCCGTTCGTCGGCGCCGGCCTTGCCGTCGCCGCCCTGGGCTACCGCTCCAAATGGGCGCGAACCGCCGGCCTGGTGGCCGCCGCCGCCAACGCCGGCTTCTTCCGGCATCCGCACCGGGTGCCGCCGATCCGGCCCGGTGTCGTCGTCGCGCCCGCCGACGGGCAGGTCTGTCTGATCGAGGAGGCCGTCCCGCCACCGGAGCTCGGCCTGCCCGCCACCCCGCTGCTGCGGGTCAGCATCTTCCTGTCGATTCTCGACGCGCACGTCCAGCGGGCGCCGATCGGCGGTGAGGTGATCGCCGTCGAGCACAAGCCCGGGCAGTTCGTCTCCGCGGATCTGCCGTCGGCCAGCGCCGACAACGAGCGCAACAGCATCGTGATCCGCACTCCCGAGGGAGTCGACGTCATCGCCGTGCAGATCGCGGGCCTGGTGGCCCGGCGCATCGTCTGTGACACGAAGGTCGGCGACAAGCTCGCCATCGGCGACACCTACGGCCTGATCCGGTTCGGCTCGCGCCTGGACACCTACGTCCCGGAGGGGTCGAAACTGCTGGTCAGCCTCGGCCAACGGGCCATCGCCGGGGAAACCGTCATAGCCGAGCTGCCGTAATGCAGAACCGGAACCGGGACAGGCACCGCCCGTCGGCGATGAAAATCCTGCCCAGCGCCACCACGGTGCTGGCCGTCTGCGCGGGCCTGACGTCCATCAAGTTCGCGCTCGACGGCCGTCCGCACGTCGCCCTGGCTCTCATCGGAGCCGCCGCGATCCTCGACGGCATCGACGGCGGCATCGCCCGCGCCCTGGACGCGCAGTCGCGGATGGGTGCGGAGATCGACTCGCTGGCCGACGCCGTGAACTTCGGCGTGGCACCCGCGCTGGTGGTCTATGTGACACTGCTGCCGGATTCGCCCATCGGCTGGATCTTCGCGTTGCTGTACTGCGTGTGCATCGTGTTGCGGTTGGCACGGTTCAACGCGCTGCTCGACGACAACACCAAGCCCGCCTACACCCGGCAGTACTTCACCGGCATGCCCGCGCCGTGCGGGGCGGTCGGGGTGATCGGTCCGCTCGCGGCGATGCTGCAGTTCGGCCACGGCTGGTGGACCTCACACTGGTTCATCTGCGTGTGGTTCGCCGCGAACGCCGCCCTGCTGGTCAGCCGGGTGCCGACGTTGGCGCTCAAGTCGGTGTCCATGCCGACCAACGCTGCGCCCATCCTGTTGATCGCGATCGCCGCGGCGGCGGCAGCCCTGCTGCTGTTCCCTTACATCCTGCTGCTGCTGATCATCGTCGGCTACCTGTGCATCATCCCGTTCACGATCCGCAGCCAACGGTGGGTGGCGGCGCGGCCGGAGACGTGGAACGACAAACCGGGCCAACGCAGGCAGGCCCGCCGCGACATCCGCCGCGCACAGCCCAACCGTCGTTCGGTGGCGCGACTGGGCCTGCGCAAACCGGGCCGTTGACGTGGCGCCCCAGCTCACGCTGACCGCGCGGCTGAACACCTCGGCACTGGACGCGCGCCGCGGGGTGGTGCGGTTGCATCCGGAAGCGATCGCCGCCCTGGGCATCCGGGAGTGGGACGCGGTAGCGCTGACCGGGGCCCGCACCACCGCGGCGGTGGTCGGGATCGCCCCGGCCGGCACGCCGGTCGGGACCGCACTGCTCGACGACGTGACGCTCTCCAACGCCGGCCTGCGTGAGGACGCCGGCGTCGTCGTCGCACCCGCGACGGTGTACGGCGCCCGATCGGTGACGGTGACGGGGTCGAAGCTGGCCACCGGGTCGGTGTCGCAGGCGACGTTGCGGCAGGCCCTGCTGGGCAAGGTGATGACGGTCGGCGACACGGTGTCGCTGTTGCCGCGTGATCTGGGGCCGGGGACGTCGACGTCGGCGGCCAGTTCCGCCCTGGCCACCTCGGTGGGCATCACCTGGACCTCCGAACTGCTGACCGTGAGCGCGCTCGACCCGGCCGGCCCGGTGAGCGTGCAGCCCAATTCGGTGGTCGCCTGGAGTAACGGGTCCACCCGGCCTTCGCCGTCGGCGCCCGCTCGGCCCGTCGAGGAGCCCGCGCATCCGAAGATCAGCTTCGATGACCTCAAGGGCTCCCACGCGCAGGCCAGCAAGCTGACCGAGTGGCTCAAGCTCGCCCTCGACGAACCTGAACTCCTCCGAACTCTCGGTGCAACAGCCAATCTCGGGGTGCTGGTCTCCGGGCCCGCCGGAGTGGGCAAGGCGACGCTGGTGCGCACGGTCTGCGCATCGCGCACGTTCGTCGAGTTGGACGGACCGGAGATCGGCGCGCTGGCAGCCGAAGACCGGCTGGCCGCGGTGGCCGCCGCCACCAGCCGAGTGCGCGACCGCGGCGGCGTGCTGCTGGTCTCCGATGTCGACGCGCTGCTGCCGGCCTCGACCGATCGGCCACCGGAGCCGGTGGCCAGCCTGATCCTCACCGAGCTGCGCACCGCCATCGCCACCGACGGGGTCGCGTTCGTGGCCACCTCCGCGCTGCCCGACGCCCTGGATCCGCGCCTGCGTGCCCCCGATGTGTGCGACCGTGAGCTCGGCCTGCCGCTGCCCGACGCCGACGTCCGCCGCCAGTTGCTCGAGGTGCTGCTGCGCTCGGTACCGACACGTGATCTCGATCTGACTGAAATCGCTGGTAGGACACCAGGATTCGTCGTCGCCGATCTGGCCGCCCTGGTGCGCGAGGCAGCTCTGCGGGCCGCGGCGCGGGCCAGCGCCGACGGCCAGCCACCGGCTCTGATTCAGGACGACCTGAAGGGCGCACTGACCGTCATCCGGCCGCTGTCCCGGTCGGCCACCGAGGAGGTGTCCGTCGGTTCGGTCACCCTCGCCGACGTCGGCGACATGGTGGCCACCAAACAGGCCCTCACCGAGGCGGTGCTGTGGCCGCTGCAGCATCCCGACACCTTCACCCGGCTCGGGGTCGACCCGCCGCGGGGCGTGCTCCTGTACGGCCCGCCCGGGTGCGGCAAGACGTTCGTGGTGCGGGCGTTGGCGTCGACCGGCAGGTTGTCGGTGCATGCTGTCAAAGGCGCTGAACTGATGGACAAGTGGGTGGGCTCGTCGGAGAAGGCGGTCCGCGAATTGTTCCGCCGGGCAAGGGATTCCGCGCCGTCGCTGGTGTTCCTCGACGAGATCGACGCGCTGGCCCCGCGGCGCGGGCAGAGCTTCGATTCCGGGGTCACCGATCGTGTGGTGGCGGCGCTGTTGACCGAGCTCGACGGCATCGACCCGCTGCGCGATGTGGTGGTGCTCGGCGCCACCAACCGGCCCGATCTGATCGACCCGGCGCTGCTGCGGCCCGGCCGGCTCGAAAAGCTGGTGTTCGTCGAACCGCCGGACGCCGACGCCCGTCGCGAGATCCTGCGCACGGCGGGCAAGTCGGTGCCACTGAGCGCGGACGTCGATCTCGACGCAATCGCGGTGGACCTCGACGGCTACAGCGCCGCCGATTGTGTGGCGCTGTTGCGGGAGGCCGCGCTGACCGCGATGCGCCGGTCCATCGACGCCGCCGATGTCACCCTCGCCGACGTGGAGCAGGCCCGACTGACGGTGCGGCCGTCGCTGGACCCGGTTCAGGTGGAGTCGCTGCGGAAATTCTCGGAGAATCGGTAGCCGCCAGCGCCCGGTGAACGCGCGTCACTCCGGGGCGGGATCGGTACCAGAATTCCGCCCTGGTGTGACACGCAGTGCAGTTTCGAGCTCACGGCCGGCGGAGATCAGCAGCGCGCGCACCCCCGCGGCCACGTCGTCGGCCAACCAGGACGGCGCGGCGCCGGTGTGGCGGCGGATCACGGCATACGGCAGGTCCACCACCGCCCGGTACACCGCGTCGACGGCCCGCGGGTCAGCTGATCCGTACAGCGCCGACGCCAGTGTGTGCAGCCGCTCGCCCACCGGCGCATTCATGGCGGCGATCTTCGCCGTGAGGGGTTCGGCGCTGTCGCCGTCGAGCAGATCACCCGGCCGGATCGTCAGCAGGAGCCGTGCGTCGTCGGGGAGGTCACGGGCAAAGCCGACGGCGGCCACCGCCATCAACACTGCGGTCTCCAGGGCATCCGGCCCGGACGCGCCGAGTACCGGACCTTGGAACCGCTCGAGCGCCCGCAGCCAGGTGGCTGTCAGCACCCCGTCACGGCTCCCGAAGCGGTGATACAGCGTGCCGGCGGGCGCGCCGCTCGCCGCAGCGATGGCCGCGACGCTGGCCGCACGGGGGCCGTCGGCGAGCACCAACGCGCGGGTGGCGTCCAGGATCGCGTCGGTTCCGTGCTTCCGCGGCGGGGCCATGATCTAGTACAGTCCTTCTATATGGAACGTTTACCCTATATCGATGAGCATGCCATAACGGTGGACGCCGATCCGGCAACCACCTGGTCGGCAATCCTGCGCGTCCTGTGCCGCAATCCCGACGACCCCAGCACCGTCCCATTCGGATTCACCCTCGAGGACGCCGACCCGCAACACCGATTCGCCCTCAAAGGCCGGCACTGGTTCTCCGCGTACCGGCTCGTCTTCGTCGTCTCCGATGTGTCCCATGACGCGACCCAACCGCGCACCCGCGTCGTTGCCGAAACCTGGGCGAAGTTCCCCGGCATCAAGGGCAGGCTCTACCGGGCGATGGTGATCGGCAGCGGCGGACACCGGATCATCGTGCGCCGGATGCTGAAACATGTTGCCGCCAAAGCACATCCGCACACTGTCGCGACGGTGTGAATTAAACGCGAGGTCAACACAGTAGAATCGTCTTGACTCAAAGCCCACCAGTGGGCTGACACCCCGACGAAAGTCGACGCTCGAACGCATGCATTCGCGTGCTGAGCGCCTGAGAAAAACGGAGTGCCATGCTCGCCGTCCTGTTCGCCCATGCCGTGGCCGCCATGGTCGCGCCGCTATTGGTGAACCGGTGGGGACGACGGGCGTTCTATCCGCTGGCGCTGGTACCGGCCGGCTCGCTGTTCTGGGTCGCGACCAACTGGCCCAGCAACCAAACCGACGACCACACCGTGACCATCAGCTGGGTCCCGGAGCTGTCGATGGACATCGACCTGCGCTTCGACACCCTGGCCGCGATCATGAGCGTGCTGGTGCTGGGCATCGGTGCGCTGGTCCTGTTCTACTGCGCCGACTACTTCCACCACCACGACGAACACATCGAGCGGCGGCTGCCGAGCTTCGCTGCCGAGCTGGTCGCCTTCTCCGGTGCCATGTTCGGTCTGGTAACCAGCGACAACCTGCTGCTGATGTACGTGTTCTGGGAACTCACGACGGTCCTGAGCTTCCTGCTCGTCGGGCATTACGCCGAGCGGGCCACCAGCCGCCGGGCCGCCACCCAGGCGCTGATGGTCACGACCGCGGGCGGGCTGGCGATGCTGATCGGCATCATCATCCTCGGCGAGCTGGGCGGCAGCTACCTGCTCTCCACCCTGGTCGCCGCTCCCCCGACCGGCCTGGCCGTCAACGTCGGCATCGTCTTGATCCTGATCGGCGCGCTGTCGAAATCGGCGATCGTGCCGTTCCATTTCTGGCTGCCCGGCGCCATGGCCGCCCCCACCCCGGTGAGCGCCTACCTGCACGCCGCCGCCATGGTGAAAGCCGGCGTCTACCTGATCGCCCGCCTGACCCCGGGCTTCGCCGACGCCGGGCCGTGGCGACCCATGGTGATCTCCCTGGGTGTCCTGACGATGTTGCTGGCCGGCTGGCGGGCCATCCGCGAGTACGACCTCAAACTCATCCTCGCCTTCGGCACCGTCAGCCAGCTCGGCCTGATCTCCATCCTGGTCGGCACGGGCGACGGCGACGTCATGCTGGCCGGCCTGACGATGCTGTGCGCGCACGCCATGTTCAAGGCCGCGCTGTTCATGGTGGTCGGCGTCATCGACCACGCCACCGGAACCCGCGACATCCGCCGGCTGGCCTGGCTCGGCAAAAAGGCGCCGGCACTGCTGGTGATCGCGGCCGGCGCCACCGCCAGCATGGCCGCGCTGCCGCCGTTCCTGGGTTTCGTGGCCAAGGAGGCCGACTTCGAGACGCTGCTGCACAGCGAGTCACTCGGCGCCTGGGCGCCCTGGGTGCTGGGGGCCATCGTGGCGGGCTCGGTCCTGACCACCATCTACAGCCTGCGGTTGCTGCTCGGCGCGTTTGCGGGCAAGGGACTGCGCGAGCCCAGCACCCGGGTGGCCAAGATGCACCGCCCGCCCGTGACGTTCCTGCTGGCCCCGGCCCTGCTTGCGGCGGCAGGTCTGGCGTTCGGGCTGATGCCGTTCCTGTTGGAGCGGGTGCTCGACCCGTACGCCGAATCCCTGCCCGGCGGCGCCGATTACCACCTGGCGCTGTGGCACGGCTTCAACCTCCCGCTGTTGCTGTCGGTGATCGTGCTCGTCGCCGGCACCGTCGCGTTCTTCGCACGCAAACGCCTGCGCCGCGCCCGGGTGGACTTCCTGCCGCTGGGCAACGCCGACCGCATCTACGACGCCACCATCCGCAGCCTGGACTGGCTGGCGTTCAAGGTGACCGGCACCACGCAGCGCGGCTCCATCCCGGCCACCCAGTCGGTGATCCTGACGACGCTGGTGCTGGTTCCGGTCACCGTGCTGGTCCTCGGCACCCGCGACAGGCCGCACTTCGAGCTCTGGGACTCAGCCCTGCAGCCGGTCGTCGGTGTGCTGATCCTGGCCGGCGCGTTCGGTGCCATCGTGATGCGCAACCGCCTGGCGGCGGTGCTGCTGGTGGGACTCACCGGCTACGGCTGCGGCGTGATCTTCGCCTTCCACGGCGCCCCCGACCTGGCCCTGACCCAGTTCCTGGTCGAGACGCTCACCCTGGTGATCTTCGTGCTCGTCCTGCGCACCCTGCCCGCCGAGGCCGAGGCCATCAACATCAAGCGCCTGCGGGTGCCCCGCGCCCTGCTGGCGGTCGCCGTCGGCGCCACCGTCACCGGTCTGGCGGTGTTCGCCATGGCGGCCCGCACCACCCGCCCGATCGCCGATCTGCTGCCCGACGCCGCCTACTACCGCGGCCACGGCTCCAACACCGTCAACGTGCTACTCGTCGACATCCGCGCCTGGGACACCCTCGGCGAGATCTCGGTGCTGCTGGTCGCGGCCACCGGGGTGGCGTCCCTGGTGTTCCGGCACCGCCGCTTCGGGGCCGCCCCCCGCGCGCCGCAACAGGCCGCAGGCCAACCGGACATCGGCCCGGTGATGGCCTACAGCCCCGCTGTCGGCGACACCACCTGGCTGCGTGGCAGCGAGTACCGCGATCCGCGCTACCGCTCGCTGGTGCTCGAGGTCGCGACGCGCATCATCTTCCCGCTGATCATGGTGCTGTCGGCGTACTTCTTCTTCACCGGGCACAACACCCCGGGTGGCGGTTTCGCCGGCGGCCTGACCGCGGGCCTCGCGCTGGTGTTGCGCTATCTCGCCGGCGGCCGCTACGAGCTCGGCGAGACCCTGCCGCTGGACGCGGGCAAGATCCTCGGCGTCGGACTCGGATTGTCGGCCGGGACGGCGGTGGCCTCGTTGTTCCTCGGCGCACCCGCACTGTCCTCGGCGGTCGTCGAACTCGAGATCCCCGTGCTGGGTGACGTCAAGTTCGTCACCGCCCTGTTCTTCGACCTGGGGGTGTACCTGATCGTCGTGGGCCTGGTCCTCGACGTGCTGCGCAGCCTCGGTGCCCGCATCGACGTGGAGATGATCGAGGCTCGTGAACCGGTGGTGAGCCGATGACCGGCACCACGGTCTACATCGTCCCCCTGATCCTCATCGGCGGTCTGACCAGCTGCGGGGTGTACCTGCTGCTGGAGCGCAACCTCACCCGAATGCTGTTGGGGCTGCTGCTCATCGGCAATGCGCTCAACCTGCTGATCCTCACCGTCGGCGGCCCGTCCGGCAATCCGCCGGTACGGGGCCGCACCAGTGCCAACGAGACGGCGACGGCAGATCCCTTGGCGCAGGGCATGATTCTCACCGCGATCGTCATCACGATGGGCATCGCGGCCTTCGTCCTGGCGCTTACCTACCGGTCCTATCGACTGACCACCGCCGAAGAAGTCGCCAACGACGCCGAAGACGCCCGGGTGTCGCAGGAGGCCGAAGCGGCTGCCGCCGACAAAGAATTCGAGGACAACTCGCCCAAGCATCCCGACACCGATGAGCCCGACGAACTCGACGCCCTACCCGGCCACGAGGGCTCGCGCTGATGAGCGACTATCTGGCCCAGGTCCTGATTCCGCTCCCGGTGCTGATCCCCATGATCGGTGCCGCACTGACCCTCATCGCGGGACGCAAACCCCGCACACAGCGCCTCATCGCGGTGACGGCGCTGTCGTCGGTGGTGGCTGTGTGTGCCGCCCTGGTGTATCTGGTGGACCGCGACGGCACCCAGGCGCTGCAGGTGGGTGGCTGGGGCCAGAGCGAGCCCGGGATGGGGCCGCTGGGCATCACCTTGGTGGTCGACCGGCTGTCCGCCCTGATGCTGGTGGTGTCGTCGATCGTGCTGCTCGCGGTGGTGTTCTACGCCATCGGGCAGGGCATCCGCGACGGCGACGACCGCCAGCCGGTGTCGATCTTCCTGCCGACGTATCTGGCGCTGTCGGCGGGCGTTTGCAACGCGTTCCTGGCCGGTGACCTGTTCAACCTCTATGTGGGTTTCGAAGTGCTGCTCACCGCGAGCTTCGTGCTGCTGACCATCGGGGCCACCCGGGACCGGGTGCGCGCAGGCATCTCCTACGTGATGGTCTCGATGGTGTCGTCGCTGATCTTCCTGTTCGGGCTGGCCCTGGTGTACGCCGCCACCGGCACCCTGAACATGGCCGAGTTGGCGCTGCGCCTCGACGACATCAGCCCCGGCACCCGCAGCGCCCTGTTCGCCGTCCTCCTCGTCGCGTTCGGCATCAAGGCGGCGGTGTTCCCACTGTCGACCTGGCTGCCCGACTCCTATCCGACGGCCCCGGCACCGGTGACCGCCGTGTTCGCCGGCCTGCTCACCAAAGTCGGCGTCTACGCGATCATCCGCGCGCACTCGCTGTTGTTCCCCAGCGGCGGCATGGACCCGCTGCTGCTGACGGCCGCGCTGCTGACCATGGTGATCGGCATCCTGGGAGCCATCGCCCAGAGCGATATCAAACGGCTGCTGTCGTTCACCCTCGTCAGCCACATCGGCTACATGGTCTTCGGTATCGCCTTGTCCAGCCAGCTCGGCATGTCCGGAGCCATCTACTACGTGGCGCACCACATCATCGTCCAGACCACCCTGTTCCTGGTGGTGGGTCTCATCGAACGCCAGGCCGGCGCCTCCACCCTCAAGCGGCTCGGCGGCCTGGCCGCCGCCAGTCCGCTGCTGGCCTTCGTGTTCATCGTGCCCGCGCTCAATCTCGGTGGTATTCCGCCGTTCTCCGGGTTCATCGGCAAAGTGGCGCTGCTGGAGGCCGGTGCCCAGCAGGGGTCGGCGCTGGCGTGGATTCTGGTGGGCGGCGGTGCGGCCACCAGCCTGCTGACCCTGTACGTGGTGGCCCGGGTGTGGACCAAGGCGTTCTGGCGGGCCCGCGCCGACGCTCCCGAAGGCGAACTGTCGGCGGCGGTACCCGCTGCACTGCTCGACGATGACGAGGACGTGGTCTTCGACGAACGCGAAGACGTGGGCCGGATGCCCATCGGCATGGTGGTCCCGACCATGGCGCTGATCGGCGTCGGACTGGCGCTGACGGTCGCGGCCGGACCGATCTTCGCCTACAGCGAGCGCGCCGCCTACGAGGTCATCCACCGCGACCAGTACATCTCGGCCGTCCTCGGAGGTGACCAGCCGTGAAGGGACTGACGATGCGGCGCTTCACACTGCGGATCTGGATCCTGATCTGGCTGATGCTGGTGTGGATCCTGCTGTGGGGCGAGTTCTCCGCGGCCAACGCGCTGTCCGGTCTGGCGATCGCGGCGCTGATCACCGTCGCCCTGCCGATGCCGCCGGTGCCGGTGCAGGGCAAGGTGCATCTGATCTCGCTGGCTCACCTGATCCTGCGGGTGGCGTGGTATCTGGTGATGTCGAGCCTTCAGGTGGCCTGGCTGGCCATCCGGCCCGGCCCGCCGCCCATCAACGCGGTGCTACGGGCCCAGCTGAACCTCAAATCGGATCTGGTGCTGGCGCTGGCCGTCAACATCATCAACCTGATCCCGGGTTCGATCGTGCTGGAGATCGACCAGGTGCGCCGACTGGTCTACGCCCACGTCATCGACGTGGGGTCCGAGCGGTCGGTCAGGCAGTTCTACCATCAGGTCGCCGTCGTGGAGAAGCTGCTGATCGCGGCCTTCGAGCGCGACTCCGAGTGGCGTCCTGCGGCAGGGGAAGACCTCGAAGAAGCAGAGGAGGGCCGATGAACGTCCAGCGAGTAGTGAGTGTGCGAGGGGCACCTCCCGCTTGCGGGGGCGGGACGAGCGCGGGAACGGATCGCGCATGAACACCGTCTGGCTGATTGCCGCCGTGATGCTGATCGCGGCCGCCGCCGTCACCATGTTCCGGCTGCTGGCCGGCCCGAGCACGTTGGACCGGCTGGTCGCCCTCGACACCCTGGTGGCGGTCACCATGTGCTCCATCGGCACCTGGGCGGCGTTCAGCCTGGACACCACGGTCACCTACAGCCTGGCCGCGCTGGCGTTGATCAGCTTTGTCGGTTCGGTCAGCGTGGCCCGGTTCCGGGTTCCCGATACCGAGAACCGCGGGGCGAAACGATGAACTCCACCGTCGACGTCATCTCCGCGGTACTGGTGCTCGCCGGTTCCGCGCTGGCCCTGACCGCGGCCATCGGGGTGGTGCGCTTCCCCGACACGCTGTCGCGGATGCATGCCGCCAGCAAGCCGCAGACGCTGGGCCTCCTGCTGGTGCTCATCGGGGCCGCTCTGCGGCTGCGTGGGCATCCCGACGTCGGGATGATCATCCTGACCGGGTTGTTCACCATCATCACCGCACCGGTGGTGGCGCAGCGGGTGGGTCAGCTGGCCTACCGCGAACAACGCGACCGCGACGACCTGCTGGCCACCGATGAGATCCGCGAGGCCGGGCAGTAGCCCCCTAGTCCTGCTCGCCGGCGAGCTGGAATTCGACCACCGCGGTGACGGATTCGACGGCTTCGGCCAGTGCGGTCAGCCGGTCGGCCGCCGACGGTGCCGCCAGAATCGTGTACTTGTCCGCCGTGCCCATCGGCATGCGGGCGGCCAGATCGTAGAGCCGCTGTCCCGCAGGCATGGGGAAGCCATCTTTCATCGACGAGCCCAGCAGGTCTTCGCGTTGAGGTAACCGGGCGTCGCGGGCGATGGCGATCCGCTCGAACAGTCCCCAGATGCGGTCCTCGATCTCGGCGACGGCGGCGGCGCTGGCGGCGGCGGGTTCGTCGGGCCACGGTTCGACGACGGCGCGTGGGTACGGGTCGTCGGTCAACCACTCTTGGATCCGAATGCGCTCGGTCAGCGGGCATCTGAGCCGGTATTGGCCCTCACCGTGATCCTCGAAGGACGCGATGCGGGCGCGCACACCCACGTTGCAGCGGGCGTCGCCACCGCCGACCTCACGGCCGCGCTCGATCAACACCACGCCGAAGGACTTGTCGTCGCGGTCGAGGGTGTCGCGTACCAATGCCGAATACCGCGGCTCGAAGATCCGCAGCGGCAGTTCCTCGCCGGGCAGCAACGCTGTCTCCAGCGGGAACATCGGTATCACCGCGCCGAGGGGGTCGCTCACCGAATCCCCTGACCTTCCAACACTTCCCGGACCGTGGTCGACGGTTCGGCGAAAGTGCACAGCGCGCTGGTGAGGGTGATCCACAGCTCGGGATTGAGCGAGATCAGATCGTTCTCTTCGCCGATCGCACTGATCACCGCACGCTGGGCGTCCTCGTCGAGGTTGACGTACTCGTCGCAGGTGGTGTCGGCATCGGCCGGTGTTCCCGGGGGTGCGGGCGCGTTGGTCCGGGTGGGCACCGGAGGAACCGTCGGTGGCCGCGGTGTCGACGGCGCCGACGTGGACGGCGGCCTGCTGCGGGTCGTCGTCGGTGTATCGGTCTCCGGAACCTGCAGACCCGGCTCAGCCTGGGGCGTACCTTCCACCACGTCGCTGCACGCCACCAGACACGCGGCGGCGACGGCGGCCGTGCACAGGGCCCGCGCCAGCTTGGGGATCGTCTCCTGGGACACCATGCTCACTCACCGCTCTAGACGTCGAGCTCGTCGATCAAGGCATCGACCACCATACGCAGATCGCCGTCGTTCTCCTCGGCAACCCGGCGCTGACGCTGATAGGACGCGCCGCGGCCGGGAATCTCGGCGACGCGGGCCAGCTCGTCGGCGCAGTTCAGCGACCGGGCCACCGGCTCGAGGCGGTTCAGCAGATGGTCGAGGTCCTCGGTGATCAGGCGCTCGTTGCTGTCCTCGTCGAGGATGATGATCGCGTCCATGCCGTAACGCGCCGCGCGCCACTTGTTCTCCTGCACATGCCACGGCGGCATCACCGGCAGCGCTTCGCCTGCGTCGAGTCGACGGTCGAGGTCCACCACCAGGCAGTGGGTCAGGGCGACCAGCGCACTGAGCTCGCGCACGTTGGACACCCCGTCGAAGATCCGGATCTCCACCGTGCCCAGATGCGGCGACGGGCGGACGTCCCACCGCACCTCGTTGATGTGGTCGATGATGCCGGTCTTCTTCTGGTCGTGGACGAATCCTTCGAATTCGCGCCACGTCTGGAACTGGAACGGCAGGCCCGCGGTGGGCAGCTGCTGGAACATCATCGCCCGGTTGCTGGCGTACCCGGTGTCCTCGCCCTCCCACCACGGCGACGACGCCGACAGCGCCAGCAGGTGCGGGTACTGGTTGAGCAGCGAGCTGATGATCGGCATCACCTTGTGCGCCGAGGACACCCCGACGTGGACGTGCACACCCCAGATCAGCATCTGGCGGCCCCACCACTGGGTGCGTTTGATCAGCTCGGCGTAGCGCGGGGCGTCGGTGAGCTGTTGGGCCTCCCACTTCGCGAACGGGTGGGTGCCCGCGCAGAACAGGTTCATGCCGCGGTCGCGGACCACCTGCCGCACGGCGCGCAGAGTGCCGCTGAGGTCGTCCATCGCCTGCCCCGCGTTGTCGCAGATGCCGGTGACGATCTCGACGGTGTTGCGCAGCAATTCCTTGTGCACGTGCGGGTTCTCGCCGAGTTCGGCGATCACCTCGGCGGCGTGGTTGCTCAGCTCCCGCGTCTGGGCGTCGACGAGCGCGAACTCCCACTCGACACCGACCGTCGGCCGGTAGGAACCGGCGAAATCGATATGGGCCGAGCTACTCCCCGCCGATGACACCACAAGCCACCCGGCCGCCGGCGTCACCGGTGGCCATGGTCGCGGCATCCGGACCCGGAGTGCCGTTGACCTGGTTGTAGCGCTCCGGCGGGATGTTGGCGAAGTTGTCCGACTTCTCGTGGATCATGATCGACGTTTTCGCGCCGGCCAGCAGATCGTCTTCGGTGAAGGCGTCTGTGGTGGTCACCAGCATCGCCGACCCGTCTTCGCGCACCTGCAGCGAGCTCAGGTCGCCGCTGGCGGGGTGGCCGCTGTGGCCGGGCACCTGGAAATGACCACCAGCAGAGAGGAAATCACCGGGCGCGCCGCCGGTCGGGGCCACCGAAGCCGCCTCGCACTCACCGACGGAGTGGATGTGCAGGCCGTGGAACCCGGGCGTGAGCTTGCCGGTGCCGGTGGTCTGCACCGTCACCGTGGCGTAGCCGGCGCTGAACTCGAATGTGGCGGTAGCCACTTCTTCGCCGTCCGCGGCTTTGATCGGCACTTCGAGCGCCGAACCGCTGGCGGCCTCGCCACCTTCTTCACCTTCGCCGGCCGACGCGGACGGTGCCGGTGAGCCGGTCCAGATGGCGGGCGTGGTGCCAGGAGTGGTCGCGACAGGCTCGTTCGGGCTGCACGCGGTCAACGCGACCACGGGAGCGGCAAGTGCGACGGCGATGACAGACTTCTGCAGCAGGCTGGCAGGCATGGGCAGAGCCTAACCTGTGACGACCACGATCAGCCCGGGTGGTTGTTCGGCCACCTCGGGGATGCGTGGTTCCACAGGTGCTTCCAGCAGTCGGCCCACTTCTTCGGCCGCTTCCTGCTCGCCTTCGCCGAAGTAGACGGTGGTGACGGGGACGTTCGGCAGCACCAGGTTGCCGACTTCGGTGACGTTCCACTGGTCGTCCCGCAGTCGGGTCGCGGTGCCCTCTGCAGCACCCGGGATCTCGGAGATGTTGAACACCCGGACCTCAGGACGTTCCGGTGCGGGTTCTTCGGTCGGTGTGGGGGTGGCGGAGGTGGACGACGTCACCGTCGGCCCGGTGGAGCTGTCGTTGTTGTCGTCACCGCCGCCCCATGCCTGGAACCCGACCAGCCCGAAGACGATGCCGAGGAACAACAGCACCATCACCATGGCGCGCAGCGGCAAGCCGGAGGAGTCAGGCACTCGGTCGTTCATCGAGCCCACCCTAGAGCACTCAGGTTATGTCGAAGCCCAGCCGACGGGCGGCGCGGGCTTTCTGTCTGCTGGCCCGCAGCCGGCGCAGACGCTTGACCAGCATCGGGTCCGCCGCGAGCGCTTCTGGACGTTCCACGAGGGCGTTGAGCACCTGGTAGTAGCGCGTAGCCGACATCGAGAACAATTCCTTGATGGCTTCTTCTTTGGCCCCCGCGTACTTCCACCACTGCCGTTCAAAACCCAAAATGTCGTGTTCACGTCGGGTCAGCCCATCGGCCAGCTCAGCGTCGTCCCCCGCCCGCTCAGCTCTTGCCATGGCGCCTTCCATATCGCTCCCTTGGCCGTTCGCCAACCAGTAAATGACACCAATGTGGTTCGGCGAGTATTAGATCACGCTCACGACTATTGGGACGGCACCCAAGCCCGCGCGTCGACTGACTTAAGCTTGCCCACCATGGCCGTCGTTCCCATCCGCATCGTGGGTGATCCCGTTCTGCATACTCCGACCCAGCCGGTGAAGGTCGGGCCGGACGGATCACTACCCGCCGATATCCCCGGACTCATCACCGATCTCTACGAAACCATGGACGCCGCCTTCGGAGTCGGCTTGGCGGCCAACCAGATCGGCGTACCGCTTCGGGTGTTCGTCTTCGACTGCGCCGACGAGCGCGGCAAGTCCGAGCGGCGTCGCGGCGTGGTGATCAACCCGGTGCTGGAAACCTCTGAGGTCCCCGAGACCATGCCCGACCCCGACGACGATGACGATGAGGGCTGCCTGTCGGTTCCCGGCAAATCGTTCCCGACGGGACGGGCCAGTTGGGCACGGGTGACCGGCCTGGACGCCGACGGTGCCCCGATCACCCTGGAGGGCAACGACCTCTTCGCCCGCATGCTGCAACACGAAACCGGGCACCTCGACGGGTTCACCTACCTGGACCGCCTCATCGGGCGACATGCCCGTGCCGCGAAGCGCGCCGTCAAGAAGCAGGGCTGGGGTGTTCCCGGCCTCTCCTGGACACCGGGCGAGGGACCTGACCCCTTCGGACATTGAGAGCCGTGCCCGAACTGCCCGCCGTCGGTAGCCGGGTCAGCATCCGCTACCGCGTGCCGGACGGACTGACCGACGTGATCGGCCACCTGGAGGCGGTCAGCCCCTCGGTGCGGGTCCGGACGAAGTCGGACGGTGTGATCGACCTCGACCCGGACAGCATCGTCACCGTGCGCGAACTCTCGCACCGCACCGTGCGCAATTCGGAGATCCGCGCGCTGGAGCAGGCAGCCGCCCTGGCCTGGCCGGGGCTCGAGCAACACTGGGTCAACGGCTGGTTCCTGCGGGCCGCGCACGGACACACCAGCCGGGCGAATTCAGCTGTGCCCCTGGAACTGTCCGCGATCCTGGCGGACCTGCCCGAGATCATCGACTGGTACCGCCGGCGGGACCTGCCCGCGTGGCTGGCGCTGCCCGAACGGCTACTGCGGGTGGCTGCCCAGGGGGTGAAGGAGAATCGGGTGATGGTGTGCGACAACCTCACCGGCTCCCCTGGCTCCGAGGTCACTTTCCTCGACGTGCCCGACGCCGCGTGGCTCACCGCCTACGAACGCGAGGTACCGGTCGACGTGCTCACCGCGGTGGTCGACGGCGAGGTCACCTTTGCCTCGATCACCGGGGCCACCGTGGGCCGGGGGGCGGTCACCACCGCACCGGACGGCACGCGATGGTTGGGCATCTCGTCGGTGCGGGTCGCCGACGCCCGGCGCCGCCGGGGCCACGCTCGCACAATCTGTGCCGCACTGCTGAATTGGGGCGCCGAGCACGGAGCCACCCGGTGCTATGTCCAGGTATTGGCGGACAACTCCCCCGCGGTCAGTCTCTACGAGTCGCTGGGCTTCGGCCTGCATCATCGTGTGCGCTACGTCGACGCTGAATCGCTGTTGCCCTAGGCATATCCCACCCCGGGCCGGCCCGGCACTCGGTCGCGCATGCCGACAGCCGGCGGGCCGCTGGGCCTGCCGGCTGTTGTTGGCGCCGTTTCACTTACGGGTCGTCGGGGGCGAGGATCCGTTCCGGGTGGTGGTAGTTGTTGATGCGGGATTGGCCGCAGTCCAACTCCGACGGCGGGATCCATTCGGTCACCCCGTCGTCACGGTTGCGGGTGGTCCAGCCGGTGGTGTCGACCATCCGATTATCCGGCCCACACGCCAACGTCAGATCCTCGATATTGGTCTCGCCGCCGTCTTTCCAATCTGCGTTCGCATGATGCACCTGCGAGCGATACGCGCTAGCAGTGCACCCGGGCATCGTGCAGCCACGATGTTTGGCCAACAACATCAACCGCTGCGCCAGCGACGCCGTGCGCC
>JBEVFK010000180.1:0-9641 GCA_040512325.1 Mycobacterium sp. | reverse complement strand
GGGCGATGGCCGCGTTGTTCCACCGCGAGCGCACCGGCGAGGGCCAGCTGGTCGAGGTCAACATGCTCGACGCGGTGATCGCCGCGCAGATGCAGGAGCTCAGCATCTCCACCGTCGGCAAGATCGCCCAGGAACCCAGCACCGAGATCCACGCCCACTCCTACATCCGCGCCCCGTATGGGATCTTTCCCACCTCCGATGACTTCGTGGCCTTGGCATTTGCCGAGATGAACACCCTCGCCAAAGTTTTCGGTGACGATCGGTTCCTGGCCTTCGACGCCGAACGCGACGGGTTCAGCCATCGCGACCAGATCTCGGCGCTGGTCACCGAGAACCTGGCCACCAACACCACCGCGCACTGGATCGACACCCTGAGTGCCGAGGGCGTCTGGGTGGGACCGGTCTACGACTACGAACAGCTGGTCACCGATCCGCAGGTCATCCACAACCAGTCCTTCGTCACCTATGACCATCCGACCGAAGGCACCGTGACCACTCCCGGATTCCCGTTCCGTCTCGGCGCCCAACCGCAGGAGGTCTATCGCCCGGCACCGCTCAACGGGCAGCACACGGTCGAGATTCTCAGCGAGCTGGGGCTGTCCGATGCCGAGATCGCCGACCTGGAAACCGGGAACGCGGTCTACCGCGGCGCCGTTGCGGCGGCCCAACTGTGACCTCCGCACCCCCCGATGTCGAAGCAGCGCTCGCCGCGGCCGACAGCGCACGCACCGCGGCCCGGCAGGCGTCGCCGACACTGCGCGCATCCTGGTTGGTCGCCATCGCCGACGGCCTGGACGCCCAGGCCGACACCCTGGTGACCATCGCCGGCACCGAGACTCACCTGCCCGAAGGCAGACTACGAAACGAATTGGTGCGGACCAGCTTTCAGGCCCGTCTCTTCGCGCAGCGGTTGCTCGACGGCACGCTGTTGGACGCCCGCGTCGATACCGCTGACGCCGACTGGCCGATGGGACCGCGACCGGATCTGCGCCGCACCTACGTGGCGATCGGACCGGTCCTGGTGTTCGCCGCCAGCAATTTCCCGTTCGCCTTCTCGGTCGTCGGCGGCGACACCGTCAGCGCACTGGCAGTCGGCTGTCCCGTCGTGGTCAAGGCCCACGAGGGTCATCCGGATCTGTCCCGGGCCACTGCGCGCGTCGTCGAGGATCAGCTCGCCGCCGCAGGCGCTCCGCACGGTCTGTTCGGGCTCATCGAGGGCAAAGAAGCCGGCATCACCGCGGTGCAGGACAGGCGAATTCGGGCCGTCGGATTCACAGGATCTGAAGCCGGTGGACGAGCGCTGTTCGACCTGGCCGTGTCGCGACCGGATCCCATCCCGTTCTACGGCGAACTCGGCAGCACCAACCCGGTACTGGTCACCGCAGCCGGGTGGCGCGAGCGGGCCGCGGAGATCGCGACGGGTTTTGTCGGTTCGTTCACCTTGGGCAGCGGGCAGTTCTGCACGCAACCCGGGGTGGTGCTGGTCCCGGCGGGCGCGGATTTTGTGGCGAAGCTGGACCTGCCGGCCGTCGGTGTCATGCTCAATGACCGGATCGCCGAGGGATTCGCCGCCGGCGTCGAGACAATGGCAGGCAACGCAGGTGTCGAGGTGGCGGTGGTAGGACCCGCCGGTCCCGGTGCGCCCGCAGCCTGTGTCTTGACGACCACCGCTGCGCAGGTGCTGGCCGATCCCTCGATCGTCACCACCGAGATGTTCGGCCCGGCTTCGGTGCTGGTCGAATATCGTGACGCCGCAGAGGCTCTGCAGGTTCTCGAGCTTTTCGACGGCGTCCTGACGGCGACCATTCAGGGCGGCGCCGATCTCGACGAGCAGGCTGCCGACGCGGTGACGGTGCTGACCGAGCGGGCCGGCAGGATCATCTGGAACGAGTGGCCCACGGGAGTCACCGTCAGCGACGCCCAACAGCACGGCGGGCCCTGGCCGGCGACCACCGCCCCGAACAGTACGTCGGTGGGCACGGCAGCGGCCGCGCGGTTCGCCCGCCCGGTCGCCTTCCAGAACATGCCGTCCGCGGGGCTGCCGCCGGAGTTGCGTACGTGACCGGCTGGGCCGGGCTGACGTGGGATCACCCGCGTGGCTATCAGGCGTTGCGCGTCGCGGCGCAGACCGCATCGGTGGACATACGGTGGGATGTCCAGTCGTTGGAGGGCTTCGAGGCCGCACCCATCGGGACCACCGCGCAGCGGTATGACCTGATCGTCCTCGACCACCCGCACCTCGGAGAGGCCCTCGCCCAGGGCGCGCTGCAACCGATCGACGGCCTGTTCACCGCAGCGGAGGTCGCCGAGTGGCAGACCGCCAGTGTCGGCCCCTCGGCGCAGTCCTACGTGATGGACCATCAGTTGTGGGCGCTGCCGCTGGATGCCGCCACGCAGGTATCGGTGCGCAATGATGCCGGCATCGAACTGCCCGACACCTGGTCCGACGCGGTGGAACTCGCCGGCGAGGTCACCGCGGTGCTGCCGAGTACCGGACCGCATCTGTTCCTGAGTTTGTGTGCGATCGCCGTCGCCGACGGCGCGGAGCCGGGATCGGGTGCGCTGTTCCTGACCGAGGACCAGGTATCGGTGGCACTGGAGGTGTTGCGCCACTTCGTCTCTGACCGTCCCAGCCGGCAGACCCACAATCCGATCACGGTGCTCGAGCAGCTGGCCGCCGGGGACGGTCCGCGCTACTGCCCCCACATCTACGGGTACGTGAACTACGCGCACGGCGATGATCCGTTGTACTTCGGCGATGCGCCGCGCGGGCGCTCCGGCCGGCGCGGGTCCGTGCTGGGGGGCACCGGTATCGCCTTCAGCGCGCGGTGCCGACCCGATGCGGCGCTGCTCGATCACGTGCGCTGGTTGCTGCGGCCCGAGGTGCAACAGAGCTTCCTGGTGGCCCAACAAGGTCAGCCGGCATCGGTGGCGGCCTGGGAGAACGGCGGCGTCGACGCCGCGGCGCACCGCTTCTACTCCGCGACCCGCGCCACCATGGATCACGCGTGGATCCGGCCGCGGCATGACGGCGCCATCGGATTCCAGCAGCGCAGCGCAGATGCTGTGCGCGACTGCATGTTCGGACATCGTGACGCCACCCGGCTGACCACCACCATCAACGATCTCTACCACGCCTCGCTCGAGGCGGGAGTCAAGGAGCCAGTGTGACCGTATGCCCGTACTCAGAGGACATCCTGGCCGACCAGGACGGCTTCGTGGTGACGCTGACCATCAATCGGCCGCAGAAGCTCAACGCCATGACACCGAAGATGGCCCAGACGCTGGTCGAGGCGATCTCCTGGTGCAATCACAGCGACTCGGTCCGCGCCATCGTGTTGACCGGTGCCGGTGAGCGTGCGTTCAGCGCCGGCTCCGACATCGGCACGCTCGACAGTTACGCCACCCCATGGGATTTCCGTAACCGGGTGGACTACTGCGATGCCCTGCGGCGCGCGCAGAAGCCCACCATCGCCGCCGTCAACGGGTATGCCCTGGGCGGTGGTTTGGAGACCGCGCTCAGTTGTGACATCCGGCTGGCGTCCTCGACCGCGAAGCTCGGCGCACCCGAGATCAAACTGGGCTGGATCGGTGGCGGTGGCATGTCGGCCTTCCTCAGCCGCGCGGCCGGACCGTCGAATGCCGCCTGGATGTTGATGACCGGGGACGCCATCGACGCGCAGCAGGCGTTGGCGTGGCACCTGGTCAGCGAAGTCACCGAGCCCGACGTCCTGGTGTCGCGAGCGCAGGAACTGGCCGCGGTCATCGCCTCGCGGGCGCCGGTGGCTGCCGAGACCGCCAAGGTGAACCTGCGGGCGGCGGCAAGCATGTCCGAGGAGCAGGCGCTGGAGTACGAGCGGGATCTGCAGACCATCTGTTTTGCCACCGAGGACGCCGCCGAGGGCCGAAAAGCGTTCGCCGAGAAACGTTCACCCGAATTCCGTCGGCGCTGATCCCGACGATGAGGAAAGAGCCAGCCATGACCATGCAGTGGCCGCCGACGGCCGAACAGTTGCTTCCCGTCGATCACGACAAGGCGGTGCTGGTGGGCCGCGTGCTCAGCGAGCTGGGCCCCTGCGTGGTGACAGTGCGCGACGGCCGGGTGCTCGACCTCACGGCCGTGGTGCCGACCATGCGTGACCTCGCCGAGCTCGATGATCCCGCCGGCGTCGTCCGTGGCTGCGACGGGGTCGACCTCGGGTCACTGGCCGAGATCGTCGCGCACACGCCCGTCGAGTTCCGGGAGAAGGGGGTCCCCCGGCTGCTCAGCCCCATCGACCTGCAGGCGGTCAAGGCCGCCGGAGTGACGTTCGCGGTGTCGATGGTCGAGCGGGTCATCGAGGAACGTTGCCGTGGGAACGCCTCGGCCGCTGCGGAGTTCCGTGAGCAGATCGTCGCGATGGTGGGCACCGACCTGTCCACGCTGACACCGGGTTCGGCCGAAACCGACAGGCTCAAAGAGGTACTGGTCGCCGAGGACGCGTGGAGCCAGTATCTGGAGGTGGGGCTGGGACCCGACGCGGAGATCTTCACCAAGACCGCCCCCATGGCGTCGGTGGGTGCGGCGGTGGACATCGGCATCCACCCCGGTTCCACCTGGAACAACCCCGAACCCGAAGTGGTGCTGCTGATTTCGTCGACGGCACGCATCGTCGGGGCGACACTGGGCAACGACGTGAACCTGCGCGACTTCGAGGGACGGTCGGCGCTGCTGCTCACCAAGGCCAAGGACAACAATGCGTCGTCGGCGCTGGGTCCGTTCATCCGGTTGTTCGACGACGGCTTCACCCTCGACGACGTGCGCGCCACACAGGTCTCGCTGCGGGTGGAGGGCACCGACGGGTTCGTCCTCGACGGCGCATCCTCGATGTCCGAGATCAGCCGCGATCCCGAGGATCTCGTCGGCCAGCTGATGGGCGCCTACCACCAGTACCCCGACGGCGCCGTGCTGTTTCTCGGCACGATGTTCGCTCCGGTCGCCGACCGCGACGCACCGGGGCAGGGCTTCACCCACCACCGCGAGGATCTGGTGGCCGTCGGCGCCGACAGGCTCGGCTGCCTGGTGAACCGGGTGCTGCCCTGCGACGAGTGCGAGCCGTGGGAGTTCGGCACCTCGGCGCTGTTCCGGAATCTGAGTGTCCGCGGCGTGCTGTGAGCGCCGTGCTTTGACAACGTCGTTCGACCTGACCGGCCGCACGGCACTGGTGACCGGCGCCGGCAGCGGCATCGGGCTGGCGATCGCCGAGGGGCTCGCCGAGGCCGGTGCGCGGGTGATCGTCAATGGCCGCAACGAGGCCAAGGCGCAGGCTGCGGCCGACACGCTGGGGCCCCACGCCCGGGTGTGCTGTTTCGACGTCACCGACGAAACCGCCATCGAGGCTGGTGTCGACGGCTTGGCCGCCGACGGCTGGCCCATCGACATCCTGGTCAACAACGCCGGGATCCAGCACCGCGGCCCGCTCCTCGAGCTCGATCGCGCGGACTGGGATGCGGTGCTCACCGGCGATCTGACCTCGGTGTTCCTGGTGGGCCGCGTCGTCGCCAAGCAGATGATCGCGCGCGGCGCCGGCGGCAAGATCATCAACATCGGATCGCTGGCCGCACACTTCACCCGTCCCGGGGTGGGCCCCTATACCGCCGCCAAGGGCGGCGTCCGCGCGCTCACCCAGGCGATGACGGCCGAGTGGGCGCGCCACGGCATCTGCGTCAACGCGCTGGCTCCGGGGCACGTGCGTACGAAGCTGACGGAGGCGCTTGCGCAGGACGAGCAGTTCGACCGTTGGGTCACCGCCCGCACACCGGCGGGACGCTGGGGCGTGTCCGAGGACCTGAAGGGTCCGGCAGTCTTTCTCGCGTCGGCGGCCTCGGACTACGTCACCGGACAGATCCTCTACGTCGACGGCGGCACCACCGCGGTGATGTGAGCGCCGGCGAACTGGGACGATTTCGTTTCACCTGCGGGTTTCGGGTAACCTTGCCCGGTTGCCGACGCAGGCGACCCTCCTGTCACGGAAATTCCGTGGCCGCACACGACCATAGGAGGTGATGGGTTCCTTATGCGTCAATACGAAATCATGATCATTCTCGACCCCACTCTCGATGAACGCACCGTAGCCCCGTCTTTGGAGACGTTCCTGAACGTCATCCGCAAAGACGGCGGATCTGTCGAGAAGGTCGACATCTGGGGCCGTCGCCGGCTTGCCTACGAGATCGCCAAGCACGCCGAAGGCATTTACGCCATCGTCGATGTGAAGGCCGAGTCCGCCACGGTGTCCGAGCTCGACCGTCAGCTCAGCCTGAACGAGTCGGTGCTGCGCACCAAGGTGATGCGGACCGACAAGCACTGAGCCCAAAAGATCGTGCTCGTCAGAGCGCTCTCGTAGGCTCGCCTGCGACCGCGTTTCTGCGAATACCGATCCGCTTGGATCCAACGGACTTGGAGGACACCAGTGGCTGGTGACACCGTCATCACTGTTATCGGAAATCTGACTGCCGACCCGGAACTGCGTTTCACGCCGTCCGGTGCCGCCGTGGCCAACTTCACTGTTGCGTCCACGCCGCGCACGTTCGACCGTCAGACCAACGAATGGAAGGACGGCGAAGCGCTGTTCCTCCGGTGCAATATCTGGCGCGAGGCGGCCGAGAACGTCGCCGAGAGCCTGACCCGCGGCTCGCGGGTGATTGTCTCCGGTCGGCTCAAGCAGCGCTCGTTCGAGACCCGCGAAGGTGAGAAGCGCACCGTCGTGGAACTCGAGGTCGACGAGATCGGTCCTTCCTTGCGGTATGCCACCGCCAAGGTCAACAAAGCCAGCCGCAGCGGCGGCGGCGGTGGTGGCTTCGGTGGAGGCGGCGGCGGTGGGGGCGGTAACGCCCGTCCCGCAGCGGCAGCAGCTGGTGGCAGTGCTCCGGCCGAGGATCCGTGGGGCAGCGCCCCGGCCTCGGGCTCCTTCGGCGGTAGCGATGACGAACCGCCTTTCTGAGCCTGAAAACTTATGAACGACGCGGCCCATGGGCCGCAATGCCTGTGATGAAAGAGAACAAACATGGCTAAAAGCAGTGGTACCAAGCGGCGCCCAGCGCCGGAAAAGCCCATCAAGACACGCAAGTGCGTGTTCTGCTCCAAAAAGGGTGGGCCGAACATCAACTCCAAGGACACCAACCTGCTGCGTACCTACATCAGCGAGCGCGGCAAGATTCGCGCCCGTCGGGTTACCGGCAACTGTGTCCAGCACCAGAGCGACGTCGCGGTGGCCGTCAAGAACGCTCGCGAAGTGGCGCTGCTGCCCTTCGGTTCAGCGACGCGCTAGCGGAAAGGGAACTGACCATGAAGCTCATTCTCACCGCTGAGGTCGACCACCTGGGCACTGCAGGCGATTCTGTGGAGGTCAAGGACGGCTACGGCCGTAACTTCCTGTTGCCGCGCGGGCTGGCCATTTTGGCCACTCGGGGCGCGGAGAAGCAGGCCGACGACATCCGTCGTGCCCGCGACTCCAAGACCGTGCGCGACCTCGATCACGCCAAAGAGCTCAAGGGCGAGCTCGAGGCCCTGGGTGCTGTCTCGCTCACCGTCAAGACCAGCGACACGGGCAAGCTGTTCGGCTCCGTCACCCCGGGTGACGTCGCTTCGGCCATCAAGAAGGCCGGCGGCCCGAACCTCGAGAAGCGCACCGTGCACCTGCCCAAGGCGCACATCAAGGCGACGGGTTCGTACACCGTCGAGGTCCGGTTGCACCACGACGTCACGGCGACTGTGTCGCTCGATGTCGTAGCTGCTGCCTAAGCCGAAAACTAACTACAGCGACAATTCGCCCCGGTGGGAGCCCATGCGGCTCCTTCCGGGGCGTTGCTGTCTTTACTGGCGAACTGTTCTGGGCTGTGCGACGTCAGCGAACCTAACTTGCTGTTAACCTTCCGCACGATCCGCGGCAATACAACACGCCCGAATGCGCAACCAGGCCCGACACGCCGTGCATATTTCCATCCACAGAGCGTTTTGGTGTCTATGGTGCGTTCATCAGCATGAATGGCCGGAAATTGGTCGTTGCTCCACAAGTTCTCCACAGGCACTCAACATGGTTACGAGCGGGTATCCACACACCATCCACAGGTTGATCAACAGGGTCGGTTTGCGCCCTGCCCAGCAACGTCTACCGTCATGCGGGCGCGTCGCGGCGCCTGGGTCGTTCCGGGGGATCTTGCGCGTTTTTGTCGGGGGCAGGTTCTACTGTTCGCGCCGTGGAGTCGAACGCTAGTTCGAGGACGTCTGAAAGGGGGCGGGGACAAGGCATGGCCGTTGTGGACGATCTCGGACACCCCGATACGAATACACCACCACCGAGCGAGGATTTCGGCCGTCAACCCCCACAGGACATGGCTGCCGAGCAGTCGGTCCTGGGCGGCATGCTGCTGAGCAAGGACGCCATCGCCGACGTCCTCGAGCGGCTCCGTCCCGGCGATTTCTACCGTCCGGCGCATCAGAACGTCTATGACGCCATTCTCGACCTCTACGGACGCGGTGAGCCCGCCGATGCGGTCACCGTGTCGGCCGAGCTGGACCGTCGCGGTCTGCTCAAGCGCATCGGTGGCGCGCCCTACATGCACACGCTGATCTCCACGGTGCCCACCGCCGCCAATGCCGGTTTCTATGCCGGCATCGTCGCCGAGAAGGCGCTGCTGCGCCGGCTGGTGGAAGCGGGCACCCGGGTGGTCCAGTACGGCTACGCGGGCGCTGAGGGCGCCGACGTGGCCGAGGTGGTCGACCGGGCCCAGGCCGAGATCTACGACGTGGTGGACCGCCGCTCGTCCGAGGACTTCATGGCGCTGGAAGATCTCCTGCAGCCCACCATGGACGAGATCGACGCCATCGCCTCCAACGGCGGTATTTCCCGCGGCGTGCCCACGGGCTTCACCGAGCTCGATGAGGTCACCAACGGGCTGCATGCCGGTCAGATGATCATCGTGGCGGCGCGGCCGGGTGTGGGTAAATCGACACTTGGCCTGGATTTTATGCGGTCCTGCTCCATCAAGCACCGGATGGCCAGCGTCATCTTCTCGCTGGAAATGAGCAAGTCCGAGATCGTCATGCGACTGCTGTCGGCAGAGGCGAAAATCAAGCTCGGCGACATGCGCTCAGGAAAAATGACCGATGACGACTGGACTCGCCTGGCGCGCCGCATGAGCGAGATCAGCGAAGCGCCGCTGTACATCGACGATTCGCCGAACCTCACCATGATGGAGATTCGCGCGAAAGCCCGGCGGCTGCACCAGAAAGCGGATCTGCGGCTGATCGTGGTCGACTACCTCCAGCTGATGAGCTCGGGCAAGAAGATCGAATCGCGTCAGCAGGAAGTCTCGGAGTTCTCCCGAAACCTGAAGCTCATGGCCAAGGAACTCGAGGTTCCGGTGGTTGCCATCAGCCAGCTGAACCGTGGTCCGGAACAGCGCACCGACAAGAAGCCCATGGTGTCTGACCTGCGCGAATCGGGCAGCCTTGAACAAGATGCGGATATGGTCATACTTTTGCATCGCCCAGATGCGTTCGAGCGCGACGACCCCCGCGGCGGCGAAGCCGACCTGATTCTCGGCAAGCACCGTAACGGTCCGACCAAGACGAGTACCGTTGCGCACCAACTCCATTTGTC
>JBEVFK010000179.1:0-15337 GCA_040512325.1 Mycobacterium sp. | reverse complement strand
GCCGCGGACTCAAGCCCATGGCGGCGGCAACTTCATCTCGGACCGCCGCCCAGGTGTCATAGACCCAGGTCTGCTCCTCAGCAGCGGCTTCGTCTTGGTGGTGGCGCAGCAGCATGTGGATGAACGCCCATTTGCGGCCCGCCGACGACGCCTCGACCCGATGGCACGCCCGGATCGCCGACACCATCTCCGCAGGGGTGAGCTCCCCACAGGTCGCCGGATCCGGAATATCATCGAACATGTGTTCGATTCTACTACTCAGCTAAGACACCGAACCGACTCAAGCACCAGAGCAACTAGTTGTTCACAGTTCCACGTTGATCCACAGATCAGCCCTGCACGCCGAGAGCTCGAGGACCGAAATCAGCCAGGCAAATTCGGCCGGTACGTCCCGAAGCTCCACACGTTCCCGTGGGGATCGCGGGCGGCGAATTCGCGTGAGCCGTAATCCTGGTCGGTGAGCGGCATGACGATCTCAGCTCCCGCAGCAGAGGCTCTCTCGTGCAACGCATCCGGATCGTCGACCACCACGTACACCACGACGGGTCCGGGCAGGGCGAAGGGGCCGTCGCGCTCGGCGTCGTCGACCATCACCAGACCGGTGCCCACCGCCACTTCGGCGTGCACCAGCGGCTGATCCGGTTCCGGCGGCACCACCAGGACCGCCGTCGCGCCGAACGCCGTCTCAAGCCATTGGATGGCTGCGCGCGGATCGATGTACGGGACTATCGGGACTGCACCGTTGAGAGTCATGGACGCAACGTTATGGCGAGACCAAAACCTCGTCTTGGACAAAATTGACCTTCGACGCCCGCAATTCGGTGGGCGTCTGACCGGCGAGGTCGCGCACCTCCCGCGACAGATGTGCCTGATCGAAGAATCCACACTCGGCAGCCAGCGTCGCCCAGCCCACAGCGGGAGAGTCGGCCAACCGCGCCGTCAGACGTTCGAAGCGGACAATTCGTGCCACCGTCTTGGGTGGCAGACCCACCGCGTCGCGGTAGCGCGCGATCATCCGCCGGTGGCTCCATCCGAGCTCCACGGCGAGCGCGCCGATCGACGAGGCGCCGGCAGTGATCCGATCCAGCGACCATGCCAGCCCCGCATCGATCGCGGGGCTGTCAGCGAGCCGGGTCCTGATCGCCTGGTCAACGAGCGAGAACCGGGTCGGCCAGTCGGGGGCATCGCCGATCCGCTGAATTAGACGGTGGGCGGCGGCACCGAGCACGTCCTCGATGGCGATCGTCCGATTCGCCAGCTCATGCATCGGCAGCCCGAGCAGGCGTCGGGCCCCCAGCGGCGTCAGATCCACCTGCAGGCACCGGGCACTGCCTTCGTGGCGTACGAGCACCAGCGAGTCGGTGATGCCTGCGATGAACGAGTGCAACCGAAGAGCGTCGTTGATGGTCCAGCCCGCATCGAGGTCGATGATGATCGGCACGAAACTGCACGGCAGCTCGCGGAAGACCACCGGATGCGTCGACTTCTCGCGGTAGCCCTCGTAGCGCAGTACCACCCCGCGCAGCGACGGGTGCGGTGTCGCGGTCAGGAACTCAGCGCCCACCTTTCCCACCGTAGATCGCGTTGCCATAGCCGCGTGCGGTACCAATGGGGGGTGCCAGACCCCATCTCAGATCCCGTTGTGCTTCTGCTCTCCACGTCCGACACCGACCTGATCACCGCCAGGGCCTCTGGCGCGGCGTTCCGGTGGGCGAATCCGTCCCGGTTGCTCGAGTCGGATCTGCAGAGCGAGCTCGACGCGCTGCTCGCCGGGGTGGACCTGGTGGTGATCCGCATCCTGGGCGGCTATCGGGCCTGGGATCAGGGCATCGACAAAGTGATCGCCAGCGGGGTGCCCACGGTGCTGGTCAGCGGTGAGCAGGCACCCGATGCCGATCTGATGGGGCGCTCGACCGTCTCCGCGGGCATCGCCGTGCAGACGCACGTCTACCTGGCGCAGGGCGGCACCGACAACTTCGCCAACCTGTATGCCTTCCTGTCCGACACCGTGTTGATGACGGGTTTCGGGTTCGCCGCGCCGGAGACGATTCCGGACTGGGGCATCTTGGAACGGCCCGACACCGAGACGACGGGCCCGACCATCGCGGTGCTCTACTACCGTGCCCAGCATCTGGCCGGCAACACCGGCTACATCGAGGCGCTCTGCGACGCGATCGAGACGGCCGGCGGACGGCCACTACCGCTGTACTGTGCGTCGCTGCGGACCGCCTCGCCCGAACTGCTCGACACCCTCGGCACCGCCGACACCATGGTGGTCACCGTGCTGGCCGCCGGGGGCGCGCGGCCGGCCACCGTGTCCGCAGGCGGCGACGACGAAGGCTGGAACGTCGAACACCTTGCCGGCCTTGATATCCCCATCTTGCAGGGCCTGTGCCTGACCAGTTCCCGTGCGGGCTGGGAAGCCAACGACGACGGGATGTCCCCGCTGGATGTGGCGACCCAGGTGGCGGTGCCCGAATTCGACGGGCGCATCATCACGGTCCCGTTCTCGTTCAAGGAGATCGACGACGAAGGGCTGATCGCCTACGTCGCCGACCCCGAACGGTGTTCGCGGGTGGCCGGGTTGGCGGTGCGGCACGCGCGGCTGCGCTCGATCGACAATGCCGAAAAGAGGGTGGCGCTGGTGTTTTCGGCGTACCCCACCAAGCATGCCCGCATCGGTAACGCCGTCGGCCTCGACACCCCGGCCAGCGCGGTGGCGTTGCTGCGCGCGATGCGCGAAGCGGGCTACCTCATCGGTGAGGTACCCGGTGTCGAAGCCCAGGACGGCGACGCGCTGATTCACGCCCTCATCGAACGTGGCGGCCAGGACCCCGACTGGCTCACCGAGGAACAGTTCGCCGGGAACCCGATCCGGGTGTCGGCCAAAGATTACCGGGCCTGGTTCGCGACCCTGCCTGCAGATTTCGCCGACGCCATCGTCGAGCACTGGGGACCGCCGCCGGGGGAGCTGTTCGTCGATCGCAGCCGCGACCCCGACGGTGAAATCGTGATCGCGGCAATGCAATCCGGAAACACCGTGATCCTGGTGCAGCCGCCGCGGGGATTCGGGGCCAACCCGGTCGCCATCTACCACGACCCGGATCTGCCGCCCAGCCACCATTATCTGGCGGCCTACCGCTGGGTGGACGACAGCTTCTCCAACAGCTTCCACGCCGATGCGGTGTTGCACCTCGGCAAGCACGGCAACCTGGAATGGTTGCCCGGCAAGACCTTGGGGATGTCGGCGTCGTGTGGCACCGATGCCGCACTGGGCGACCTGCCGTTGGTGTATCCGTTCCTGGTCAACGACCCGGGTGAAGGCACGCAGGCCAAACGGCGGGCGCACGCGGTGCTCGTCGACCATCTG
Source organism: Mycobacterium sp. (assembly GCA_040512325.1). Classification (GTDB taxonomy): domain Bacteria; phylum Actinomycetota; class Actinomycetes; order Mycobacteriales; family Mycobacteriaceae; genus Mycobacterium. The sequence goes on along the minus strand of JBEVFK010000179.1, from coordinate 11,967 downwards.
ATCCCACCGATGGCCCGTGCCGAGAGCTACGGCGACATCGCCCGGCTGGAGCAACTGCTCGACGAGCACGCCAACATCTCGGCGCTCGATCCGGGCAAGTTGCCTGCGATCCGCCAGCAGATCTGGACACTGATGCGGGCAGCCAAGATGGATCACGATCTGGGCCTGGAAGACCGCCCGGACGAGGACACGTTCGACGACATGCTGCTGCACGTCGACGGCTGGCTGTGCGAGATCAAAGATGTGCAGATCCGCGACGGCCTGCACATCCTGGGTCAAAACCCTACGGGGGAACCCGAATTGGATCTGGTGCTGGCCATCTTGCGGGCCCGCCAACTGTTCGGCGGCGAGCAGTCGGTGCCGGGCCTGCGTGAGGCCCTCGGCCTCAAAGAGGACGGCACCGACGGCCGCGTGTCCGTCGACGACGCCGAAACACAGGCCCGCGCGCTCGTGGGCGCACTGCAAGCCAGCGGGTGGGATGCCGCGGCGGTCGACGGCATCACCGACAACCCCGAAGTCGCGAAGGTGCTGACCTTCGCGGCCACCGAGGTGGTGCCGCGGTTGGCCGGCACCGCCGGTGAGATCGACCAGTTGTTGCGCGCACTCGACGGCCGGTTCATCGCTGCCGGGCCGTCGGGCTCACCGTTGCGCGGCCTGATCAACGTCCTGCCCACCGGACGCAACTTCTACTCCGTGGACCCCAAGGCCGTGCCGTCCCGGTTGGCCTGGGAAACCGGTGTGGGACTGGCTGATTCGCTGCTAGAGCGCTACCGGAGCGACTATGGCCGCTGGCCAGAATCGGTGGGGCTGTCGGTGTGGGGTACCTCGGCGATGCGCACGTCGGGCGACGATATCGCCGAGGTGCTGGCGCTGCTGGGGGTGCGACCGGTGTGGGATGACGCATCGCGACGCGTCACAGATCTGGAGGCCATCCCACTCGACGAGCTCAACAGACCGCGCATCGACGTCACCGTCCGGATCTCCGGGTTCTTCCGCGACGCCTTTCCCCACGTGGTCACCATGCTCGACGATGCGGTGCAGCTGGTCGCAGGCCTGAACGAGTCCGACGAAGACAACTTCGTGCGCGCGCATTCCAGGGTCGACCTCGCTGAACATGGCGACGAAAGACGGTCCACCACCAGGATATTCGGCTCCAAGCCGGGTACCTACGGGGCGGGTCTGCTGCAGCTGATCGACAGCCGCAACTGGCGCGACGACGCCGACCTCGCGCAGGTCTACACCGCGTGGGGCGGGTTCGCCTACGGTCGCGACCTGGACGGCGCACCGGCCACCGACGACATGAACCGGGCCTACCGGCGCATCGCCGTCGCCGCCAAGAACACCGACACCCGCGAGCACGACATCGCCGACTCCGACGATTACTTCCAGTACCACGGCGGCATGATCGCCACGGTGCGCTCGCTGACCGGCAAGGACCCGGCGGCCTACATCGGCGACAACACCCGGCCCGAAGCGGTACGCACCCGCACCCTCAACGAAGAGACCACCCGGGTGTTCCGGGCCAGGGTGGTCAATCCACGCTGGATGTCGGCGATGCGCAGGCACGGCTACAAGGGTGCCTTCGAAATGGCGGCCACCGTCGACTACCTGTTCGGCTATGACGCCACCGCCCACGTGATGGCCGACTGGATGTACGAGCAGCTCACCGAGTCCTATGTGCTGGATCCGGAGAACCGCAAGTTCATGGAGGAGTCCAACCCGTGGGCGCTGCACGGGATGTCCGAGCGGTTGCTGGAAGCGGTGGAACGCGGTCTGTGGGCCGAACCCGACCCGAAGACGTTGGACAGCCTGCGGCAGGTCCTCCTGGAGACCGAAGGCGAACTCGAGGGCTGAGCCGGTAGTTTTGCGCTATGGCCGTTACCTTCGCTGAAGTCGCCAAGAGCGAGTACATCCTGCTGACCACGTTCACCAAGGACGGCAGGCCCAAGCCCACCGCGGTCTGGGCCGCACCCGACAGGCAGGGCCGTCTCGTCGTCATCACCGTCGAGAAGTCCTGGAAGGTCAAGCGGATCCGCAACACCCCGCGGGTCACGCTGGCGATCTGCGACCGGGCGGGGAAGCCGAAAAGTGACGCGATCGAAGCCACCGCGGCCATTCTGGACAAATCGCAGACCGGCGCCGTATACGACGCCATCGCCGATCGCTACGGCCTGCTCGGCAAGACGTTCAACCTGTTCAGCAAGCTCAAGGGCGGAATGAAGAACAACGTCGGCCTCGAACTGAGAGCCGCGGCCTGATGGCTGAGTCGTTCCAAAAAGCTACCTTCGCCGACGTCGCGCAGGAGAAGTACCTGCTGCTCACCACGTTCACCAAGGACGGCAGGCCCAAGCCGACGCCGGTCTGGGGCGTGCCCCACGGCGACAAGCTGCTGATCTCCACCGATGACGGCTCCTGGAAGACCAAGCGGATCAACAACACACCGCGGGTCACCATCCAGAAGTGCGGTGTGCTGGGCAAGCCCAAAGGCGAGCCGGTCGAGGCGATCGCCCGCAACCTGCCAAAGTCCGAGACCCGGCGGGTGTTCGACCTGGTGACCCGGCGCTACTGGTGGCACGCCTGGTGGTGGATTCCGCAGGCCGTCGTCCGGGGCGGCATCGACAAGGTCCATGCCGCCATCGAGGTCGAAGCAGCTCTGGAACCATGAGCAACGTCCGTGCGTTGACACGTTCATGGTGATGCGGTTCTTTCTGCTCTACGTCCTCGTCGAATTGGCGGTCATCGTCGGTTTGACGGCGGCCATCGGCTTCGGCTGGACCCTGCTCGCGCTGGTGGGCACCTTCGTCCTCGGTATCGCGCTGGCCGGCTCGCAGTGGCGCCGTCAGCTGGCCAAGCTGCAGCAAGGGATGAAAGACCCGCAGGGCGCCATCACCGATAGCGCGCTGGTGGCCCTGGGTTCGGTGCTGGTGTTCGTGCCCGGCCTGGTGACCACCGTCGCCGGCCTGCTGATGCTGGCGCCGCCGACGCGCGCGGCCATGCGGCCACTCGCAGGCCTGGTCGCCGCCCGCGGTATCGCCCGTCAGGTCACCTTCGTGAACCTGGGTGGTGCGCCGGGCGCGCGGGCCCCCCGAGGGCAGGGCCAGTACATCGACGGTGAAGTGATCGACGTTCACGACGTGCCCGAGGTGCGGGTCGAGCGACCACTGGAGCCCAAGCCTGAGTAGGTTTGTCGTCCGTGACGACGCTGCTGCTCAACGGCCGCATTCACAGCCCTACCCAACCTGATGCCACCGCGGTGGCGATCCGTGGTGATGTCATCGCCTGGCTCGGCAGCGACGACGTGGCGCGCTCCCAGTTTCCCGACGCCCACGTCGTCGACCTCGCCGGCGGGTTCGTCGCGCCGGCGTTTGTGGACAGTCACGTCCACGTCACCTCCACCGGGCTGCTGATGACCGGGCTGGACCTGCGAGAGGCCACCTCGAAGCAACACTGCCTGCGGTTGCTCGCCGAACATGTCGCCGGCCGCGACGACGCCCTCATCTGGGGTCACGGGTGGGACGACTCCGCGTGGCCGGACGGCCCGCCCAGCACCGGGGACATCGACGCCGCGGTGGGCGCCCGACCCGCCTACCTTTCTCGGATCGACGTGCACTCCGCGCTGGCCTCCACTGCCTTGCGCACCCAGACCGCCGGGCTGGACGCCGCGGACGGCTACACCGCCGCCGGCCCGCTGACCGCAGACGCTCACCACCTCGTGCGCGCACACGCCCGCGCCCAGCTGAACGGGCCGCAACGCACCCGGGCCCGCACCGCCGCCTTGGACGCGTTCGCCGCCGCCGGCATCGTCGCGGTGCACGAATGCGCAGGCCCGCAGATCGGGGGACTCGACGACTGGCAGGAGCTGCGCGCTGCCGGCCACGGTGTCGACGTGCTCGGGTACTGGGGCGAGGCCGTCGAGTCGGCCGGCCAGGCGAGGGAGCTGATGGCTGCGACGGGCGCGCACGGCCTCGCCGGCGACCTGTTCGTCGACGGCGCCCTCGGCTCGCGCACGGCGTGGCTGGCCCAGCCGTACACCGACGCCGCACACAGCTGTGGACGCAGCTACCTCGACGGTGACGCGATCACCGCTCACCTGCGGGCCTGCACCGAAGCCGGTGTCACCGCGGGTTTCCACGTCATCGGCGACGCCGCCGTCACCGCGGTGGTCGAGGCCTTCGCGCGGGTGGTCGACGAGTTCGGGGTCCCCGCGGTGGCCCGATGCGGGCACCGGCTCGAACACCTGGAAATGGTGAGCGCCGACCAAGCCGCCCAACTCGGTTCCTGGGGTGTGCTGGCCAGTGTCCAGCCCAACTTCGACGCCCTGTGGGGCGGCGACGAGGGCATGTACGCCCAACGGTTGGGTACCGAGCGGGCCCGTGCGCTCAATCCGTTCGCAGCGTTGGCGGCGGCCGGGGTGCCCCTGGCGTTCGGGTCGGACAGTCCCGTCACCGGCATGGATCCCTGGGCCACCGTGCGAGCGGCCACCGGGCACCGGAGTCCGGGCAGCGCCATCTCGGCGCGGGCCGCCTTCTCCGCGGCGACTCGTGGTGGCTGGCGGGCGGGCGGGGTGCGCGACGGCAGCACCGGCACGCTGGCCGTCGGAGCGATGGCCTCCTACGCCATCTGGGCTGCCGAGGAGTTCGAGGTGGCGGCGCCGGCGGACTCGGCACGTCGCTGGTCCACCGACCCCAATTCGAGGGTGCCGGCGTTGCCGTCCCTGGCCCAGGACCTGCCGTCGCCGCGCTGTCTGCAGACCGTGCACCGCGGCAAGATCCTGTTCGGACAACCTCTGTGAACAAGGTGAAGAAGATCCTGGGGTGGTTTCAGCCCCGGCTGGTGCGACTGACGGCCGTGATGGCCGCCGGTCTGCTGATGTATGCGAGTTTTCCGCCGGTGGCCTGGTGGTGGGCCGCGGTGCCGGCGGTCGCACTGCTGACTGTCGTGCTGACCCGGCCCGCGACGACGGCCGCCGGCGGTTTCGGGTACGGCTTTGTCGCCGGGCTGACGTTCTACCTGCCGTTGTTGCCCTGGATCAGCGGGCTGGTGGGCGCTGTCCCGTGGCTGGCGCTGTCGGCGATGTGCGCGCTGTTCCCGGCGCTGTTCGGTCTGCTGGCGGTGGTGGTGCGCCGGCTGCCGGGCTGGCCGCTGTGGTTCGCCGCGGTGTGGATGGTCGCCGAGTGGCTCAAGACCAGCATTCCGTTCGGCGGATTCCCTTGGGGTGTACTCGGATTCAGTCAGACCACGGGGCCGCTGCTGCCGCTGGCCCGCCTCGGTGGGGTGCCGCTGGTGTCGTTCGCGGTGGTCTTGATCGCCGGCTCTGCCGTCGCGATCGGGTATGAGATCGCCGTGTGGTGGCGCCGAGAGCCCGGGGCGGACCGGCCACCGGCGGTGGTGCTGCCAGGTCTGTGTATCGCGGTGGTGTTGTTGGCGACTGCGCTGGTGCACCCCCAGGTTCGCCAGTCGGCGACGGGTTCCGACGGCGATCCTGCGGTGACCGTCGCCGCGGTGCAGGGCAATGTGCCCCGCCTCGGCCTCGAATTCAACGCCCAGCGGCGCGCTGTGCTCGACAACCACGTCGCCGAGACCCTGCGGCTGGCCGAAGAGGTGCGGGCAGGCCGAGCTCCCCAGCCGCAGTTCGTGGTGTGGCCGGAGAACTCCTCGGACATCGACCCGCTGGCCAACGCCGATGCGGGTGAACAGATCTCCATCGCCGCCGAAGCCATCGGTGCACCCATCCTGGTGGGCGGCGTAGTGGCCTATCCCGGCGCCACGCGTGACAATCCCGCCGCCAGTAACACCGTCATTGTGTGGGATCCGGTGGACGGACCGGGGGAACGGCACGACAAACAGATCGTGCAGCCGTTCGGCGAGTACCTGCCGTGGCGCAGCTTCTTCTCGAAGCTGTCGCCGTACGCCGCCCGCGCCGGGTACTTCGTGCCTGGTGACGGCACCGGGGTGGTGCACGCGGCCGGCGTGCCGATCGGCGTCACCACCTGCTGGGAAGTGATCTTCGACCGCGCGGCGCGCGAGTCGGTGCTCAACGGTGCCCAGGTGCTGGCCGTCCCCACCAACAACGCCACCTTCGATGAGGCGATGAGTGAGCAGTTGCTGGCGTTCTCCCGCGCGCGCGCCGTCGAGCACAACCGCTACGTCGTCGTCGCCGGCACCACCGGCATCAGCGCCGTGATTGCGCCCGACGGTCGCGAGCTAACCCGGACCGAATGGTTTCAGCCCGCGTTCCTGGACATGCAGGTGCGGTTGAAGACGGCGTTGACACCGGCGACCCGGTGGGGCCCGCTGGTCTTGTTCGCGCTGGTGGCGATGGGTATCGCCGCTGTCATTGCCGGGATTTTCGTCGCGATCAGGCACAATGGAGGGTTATTGCGCCCGAGAAGTCGTCGCCGGCAACAGCCGCCGGAGGACAGCAGCGGGCCAGCGACAGAATCGGATGTGCTGCCCAGCGCGTCCGATATGGACACCCGAGGAGCCTCATGACCATCGGCGAGCCTGGATCAGCCCGGCAGGGCGAGCGACCCAGCCAGCGCACCCTGGTGATCGTGCCCACCTACAACGAGCTGGAGAATCTTCCACTCATCCTCGGTCGGATCAATGCGGCCCAACCTGACGTGCACATCCTGATCGTCGACGACGGCAGCCCCGACGGCACCGGGACGCTCGCCGACGAATTCGCCCTGGCCGATCCCGATCGGGTGCACGTCATGCACCGCACGGTCAAAGACGGGCTGGGCGCCGCCTACCTGGCCGGGTTCGCCTGGGGCCTGAACCGGCAGTACTCGGTGCTGGTGGAGATGGACGCCGACGGCAGCCATGCCCCCGAGCAGCTGCACCGACTGCTCGATGCGGTGGACGCAGGCGCCGACCTGGTGATCGGCTCGCGCTACGTGCCCGGCGGCACCGTCCGCAACTGGCCGACGCGTCGCCTGGTGCTGTCCAAGACCGCCAACGGCTACTCACGGATCCTGCTGGGCGTCGACATCCACGACATCACCGCCGGGTACCGCGCCTACCGTCGCGAGGTGCTGGAGAAGATCGACCTGGCTGCGGTGGATTCCAAGGGGTACTGCTTTCAGATCGACCTGACCTGGCGCTCCATCAACAGCGGTTTCAAGGTGGTGGAGGTACCGATCACCTTCACCGAACGGGAACTGGGCGTGTCGAAGATGAGCGGTTCCAATATCCGCGAAGCCTTGTTCAAGGTCGCTCAGTGGGGCATGGCCGGACGACTCGACAGGGCCCGCGGAATCGTCCGCTAGAGGTTCACGAAACGACAAAGGTGCCGACGGGGAATCCCCGTCGGCACCTTTTGTCAGCAGGTTGGTTCAGCTACCGCGGCGCTTGGTCTTGATGATGTCCATCCGCTCCTTGAGCAGCTCTTCGAGCTCCTCGACCGAGCGGCGCTCCAGCAGCATGTCCCAGTGGGTACGCGGCGGCTTGACCTTCTTGGGCTCGGGCACGTTGCCCTCGATGAGGGTGCCTTCCATGCCGTTGCGGCACGCCCACGCGCCGGGGATCTCGGCATCGTCGGCAAAGGGCACATCGAACTCTTCGCCGTTGTCGGTGCGGTACCGCGCAATCTGACGCGGCGCCAGGTCATGGTTGCGGTCCGTCTCGTAGCTCACAGCTCCGAGGCGGCTGCCTCTCAAAACACGATCAGCCATCGTCACTCCTTCAGCACTAATGGTCCGCGTATGTCAACGCAGCGGCGCCCGTCCCAGTTCCCCCGATCGGCGACCGACTTTCCAGAATACCCGGCGAATCGGGTGGGCGCGCCGAGCGGCGTGCCGAACAGCACTGCCGGTGCCGTCTAAAGTCTCAGACCGTGACCCATCCCAGGTCCTCGAGGAGGCGCCCGCAGCCCTGCCGATGGTGCGGGCGGGAAGTGCCCGACGCCGGACTCGGGCGGCGGCGACAGTACTGCAGACAGTCGTGCCGTCAGCGAGCCTACGAGCAGCGAGCCATGGTCAAGGGCACTGCCGTCCCCGAGGATGCGGTGGTGCTGTCCGCCGACGAAGCTGCCGAGCTCTCCGACCGGGTTTTCCAGGTGCGCTGCGCCGCCGAGGACGTGGCGACGGCCGTCGACGAAGGTGCCGACGGCGCTGAACTCAAAGAACTGTGCGACGCACTGGTGCAAGCGGCCAAAGCCGCCGACGGCTGGCGCTAGAAGCCGGCTCGGTCACGCAGCGCCAGGGACGCGGTACGGGCTTCAGTGGCCAGCACGGCCGTGTCAGCCGTCTGCAGCTCACCATCACTGACCACGGTCTGCCCGCCGACCAGCAGCCGGCGCAGCGGTGCCGGCGGACCGAAGACCAGCGCGCACACCGGATCGTCGATGCCGGCATGGCCCAGTCCGGTCAGATCCCACAGCGCGATATCGGCCAGCTTGCCCACCTGCAGCGACCCCAACTCCTGGTCACGGCCCAGGCAGCGCGCGCCACCCATGGTGGCCATCATCAGGCACTGCCGGGCGGTCAGCGCCTGCGGTCCCAGCCGGAACCGGGCGGCCAGCATGGCCTCGCGCAGTTCCGTCGCCAGGCCGCCGTGCTCGTTGGAGGCCACCCCGTCGACACCGAGCCCCACCGGCACGCCGGCCGTCAGCAGCTCCGGAATCCGGGCAATCCCCGCGCCGAGCCTGCCGTTGCTGCTCGGGCAGTGCGCCACCCCGGTGCCGGTGACGGCGAACTTGGCGATGTCGCCGTCGGAGAGGTGCACACAATGTGCCATCCACACGTCGTCGCCGAGCCAGCCCAACGACTCCACGTAGTCCACCGGGCGGGCGCCGAACCGCTCCAAGCAGAACTGCTCTTCGTCGTCGGTCTCGGCCAGATGGGTGTGCAGCCGCACGCCGAGTTCGCGGGCCAGCTCCGCTGACAACCGCATCAGGTCCCCGGTGACCGAGAACGGTGAGCACGGCGCCAGGGCGATCCGCAGGCGGGAGTCGAAGGACGGATCGTGATGGGCGGCCACCGCGTCGGCGCACGCCGTGAGGATGGTGTCGATGTCCTCCACCACGTGATCAGGCGGCAGGCCACCCGAGGAGGCGCCCAGATCCATCGACCCGCGTGTGGGGTGGAATCGCAGGCCGATCCGCGCCGCCGCCGCGACCTCGGCGGCCAGCAGGTCACCGCCCAGGCGCGGAAAGACGTAATGATGGTCCATCGAGGTGGTGCACCCGGTCAGCGCCAGCATGCCCAAAGCGGCACTGGCAGAACTGAATTCGAGTTCGGCATCGATACCGGCCCAGAGTGGGTACAGCGTGGTGAGCCATTCGAACAGCGTGCCGTCCTGAGCGTAGCCGCGGGTGATCCACTGGTTGAGGTGATGGTGGGTGTTCACCAGACCGGGCGTGGCCAGGCATCCCCGGCCGTCGATCACCACCGCGCCCGGCACTTCGGGCGCAGGCCCGTCGCCCACTGCGCTGATGGCTCCGTCCCGCACCACGAGGTGGCCGGCGCGGTATTCCGTGCCGGCCGCTCCGATGCCGAGGCCGTCGACGGTGGCGATGGCAGTGTTCGCGATTACCAAGGTGGGCATGGTTCATCCTGCCCCGCGATCACGGTACGAGCATCTCGTGGCAGGGCAGGTGCGCGGCTACGATGGCCCGATGACCGCACCCCAACAGAGCCAGCCGCCAAGTGTGGTGTGGCGGTTCGCCGATTTCGAACTGGACACCGCCCGATATGAGTTGCGCGGCAACGGATCTGTGATCCGGATCGAGCCACAGGTGTTCGACGTCCTGACCCAGCTCGTCAGCAACCGGGAGCGGCTGGTCACCAAGGAGGAACTGTTCGACACGGTCTGGGGCGGCCGGTTCGTCGGCGAGGCCGCATTGACCAGTCGGATCAAGGCCGCCCGCCGCGCCCTGGGAGACGACGGCGAGACGCAGAGTTTCATCCGCACCGTCCGCGGCCGCGGTTACCAGTTCGTCGGGCATGTCCTGGAACCGGAAGCCGCCGCGCTGCCCGAACCGCCGGCGCCACTGCCGCGGCAGAGCATCGCGTTCACCCGGGCGTCGGACGGAATCCGGTTGGCTTACGCCGTCTCCGGGGACGGCCCGCCGTTGGTGCGGGCCGCCAACTGGATGACCCATCTGGGTTACGACATCGAGAGCCCGGTGTGGAGCCACTGGGTGCGCGATCTCTCGGTCGGGCACACCTTCATCCGCTACGACGAACGCGGGTGCGGCCTTTCGGACTGGGAGGCAGGCAACTTCACGTTCGACGACTGGGTGGCCGATCTCGAATCCGTTGTCGAAGCCCTTGGTCTGCAGCGCTTTCCGCTGCTCGGGGTTTCACAGGGCGGCGCGGTGGCGGTGGCGTACGCGGCCCGGCATCCCGAGCGGGTGAGCAAGCTCGTACTCTGCAGCGCCTACGCCCGCGGTCGCGCGGCGCGCGCGGTCAGCGACGCGGAGAAAAGTGCGGCCGCACTGGATCTCGACCTGGCGCGGGTCGGCTGGGGCCGGGACGACCCGGCGTTCCGGCAGGTGTTCGCCGCACAGTTCCTGCCCGACGGCAGCCGGGCGGATTGGGCGGCCTTCGACCAGCTCCAGCGGCGCACCACGTCCTCGGAGAACGCCGTGCGCTTCCTCGAGCAGTTCGCCACCATCGATGTGCGTGAGCAGGCTCGCGAGGTCCGGTGTCCGACATTGATCCTGCATTCGCGCGAGGACCACCGGGTGCCGATGCAGAACGGCCAGGAACTCGCCGGCTTGATACCGGATTCCCGGCTGGTGGCGCTGGACTCGAAGAATCACCTGCTCACCGCCGACGAGCCCGCCTGGCGGGTGTTCCGCGACGAGGTCGCGGCGTTCCTCACTCGGTAACCGCCATCCCGTGGATATCTCCACCCAATCTCCACGTGATCTCCATGTAGCGCGACGCTGCGGCGTTCATGCTGGTCACATGAGAAAACAGATCCGCAACCTGATGGTCGGCGTCGGCGCCGTGATCGCTCTCGGCGCTCTGCCCGCCTGCTCCAACAGTTCCACCACCGACACCGCCTCCTCGCCGAACCCCACTCCCTCGGCCACCACCGAAGCCGCGGACGCCTTCCCGGCGGCGGCCCGGTACATCGCCGACATGCCGATGGCCGACGGTGGCACCATGACCCTGGGGGTGGCGGTCAGCGGCGACAAGATCGTCGCCTACGCCTGCGACGGCAGCAAGGACGAGGCCTGGTTCTTCGGCAAGCAGACCGACGGCAGCCTCGACATCACCGGCAAGTTCCAGGACACCCTGTCGGCCTCCGTCGAGGGTGACGACGTGGCAGGCGACCTGACGATGAACGGGGTCACCTACGCCTTCACCGCACCCCAGGTCGCTGATCCGGCCGGCATGTACACCGCCGCGCTCGGCGGGGTGCGGGCGTCGTGGGTGGTCCGGCCCGGCGACACCATGACCGGGGTGCAGTTCACCCCACGCGACGACGACAAGTCGGTCTTCGAACTTCAGGGCGAGGAGTTCCGGGAGCGGGTCCGCAACGCCCGCGAGCTGCAGCCGGCTCCTCAGCTCAGCCTGGACGGCCTGCGTACCACCATCAACGGCCAGCCCGTGGTGGCCGAGCTCGTCACCGGGGACACCACTTTCGGCTGAGTCGGGCTCGCAGCGGCGGGTTTTCCTCACGTGGAATCAAAACCTTCAGCCCGCCGCTGACCGGGCCTAACGTCGAAACGTGTCTAGTTCAGCCGAGCTGGCCGCTGCTGCGGTCACGGTTCGTGCTGCCCCGGACAAGTTCCGACAACGCAAATGGACCATCGTGCGCGTCGCCTCGCCGATCGTGTTGCTGGCGTTGTGGCAGCTCGGCAGTGCGCTGGGAGTCATCCCGCAGGACGTTCTGCCCGCGCCGTCGCTGATCGCCGACGCCGGGATCGAACTGGTGCGCAACGGCCAGCTCGCCGACGCCCTCGGGGTATCCGGGCGTCGGGTGGTGCAGGGCATGTTGCTCGGTGGCCTC
>JBEVFK010000178.1:0-21604 GCA_040512325.1 Mycobacterium sp. | reverse complement strand
CACCCAGCTGCAGACCAGCTTCGGCGCGAACATGCTCTCGATCGTCGACGGCGTGCCGCGCACCCTGCGGATCGACCAGATGATCCGGTTGTACGTCAACCATCAGCTCGATGTGATCATCCGGCGCACGAGATACCGGCTGCGCAAGGCCAATGAGCGGGCCCACATCCTGCGCGGTCTGGTCAAGGCCCTCGATGCCCTCGACGAGGTCATCGCCCTGATTCGGGCGTCGGCGAACGTCGACGTCGCGCGCAGCGGACTCATCGAGCTGCTCGACGTCGACGAGATCCAGGCGCAAGCCATCCTCGATATGCAGCTGCGTCGTCTGGCTGCTCTCGAGCGGCAGCGCATCGTCGACGATCTGGCCAAGATCGAAGCCGAGATCGCCGACCTCGAGGACATCCTGGCCAAGCCGGAACGTCAGCGTGCCATCGTCCGCGACGAGCTCAAGGAACTCGCGGACAAGTACGGTGACGACCGGCGCACCCGGATCATCGCCGCCGACGGCGATGTCACCGACGAGGACCTCATCCAGCGTGAAGAGGTGGTCGTCACCATCACCGAGACCGGCTACGCCAAGCGCACCAAGACCGATCTGTACCGCAGCCAGAAGCGCGGCGGTAAGGGCGTACAGGGCGCCGGCCTCAAGCAGGACGACATCGTGGCGCACTTCTTCGTGTGCTCCACCCACGACTGGATCCTGTTCTTCACCACCCAGGGCCGGGTGTATCGGGCCAAGGCCTACGACCTGCCGGAGATGTCGCGCACCGCGCGGGGTCAGCACGTCGCCAACCTGTTGGCGTTCCAGCCCGAAGAGCGCATCGCCCAGGTCATCCAGATCAAGGGCTACGAGGATGCGCCGTACCTGGTGCTGGCCACGCGCAACGGTCTGGTCAAGAAGTCCAAGCTCGTCGACTTCGACTCCAACCGGTCCGGCGGCATCGTGGCGGTCAACCTGCGTGACGGTGACGAACTGGTGGGCGCCGTGCTGTGCTCCTCGGAGGATGACCTGCTGCTGGTCTCGGCCAACGGTCAGTCCATCCGCTTCTCGGCCACCGACGAGGCGTTGCGACCGATGGGGCGCGCCACCTCAGGTGTCCAGGGCATGCGCTTCAACGAAGACGACCGGTTGTTGTCACTCAACGTCGTGATCGAGGGCACGTACCTCCTGGTGGCGACGGCGGGTGGTTATGCCAAGCGCACCGCCATCGACGAGTACACCGTGCAGGGCCGCGGTGGCAAAGGCATCCTGACCATCCAGTACGACCGCCGCCGTGGCAGTCTTGTCGGAGCTTTGATCGTCGATGACGACACAGAGTTGTACGCCATCACCTCCGGCGGCGGCATCATCAGGACTGCCGCACGCCAGGTTCGGAAGGCAGGACGCCAGACCAAGGGCGTCCGGTTGATGAACCTGGGTGAGGGCGACACTTTGTTAGCCATCGCGCAAAATGCCGAGGATGATGCCGCCGAGGAGCTCGACGCCATCGAGTCCACCGGTGACACCGAGACCGAAGCCTGACGTGCGTCGGCCAGTTAGAGGAGACCAGTGAGTTCACCCAAGGAACCGGGCCACGCCGGGCCGGGCGACGGTGCCGGCTCGCGTCCTGCTCCCCCGTCGGGGCGCGGCAGCGAGCAGGGTCCTCCGGCAGGCGGCGAGACTCCGCCGTGGCAGCGCGGCCCGGGGAGCCGGACCCCGCAGTCGGCTCCGCGGCCCTCTGGTGAGGCTCCTGGCCGCCCCGAACAGCAACGCCCTGCGGCGCCCGCTCCGGGGGCGGACAACCGCGCCACGAACCGCTACGTGACGGGCACCGCGGCGCCTGCGGCATTACAACCGCCGCAGGCCCCTGCGGAGTCCGACTCGTCACCGGTGCGCACCAAGGAGTACGCCAGCGAGTTGCCGGACCTCTCTGGTCCGGCGCCGCGTCCGGCGCAGCAGCGCCGGCCGGCCAGCGAACCGGTGGCGGCTCCACGGTCCGGGTCCGGTGGCCGCGTGCAGGTGGCAGGCCGGGGCAAGCAGGGCCCGGTGCGGGCGAGCATGCAGATCCGTCGGATCGATCCGTGGAGCGCGCTGAAGGTGTCGCTGCTGTTGTCGATCGCGATGTTCTTCGTGTGGATGATCGCGGTCGCGATCATGTATCTCGTCCTCGGTGGCATGGGGGTGTGGAGCAAGCTGAACAGCAACGTCGGCGACCTCCTGACCAGCACCAGCGGTAGCGGCGGCGAGCTGGTGTCCAGCGGCACGATCTTCGGCGGCGCGCTGCTGATCGGGCTGGTGAACATCGTGCTGCTCACGGCGATGGCCACCGTCGGGGCGTTCATCTACAACCTCATCACCGACATCGTGGGCGGTGTGGAAGTGACGCTGGCCGACCGGGACTGACCAGCGGTTTGGGCGCGAGGCCACCCGTACGGTAATCTCGTCGCTCGGTCGTCCCACGTAACGGGCCTGTAGCTCAGGTGGTTAGAGCGCTTCGCTGATAACGAAGAGGTCGGAGGTTCGAGTCCTCCCAGGCCCACCATGCCCGGCGGGACGACCAGCAGAAAGGGTGCACCGTGAAACGGTTGCTCGTTTTGTTGGCGCTGGTTGCAGTAAGTGTGTCGGTGATACGGTCCCGGCAGCGTGCCGAAGTCTGGCATGTTGCCGAGGACCACACCGACGGCTAGGGGCCTTAGCTCAGTTGGTAGAGCGCTGCCTTTGCAAGGCAGATGTCAGGAGTTCGAATCTCCTAGGCTCCACAGTGCACAAGAAGGTCAGACCGGCCCGGGTCTGGCCTTTTCTGCGTTCAGGAACACGTGGGCCGCAAATCGGGTTGGCGGTGCTGTGAAAGCTTTCGGATTTCTGAGCTTCGGGCACTACGGGTCCGGCGGGTCCGGTGGGCCCGATGCCGCCGACATGTTGCGTGATGCCGTCGACATCGCGACGGGTGCTGACGAACTCGGCGTCAACGGCGCGTACTTCCGCGTCCACCACTTCGCCAAGCAGTCCGCCGCGCCCATGCCGCTGCTGTCCGCGATCGCCGCCCGCACCGAGCGGATCGAGGTCGGGACCGGCGTCATCGACATGCGCTACGAGAACCCGCTGCATCTCGCTGAGGAGGCCGCGGCGCTCGATCTGCTCTCCGAGGGAAGGGTGGCACTCGGCGTCAGTCGTGGATCGCCTGAGCCGGCGCTACGCGGGTGGGAGGCGTTCGGCTACACCGGCTCAGAAGACCCGCGTGGCGCCGACATCGCCCGAGACAAGTTCGACCTGTTCCTGCGCGCCGTCCGCGGCGAGGGCGTCGCCGACGCCGATCCCCGGCAGTTCGGCCGAGTCGGAAAGCTGCGCATCGAACCACACTCCCCCACACTGGCCGAGCACATCTGGTGGGGCGCCGCCTCGCGGGAGACCGCCCAGTGGGCGGGTGCCGCAGGGGTGAATCTGATGAGTTCGACGCTGCTGACAGAGGCCACCGGGGACTCCTTCGCCGACCTCCAGGCCGAGCAGATCGAGCTCTTCCGGGCGGCATGGGCGTCGGCCGGTCACCCGGGTACCCCGCGAGTATCGGTGAGCCGCAGCATCTTTCCGCTGGTGACCGATCTGGATCGGCGCTACTTCGGCCCGCGGGGCGAGGATTCCGCCGACCAGGTGGGCGTCATCGACGGATTCCGCTCGACCTTCGGCAAGACCTACGCCGCCGAACCCGATGCCCTCATCGATCAACTCGAGGCCGACGCTGCGGTGCAGGCGGCCGACACCCTGATGCTGACCATCCCCAGCCAGCTCGGGGTGGATCTGAACCTCCACATCCTCGAGACGTTCGCCCGCGAGGTGGCCCCGGCGCTGGGCTGGGAGCCGAATCTGAAAGGCCCGGTGACCGGGTATCCGCTGTGAGCGCAGCCTAGGGCCGCGGCTCCACCTGGACACTCGGCGGCAGCGGCGACGGCGCGGGCTGCTGCGAGCGGCGGATCACCGAGAACGCCACCGCTCCCACACCCAGCACCGCGACGCCTGCCGCTGCCAGCACCCACGGACGAGGACCCCGGCGCGCGCTGCGCGCCTCCTGGATCGCCTGCGGCAGACCGGCCACCACATCTTGAGCGGCAGTGAGTTCACGTCCGATGACGTCCTGGGCCGCGTGCAGTTCACGCCGCAGCTGACTCTTGCGGTACTGCTGGCGGATGCCTGCGGCGGTGGCTGCGACCGACTGGGCCCCCAGGCCGACAGCACCCCGCGTGACGTCGACCGGCCCTACGGCGGTGTAGGCGAGCCCGCGGCCGAGTCGCTGCCGGGGTGTCAGGCGGTTAGCGGTCTTGGAAGTCATCTGTTGCCTCTCAGCCACGGTGGGATCACGGACTCTAAAGCCTGCCATCAAAGGTGGGCACACGGGCCCGAACCTGAGCGCCATCGGGCTAGTGGCAGACTGTGAAACCGTGACTAGTTCCATTCAGACCGGCACCGCAACGCTGCACACCAACCGTGGCGACATCAAGATCGCGCTGTTCGGTAACCACGCGCCCAAGACCGTCTCCAACTTCATCGGCTTGGCCCAGGGCACCAAGGAGTACTCGACCGAGAACGCGTCGGGCAGCGCCTCCGGTCCCTTCTACGACGGCGCGGTGTTCCACCGCGTCATCGAGGGCTTCATGCTTCAGGGCGGTGACCCCACCGGCACCGGCCGTGGCGGCCCCGGCTACAAGTTCGCCGACGAGTTCCATCCCGAGCTGCAGTTCGACAAGCCGTACCTGCTGGCCATGGCGAACGCCGGACCGGGCACCAACGGTTCGCAGTTCTTCATCACGGTCGGCAAGACACCGCACCTCAACCGCAAGCACACCATTTTCGGTGAGGTTGTCGATCCGGAGTCGCAGAAGGTCGTCGACGCCATCGCCACCACGGCGGTCGACCGCAACGACCGTCCCACCGAGGAAGTCGTGATCGAGTCGATCACCATCTCTTGATCTACTGACAGACGCTTTTCGGCGCGCTGGTGACCGCTGTGCGGTGATCGGCGCGCCGAAGTCGTTTCAGTTCGTGTAGCCGGCCGCGGTGAGCGCGTCGAGCACCACCAGCGGGCCGGTGCCGAGATCCCATCGGGTGAAGACATGCAGCGTGTCCTCCCCCGATTCGATCTCCAGCAGCTGCACCCGGCGGCCGATGCGGCGGAAGTCCGTGATGCGGATCAGTGTGATCTCTGAGCGCGGCAGCTGATGGGTGGAAAACCACCCCCGAATCAGCAGCCCGGAGTCGGTGATAGCCAGCTTGGGCCGGGCGCGCCAGGAGAAGATTGCAAAGGCAATCAACCCCGCCCCGGCAACACCCGTCAAAACTTTGCCGGGCGGGTCTGTGACCACGCTCACACAGGCGATAGCCATCACGATGCCTGCGAGACCGAGAGCAGCGATTCCGCCCGGACGAGGCGCCCAGCTAGTTTGCTGGATGGCGTTCATAGGTGCCCTTACCACGGCAGACGAAGTTATCCACAGGCGCTATCAACAATGGGGATGAATAACACGCGTGTGATTGAGGGGCCGGGTTTTGCCGACACAGCAAAGGAAGCTCAGCAGGAAATGAATTCAACCGGGCGACGTAATGGGTCAGCGCCACCGCATCGTCAGCAAAAGCCCGGTGATCATGAAGGCAAACGCGATCGCGTAGTTCCAGGGGCCCAGCTCGGCCATCCACTGCAGCTCTGAGGAGGCGAGCTGGAACACGATCAGCCAGGCCAACCCGAACAGCATCAGACCGATGAAGAACACCACGAACCACACGGGCGACGGGCCGGCTTTCACCTTGACCGGGGTGCGGCTCACCGTGTTGACGGTGAAGTCGCTCTTCTTACGAACCTTGGACTTGGGCATGGTTACCTTCGTGGGCAGTCAAACGGGTGCGACGATGGAGACGGATCGTATCGAGGGTAGCCCAGCACGACCACTACCCGAGAATTCCCGCACGAGACTGTCAGGTGTCACGAAGGAAGGCCGCAATGGCTGAGCGCAGCGTCTGGGCGTGGGGCGTGCCGGTGGTGTGCCTGCTGGCGGGGCTGTTGCTGGCCGCGACACACGGTGTCTCCGGCGGCGACGAGATCCGTCGCAGTGACGCGCCCAGGCTGGTGGACCTGGTGCGGCAGTCCCAGTACTCGGTGGACCGGCTCAGTGCCCATCGAGACGAGCTGGCCGCCCAGATCGACTCCACCCACGGCGGGTCCTCCGATGTCGCGCTGGCGGCCATGCAGGCCAGGGCCGCGGAGCTGGATCGAGACGCCGGGGTGGATCCGGTGCACGGGCCAGGCCTGGTCATCACCTTGACCGATGCGCAACGCGACGCCAACGGCCGCTTCCCCAGAGACGCCTCCCCCGATGATCTGGTGGTGCACCAGCAGGACATCCAGGCGGTCCTCAACGCACTGTGGGGTGCAGGCGCCGAAGCCATCCAGATGCAGGATCAGCGGATCATCGGCACGTCGGCCCCGCGGTGCGTCGGGAACACGCTGCTGCTCAACGGGCGCACCTACAGCCCGCCGTACACGATCATGGCGCTCGGCGACGTGGCCGCCATGCAGACCGCCCTGGCGGACGCGCCGTTGGTCCGCCTGTACCAGCAGTACGTGCTGCGGTTCGGCCTCGGCTACACCGAAGAGGTGCGCAACGATCTCCAGATCGTCGGCCACACCGAACCGCTGCGGATGCGTTACGCCCGCCCGGCGGGGCCGATCGGCTACTGAGACCGAGAACAGCGGGAAGGGCCAGGTAGCCTGTCACGGTGCGGGTCCTCGTCGTCGACAATTACGACAGCTTCGTGTTCAACCTGGTGCAGTACCTCGGTCAGTTGGGCATCGCGGCCGAGGTCTGGCGCAACGACAACGAACACCTGGGCTCCGACGCCGCGATCGAACAGGCTGCGGCCGATTTCGACGGGGTGCTGTTGAGCCCGGGCCCCGGAACCCCCGAGCGGGCGGGAGCGTCCATTCCGCTGGTACGGGCGTGCGCGGCGGCCGCCACTCCCCTGCTGGGTGTCTGCCTGGGCCATCAGGCCATCGGCGTGGCCTTCGGCGGCACTGTCGACCGGGCACCGGAACTGCTGCACGGCAAGACCAGCACCGTCTTCCACACCAATGTCGGCGTTTTCAAAGGACTTCCGGATCCGTTCACGGCCACCCGGTATCACTCGCTGACCATCCTGCCCGAGACGGTGCCCGCCGAGCTGGAGGTCACCGCGCGTACCCGTGGCGGCGTGATCATGGGCGTGCGTCATGCCACGCTGCCCATCCACGGCGTGCAGTTCCACCCCGAGTCCATCCTCACCGAGGGTGGACACCGCATGCTCGCCAACTGGCTGGCCGCCTGCGGCGAGGCGCCGGACGAGATGCTGGTCCGGCGGCTGGAGACCGAGGTCGCCGACGCGGTGGCCGCGGCTACTGCGCGAAGCTCAGCCTGATCGGCGAATCCTTGTTGACGGCTTCACCCGCTGCCGGATCCTGAGTTGCCACTCCGTTGGTGGGCGCACCGCTGTTCTGCGCCACCGGGAGTGGGACGAGAGCTCCGGTCCAACCAAGTGACCGCAGCAGCGGCTCCGCATCCACCCAGAACTGGTTGCGCAGGTTCGGCATGGTGAACTGGTTGCCGCGCGACACCTGGATCTGGATGACCTCGGTCACCTGAATATTCTGGCCGGCGGGCGGATTGGTCCCGAGCACCTGACCGGACGGGCGGGTGCTGTCGACGTCCACTTCGAGGGTGTTGGTGAACCCGGACTGCGTGAGCAGCGCCTTGCAGTCCGCTGCGTTGAGACTGCTGCAGTCCGGCACCGGCTTGCTGCCCGGCCCCGAGCCGACGATGACAGTGATCAGGTTGGTGATCGCCGAAGTCTGATTCGCCGGTGGATTGGTCTGCAGCACTTTGTCTTTGAGTTCGGGCGTGGACACCGAGGTGGCCTGGGTGACCCGGCTGAACCCGGCCTCCTCGAGCTTCTCCTTGGCGTCCTCATAGGACAGCGTGGAGACATCGGGCACTTCGCGCTGCTCGGGTCCGGTGGAGACGTTGAGTGTGATCTCGTCGCCGGCGGCGACCGTGGAGGTGGCGACGGGATCGGTGCTGATGACCCTGCCCGGCGGCACCTCGTTGTCCGGCTGGTTGGACGTGCGGGTGGCGAATCCCGCGTTCTGCAGCACCACGATGGCGTCCGCCGACGATTGGCCCGTCACGTCGGGCACCTGCACGTCGCGGGTCTCGCCGCCGAAGTAGTTGATGGCCAGGGTCACGACGACGGTCAGTACCGCCAGCACCGCCACGGCCGCCACCCAGCGGGCCACCGAACCGCGGGAGCGATCCTCGTTGACGGGCTGGACGTAGTGCTCGGCCTGGCGCGGAATCCGGTCGGTGCCGTGCGGGTCCCGGGGGGCGGGCGCCGCGGTCAGGTACGACGACCGTTCGGCGTCGGTGAACACCTTCGGCGCTTCCGGTGCTTCACCGGAGTGCACCCGGACCAGGTCGGCGCGCATCTCGGCGGCGGACTGGTAGCGGTTGTCGGGATTCTTGGCCAATGCCTTGAGCACCACGGCGTCGAGCTCGGGGGAGATCGAGGAGTGCCTGGCCGACGGCGGCACCGGATCCTCACGCACATGTTGATAGGCCACCGCGACCGGCGAATCGCCGACGAACGGGGGTTCACCGGTGAGCATCTCGTAGAGCACACAGCCCAGCGCGTACACATCGGAGCGGGCGTCGACGGGGTCACCTTTGGCCTGCTCCGGCGACAGGTACTGCGCTGTGCCGATCACCGCGGCGGTCTGGGTGACGTTGGTGGAGTCCGCGAGCGCGCGGGCGATACCGAAATCCATCACCTTCACGGCGCCGGCCTTGCTGATCATGATGTTGGCGGGCTTGACGTCGCGGTGGATGATGCCGTGCTGGTGGCTGAAGTTCAGCGCCTGGCAGGCGTCGGCGATCACTTCGATGGCCCGCTTGGGCGGCATCGGGCCGTCGTTGTGCACGATGTCGCGCAGCGTCACGCCTTCGACGTACTCCATGACGATGTAGGGCAGCGGACCCGTCGCGGTCTCGGCCTCGCCGGTGTCGTACACGGCCACGATCGCCGGATGGTTGAGCGCCGCCGCGTTCTGGGCTTCGCGGCGGAAGCGCAGATAAAAGCTGGGGTCGCGGGCGAGGTCGGCACGCAACACCTTCACCGCGACATCGCGGTGCAGGCGGGTGTCGCGGGCCATGTGGACCTCGGACATGCCGCCGAAGCCGAGGATCTCGCCGAGTTCGTAGCGGCCGGACAGTAGTTCAGGGGTGGTCATTCGGATATCTCGTCAGGCGGTTGGGCAGGTGAATCGAAACCGGTGGAGAGCCAGGCGAGCTGCTGAAGGCCTGGTTGCCCCGGGTGTAGTCCAGGATCCGCGGTCATCCCGCCCCCCGTCCAGTTCGAAGGCGTCGCAGGAGGCGGCTCGGTCTCGGCCGGCCCTCCGGGTGGCGGTGTCACGGTGTCGGTGACGGTGGGTGGGACCTGCTGCTGATCCAGGTTGTCCCCACGGGAGTTGAGGATGATCAGCACAGCGATCACGATCGCCAGGGCACCGAGGACGCCGGCCGCCCACAGCAGGGCGCGCTGACCCGACGAGAAGGTGCGACGCGGCGGCGGTGGACGGTGGCTGCCGGTGGGCGGGCGTTGCCGCGCGGCGGTGGCCGGTGCGCGCATGTCGGCGACGGCGCGGGCCTGGGCGGTGGACGGGATGGAGGCCGGCGCCGCGCGCCCGATGGTGGGTGCGGAGTTGGGTCTCGGTGGTCGCCGCCCGGACCGCACGGCGGCGACCGCGTCGGCGAACGGGCCGCCACTGCGGTAGCGCATGCCGGGGTTCTTGACCAGCGTGATCTCGATGAGTTCGCGGACGTTCGGCGGCAGATCGGCAGGCAGCGGCGCGGGCGTTTCCTTGATGTGCTTCATCGCCACCGTCAGGGCACCGTCACCGGTGAACGGACGCTTGCCCGAAACCGCTTCGTAGCCAACCACTCCCAAGGCGTAGACATCGCTGGCCGCGGTGGCGTCATGGCCGAGGGCCTGCTCGGGGGCGATGTACTGGGCGGTGCCCATGACCATGCCGGTCTGGGTCACCGGGGCGGCGTCGACCGCCTTGGCGATACCGAAGTCGGTCAGTTTCACCTGCCCGGTCGGGGTGATCAGGATGTTGCCCGGTTTGACGTCGCGGTGCACCAGCCCGGCAGTGTGAGCCACCTGTAGTGCACGGCCGGTCTGCTCCAGCATGTCCAGGGCGTGCCGCAGCGACAGGCGGCCGGTCCGTTTGATCACCGAGTTCAGCGGCTCACCGTTGACCAGCTCCATCACCAGGTATGCGGTGCGGCCCTCGCCGTCCATGTCGGTCTCGCCGTAGTCGTGCACGGCGGCGATCCCGGGGTGATTGAGCATGGCGACGGTGCGGGCTTCGGCGCGGAACCGTTCGATGAACTCCGGGTCCGAGGAGTACTCGGCCTTGAGCACCTTGACGGCCACCCGTCGGCCGAGTCTGCTGTCGACGGCTTCCCACACCTGCCCCATGCCACCGGTGGCTATGAGACGCTGCAGGCGATAGCGGCCGGACAGCGTGACGCCCACGCGGGGACTCATGATCCTCCCTGAAGTGCCGCGGCGATCACGGCGCGACCGATGGGCGCGGCGATCGCGCCGCCCGTCGCGTCGAGCCGGTCACCACCGTTTTCCACCAGCACCGCGACCGCGACTTTCGGGGTCGGCGCCGGTGCGAAGGCGATGTACCACGCGTGTGGCGGGGTGTTCCGCGGGTCGGTTCCGTGCTCTGCGGTGCCTGTCTTGGATGCGATCTGCACGCCGGAAATCGCCCCTTTCTGCTGTGTGTTCTGCTCGGCGGCGACCATCAAATCTGTCAGCTTAGCCGCGACCTGTGCAGAGACGGCACGCCGCTGCTGCGTCGGCGCCGTGGTGCTGATGTTTGTGAGGTCGGGACCCTTGAGGCTATCCACCAGGTAGGGCTGCATGGTCACCCCGCCATTGGCGACGGTGGCGGCGATGACGGCATTCTCCAGCGGTGTCACCGCGACGTCCTTCTGGCCGATGCTGGTCATGCCCAGCGCGGCTCGGTCGGGAATGGGGCCCACCGTCGACTCGGAGACCTGCAGTGGAATCGGCGGTGGTGGATCGTCGAGGCCGAACGACAACGCGGTGTTCTTCAGCGCGTCGGAGCCCAGGCGCAGTCCGAGCTCGACGAACGCGGTGTTGCAGGAGCGGGCGAACGCTTCCTTCAGAGACGCGGTGGGCCCGGATCCGCAGGGCTTCCCGCCGTAGTTCTGCAAGGTGTTGGTGCTGTCCGGCAGTTCGATCTCGGACTGCGAGGTGAGCTGGTCGTCGACGGTGATGCCGGCCTGCAGAGCGGCCGCGGTGGTGATCACCTTGAAGGTGGACCCCGGGGGGTAGCGCTCCGAGATGGCCCGGTTGGTCAACGGCGAGTTCGGGGCATCGCGCAACTGCTGCCACGCCTGGGACTGCTGCTCGACGTTGTGGGTGGCCAGCTGATTGGGATCGAAGGACGGTGAGGACACCAGCGCGAGGATCTTGCCGGTGGCCGGTTCGATGGCCGCGACCGCACCCTGACACGGCCCGTTGCAGCCCTGCTGCATGGCGTCCCAGGCGGCTTGCTGCACCCGCGGCACGATGGTGGTGTCGACGGTGCCGCCCCGCGGATCGCGGCCCGTGAAGAAGTCCGCCAACCGGCGGCCGAACAGCCGTTGGTCGGAGCCATTGAGCACGGTGTCCTCGGCGCGCTCGAGCCCGGTGCTGGAGTAGCTCAGCGAGTAGAAGCCGGTGACGGGCGCGTAGACATAGGGATTCGGATACGCCCGCAGGAACCGGTAGCGCCCGTCGGTGGACACCGAGTACGCCATCAGCTGCCCGCCGGCGGAGATCTGACCGCGTTGGCGGGAGTACTCGTCGAGGAGCACGCGCTGGTTGCGGGGGTCGGCCCGCAGCCCGTCGGCGGTGAAGACCTGAGTCAGGGTGGCGTTGCCCATCAACAGCACGATCAACGCCATGACCGCTACCGAGATGCGCCGAAGTGAGGTGTTCATACCTTCTGAATCACCTCGGTGCTCGACGACGCGATGGGCTGCTGGTTGGCGCGGGTGTCGATGGGCCGACGCGCGGAATGGGAGATGCGGACCAGGATGGCGAGCAGTAGGTAGTTGGCCACCAGCGACGACCCGCCGTAGGACATCCACGGGGTGGTGAGTCCGGTGAGCGGGATGAGATTGGTGACGCCCCCGACGACGATGAACAGCTGGATCGCCAGGGTGGACGCCAGCCCGGCGGCCAGCAGCTTGCCGAAGCTGTCGCGCACCGCGATCGCGGTGCGCAGACCCCGGACGATCACGATGGTGTAGAGCATCAGCACGCCGGCCAGGCCCACCAGGCCCAGCTCCTCCCCGACGGCGGCGATGATGAAGTCCGTCGACGCGGCCGGCACGGTCCCGGGTTGTCCGTTGCCCAAGCCGGTGCCGAAGATGCCGCCGGTGGCGAAACTGAACAGCGACTGCACCATCTGGTACCCGGCGCCGTCGGGATCGGCGAACGGGTCGAGCCAGTTCTGCACCCGAACCCGGACATGGTCGAAAAGGTGATATGCCGCAACGCTTCCCGCGGCGAAGAGCGACAGACCGATCACCACCCAGCTGAACCGGTCGGTGGCGATGTAGAGCATCACCAGGAACGACGCGAACAGCAACAGCGACGTGCCGAGGTCCTTCTCGAAGACCATCACGCCGATCGACAGGATCCAGGCGGCCAGCAGGGGAGCGAGGTCACGGGGCCGGGGCAGATCCATGCCGAGGAAGTGCTTGCCGACGCTGGTGAACAGGTCGCGCTTGGACACCAGCACCGCGGCGAAGAAGATCAGCAGCAGGATCTTGGCGAACTCCGCGGGCTGAATCGAGAAGCCGGGGAACTGAATCCAGATCTTGGCGCCGTTCTGCTCGGAGTACGCCGCGGGCAGGAAGGCCGGGATCATCAGCAGCACCAGGCCGGCGAGTCCGCACACGTAGCCGTAGCGGGACAGCTGCCGGTGATCCTTGAGGAACACCACCACCAGCGAGAAGCCGAGCACCCCCACCAGCGTCCACAGCACCTGCTGGTTGGCGCTGGGACCGTGGGCCACCTCGCCGGCGCCGACAGCGAGGTCGAGCCGGTGGATCATCACCAGGCCCAGGCCGTTGAGCAGGGCGACCACCGGCAGCAACAGCGGGTCGGCGTACGGGGCGAACCGGCGGATGGCCAGGTGCGCACCGGCGAACAGCGCCAGATAGGCCACGGTGTAGCTGATCAGGTCCAGGGTCAGACCCTGCTCCTGGTTTGCCTCCACGATCAGCAGCGCCACCGCGGTGATCACGGTGGCGAAGCACAGCAGCAGCAGTTCGGCGTTGCGCCGGTTCGGCAGCGGGGGAGTGACCGCCACCGGTGACTGTGGTGCGGTGGTCACGCCGCCGCCCGGCAGTCGGTCCCCGGTTTCGGTGGAGCGGTGGGCAGCTGGGTCGCGGTCGGAGTGGGTGGCGCAGCCGGCGTGGGTGCTGCCGTGGCGGGGACGGGAGCCGACGGGGAGGCCGACGGTCTCGGGGCGGGCGCCGAGGTCGTGGCGGGTGCCGGCCTGGTGGTGGTCGCCGCGGGGGCGGGGCCGGGCAGCGGGCCCAGCGACGGCGACGTCGGCGTGGGTCCGGCGGTGGGGACCGGCGCGGGTCGTGGCGTGGTGGTGGGGGTAGGCGCCGGTGTGGGCTGTGCGACCACGCACGGCGGCAGCACCGAGGTGCGGGCCAGTTCACGTAGCTGTTCGATGGCTTCGTCGAGTGACCCGCCGGGCAGGCCCGCGGCCACCTGGGCGCGTTCTGATGGGCGCAGGTCCTGCAACTGCATCAGCCGGCAGTTCAGATCGTCGGTGGATTGTCCATAACTGATCTGCGACAGCTCGTTTCGATCGTTGAGGCACCCGAGCAGGTGAGGTTCCTGCAGTGGGTAGCCCAGGAACGAACTCTGGATGCCCCGCATGATCGAGACGGTGCCGTCGTATTCGCTGACGTAGTAGTTACTGCGGACGATCTGGTGGCCCACTGCCAGACCCGCCAGCACCAGGAGGAGGATCACCGCGGCGGCCAGAAACATCCGCCGCCGGGATTTTGGGCGCTTCACCGGCGGTTCCGGTTGTGGGACAACACGTTTGGCAGCGGCAATGCGTTTCGGGTTGAAAGCCGAAGCGCGGCCTGCGGCGGTGTTCGGCGCAGGCGCGTCGTTGTCCTGACCGGAGACCGCGCCCGCGAGGATCGGCTGGGTCTGGCCGTAGTCGTAGTCGACCACATCGGCCACCACCACGGTGACGTTGTCGGGGCCGCCGCCACGCAACGCGAGTTCGATGAGGCGGTCCGCGGCGTCGGTCACGTCGTCGATCAGCAGCGCTTCTTGGATGGTCTCGAAGCTCACCGGGTCGGACAGTCCGTCCGAGCACAGCAGGTAGCGGTCGCCGGTGCGGGCCTCCCGCATGATCAGCGTCGGCTCCACCTCGTGTCCGGTGAGCGCACGCATGATCAGCGAGCGCTGCGGGTGGCTGTGCGCCTCCTCGGCGGTGATCCGGCCCTCATCGACGAGGGTCTGGACGAAGGTGTCGTCCTTGGTGATCTGCGTGAGCTCACCGTCGCGCATCAGATAACCGCGCGAGTCGCCGATGTGCAGCAGGCCAAGTCGATTGCCGGCGAACAGGATTGCGGTCAGCGTGGTGCCCATGCCCTCGAGCTCGGGTTCCATCTCCACGTGCGCGGCAATCGCGGCGTTGCCGTCGCGCACCGCGGAATCCAGTTTGCTCAGCAGGTCGCCGCCGGGCTCGTCGTCGTCGAGATGGGCCAGCGCGGCGATCACCAGCTGCGAGGCCACCTCACCGGCGGCGTGCCCACCCATGCCGTCGGCCAGCGCCAACAGGCGCGCACCGGCGTAGACGGAGTCTTCGTTGTTGGCGCGGACGAGGCCGCGGTCACTGCGAGCGGCATAGCGCAGAACCAACGTCACGGGCGCAACTCGATCGCTGTCTTGCCGATTCGCACCGGCGTTCCCATCGGAACTCGTACCGCCGTCGTCACCTTCGCCCTGTCAAGGTATGTCCCGTTGGTCGATCCTAAGTCCTCGACGTACCACTCCGAGCCCCGCTGCGACAGCCGCGCGTGGCGCGTCGACGCGTAATCATCGGTGAGAACCAGAGTGGAGTCGTCGGCGCGGCCGATCAGCACCTGCTGCGTGCCGAGCGTGATGCGTGTGCCAGCCAATGCTCCCTCGGTCACCACCAGATAGCGCGGTGTGGTGCGACGCTGCCGTGACGGTAGCAGCGCGCCCCGGAATGCCAGGCCACGACGCACCATCACCGCACCGGTAGGTGCGTAGATGTCGTTCTTGAGGATGCGCAGCACCGACCAGATGAACAACCACAACAGCAGCAGGAAACCGGCGCGCGTCAGCTGCAGCACTAGTCCCTGCATCTGGCGTCCTTCCCGTCCGCTGCCGACCGCCCCGGTATCAGCCTGCGCTCACTGGCATCGTCACGATACTTGGGCAGGTACCGCCACGAGTGGGAAGCGCACCGCTGTGCCCCCGGGTGTCGGACCGCGTCGTCGCCCGCAGCGCGGTGAGTCTCAGTGGACGCGAACGACGATCTCGGAGTGACCGAGCCGGATGACATCCCCGTCGGCCAGCTGCCATTCCTGGATGGGCGCGTTGTTCACCGTGGTGCCGTTGGTGGAGTTGAGGTCCGAGAGCAGCGCGACCTGGCCATCCCAGCGGATCTCGAGGTGACGACGTGACACGCCGGTGTCCGGCAGCCGGAACTGTGCGTCCTGGCCGCGGCCGACGACGTTGGCGCCCTCGCGGAGCTGGTAGGTGCGTCCGCTGCCGTCATCGAGCTGCAACGTGACATTGGCACCACCGGGGTAGGCGGGCGGTGCGGCCTGGCCGTATCCGGCGTAGCCGCCGGGAGCGGGCTGCTGGCCGTAATCGGGCTGGCCGTAGTCCGGCTGCTGGCCGTAGTCGTAGTCACCGCGGGGTGCTTCGCCGTAGCCGCCGCTGGGCGCGTCGGCGTAGCGGCCGCCGTACTCGGGCTGGCCTTGGCCATAGTCGCCGGGGCGACCTTCGGGCCTGCCGTAGGCCTGCCCGCCCTGGTAGCCCTGGTCGTATCCACCCTGATCGGGGTATCCGGGGCGGCCGTAGTCGTCGTAGCCGCGGTTCGGCGGGACCGGCGGGCGGCCGTAATCCGGACCGGGCTGGCCGGGAGCGCCGTAGGGGTTTCCGCCCTGCGGGTAGCCGCCCGGAGCGGCTGGGCCGCGGCCCGCGTTGGGGTCATAGCCGCCCGAGGGCGGGCCGTATCCGGCCGGCGGACGCTGGTCATAGGACGGCGCGTAGCCGCCCTGGTCCTGCGGGTAGCCACCCTGATCCGGGTAGGCCGGCCGCGGCGGCGGGTAGTTCGGCGGCGGCGGCGGGTAGCCACCCTGGTCCTGGGCGCGCGGGTCGGCGGCGCGCGGATCGTCCTGGGGACGGCCTTCTTGCGGACGACCGTAGCGGTCGTCGTAGTACTCGTCGCCAGGTTGTCCCTGCCCCTGGCTGCCGCGCTGACTCGGATTGTCGCTCATGGGTGGTACTCCTGGTTCTGCGGTAGACGCCTGGTCTGATTGTGGCGGGGCGGACTCAGCGATGCTCGCTCGGGGTGCGACGCCGGCGGGTGCGTCACGGTTGGCATCTGGGTTGACGATCCCGCGCGCACGTACCTGGCCGGTGTGCAGGTTCGGCGACTGCGCGAATCGCACAACCACTTCACCATACGTTTGCCATCCTTGTTCGCTGATGTACCCGCCCAGGTGTTTGGCAAAAGTGTCCGCCGTGAGGTCTGGATCTGCGAGCACCTTGTCGTGATCGGGCACGCTGAGGGTAATGACGTATTCGTTGGGGGCCAAAAGTCGTCCGCCTTGGAGCGAGCGCACGCCGTCGGCAGCCTCGCGGCGCAACATGCCTTCGACCTCTTTCGGGACGATCGAGCCCCCGAACACGCGGGCGAAGGCGTCGCCGACGGTGGACTCGAGCTTGCGGTCCAACCGCTGAACCAACCCCATGTCACCGCCTGCCAATCTGCACTCGCACCCAACGTTGTACACAGCGTCGGACCGCAAGGACGAACCCGTGCGTGTCGCAACACTGTGCTTTCCACCTGCATGGTATCGGGCGGGGCCACCACATCGGCACCATCCATCCGGTGTCAATTGCATCAAAGCAGGTCACGGGCTGGTCACGGCGGCATTCTCTGGTGGCTGAACCCGGTACGGGGCCAATGGCGCATTTGGAATCTGGGCCCGGCACCGTGTTAGGCTCTCCCGGTTGTTTTGGGCGAGTGGCGGAATGGCAGACGCGCTGGCTTCAGGTGCCAGTGTCCTTCGGGACGTGGGGGTTCAAGTCCCCCTTCGCCCACACCTGAGCGGTTCTCTTGAACCGCAGACGCAAAGGTCACGAACTCTCCGGGGTTCGTGACCTTTGTGCTCTGGCAGGGATTCGGTTTTCGCGGTGGGCGCTGCAGGCACCCATCGAATTGACTTGAGTCTCAGCACTTCAGACAGGAGTGCTCAGTTGACAGCCGCCAACGGCGCCGAGTGCCGACGCAGTATGTCGAGGGCGATGTCCAAGAAGTCGGCCACCCGCCGGTCGCGCCTGTCCTCGGCCACGGCGAGGCAGGTCTCCATAGGCACTGCATCCGCCACCGGCACATAGACGAGGTCGGGGCGCGAGTACGACTGGGCGACACTGCGTGGGACGAGCGCGATGCCGTGGCCGGAGGCAATCAGCTCGAACTTCTCCTCCACGGAAGATGTCCGCCTGATCTGTGCATCGAGCACCAGCTGGCCGGTGAGGTCGGCCGACGTCAGCGACGAGCGCCGGGCGAAGGGGTGGGTCACCGGCAGACAGGCAACTTTGGACTCGTGACCGATGGGCATGGTTCGCAACCCCGCGTCGTCGAACGGCCGGCGTAGGTATCCGACATCCGCGCGACCGTCGCGCAGCGGCGCGTCCTGTTCCCACCACTTGCACGTGAACAGCGCAATCTCGACGTCAGGATGCGCGGCGGTGAACGCGCGGACCGCGTCGGAAACGTGCAACCCAGGCGCAAACGCAATGGCGAGCCGCCGGACCCCGCGGTCCACCTCGTGGACACGTCGCACCGCGGAGTCGACGCTGGCCAGCACCCCGCGCGCCTCCTCGTGCAGCTGCTTACCGGCAGGGGTCAGCTCCACCGTGCGGGTGGTCCGCACGAACAAGGCGCACCCCAATTCCCGTTCCAGGGCGCGGATCTGCCTGCTGAGCACCGGTTGCGCGATGTAGAGCTCCTGGGCGGCCCTACCGAAATGCTTGTGCTCGGCCAGTGCGGCGAAGTACCGCAGCTTGCGCAGATCCAGATCCATACCTCGAGGGTATCAATTCTGCTCAACAGGTATTGGACGCCGGCGCAGGCTGCGCGCACGGTGGAACCATGATCGTCATCACGGCGCCCACGGGCGACATCGGTAGCCAGGTCCTGAGCAACCTGCTGAAAACTTCCCGCGAAGAACTCCGCGTGATCGTGCGCGACCCCGCAAAACTCGCCGACTCCGTCCGCGACCGTGTCGACGTGGTAACCGGCTCCCACGGTGACCCCGACGTCGTCGACCGCGCCTTCACCGGTGCGGACGCGGTGTTCTGGCTGGTGCCGCCCGACACCCAGGCCGCGAGTCTGGAAGCTGCGTTCTCCGGATTCACCCGGGCCGCCGCGCACGCATTCACGGCGCGCGGAGTCGGACACGTTGTGGGTGTCTCGGCGTTGGGCCGGGGAACACCGGTCGCCGACAGGGCCGGGCTCGTCACGGCGTCGCTGGCCATGGACGATCTGATCGCCGACAGCGGCGTGGCCTACCGGGCACTGGCGAACCCTTCGTTCATGGACAACCTTCTCCGCGATGTGAGTTCAATCCGCGACGTCGGCGTCTTCACCCTCACCGTCGACGCCGCCCGCAAGGCGCCCTCGGCCGCCACCCGCGACATCGCCGCGGTGGCCGCGGGCCTGCTGCTCGACCGCTCGTGGACGGGCGTGGACAGCGTCGCTGTGCTCGGCCCCGAGGATCTCTCCGCAAACGACATGGCGCGCATCATGTCCGAGGTGCTGGACCGGCCGGTGCGTTATGAACGGCAGTCGCTCGACAGCCTCGGCACTCAGCTGGCCGGCTTCGGCATGGGACACGCTTTTGTGCAGGGCATGTTGGACATGATGAAGGCCAAAGATGACGGACTCGACGCCGGCGTGCCCCGGACTCCGCACACCGAGACTCCGACCACGTTCCGACAATGGTGCGACGAGGTACTCAAGCCCGCAGTGCTCAGCACCAGCACAGGAGCGAAATGACTGACGCCCGCACCACCGCCCTCATCATCGGCGCATCCCGCGCACTGGGGCTCGCGCTGGCCGACGAGTACGTCCGCCGCGGATGGGACGTCATCGCCACCGCCAGAGGGTCACAACGTACCGAGCTGCACGACCTGGCCGATTCATCCGGCGGTCGACTGACCGTCGAATCGCTGGAAATGACGTCGCCGGAACAGGTTTCAGCACTGCGCGACCGCCTGGCGGGACGCACGCTTGACCTGCTGTTCGTGAACGCCGGTATCACCCGGGGCGACGTCCCGGTCGAAGACGTGTCGACCGAGGATTTCGTCGACGTGATGGTCACGAATGCACTCAGTCCGCTGCGGGTCATCGATTCCCTGGGCGCATTGGTCGCGCCGACCGGGACCATCGGGATCATGTCGTCAAGCCAGGGCAGCGTCTCACTGAATATCAATGGCGGACATGAGGTCTACCGCGCCAGCAAGTCCGCGCTCAATCAGCTGATGCGCAGCTACGCCGCCCGGCATGTCGACGACACCAGGACGTTTCTGCTCCTCAATCCGGGCTGGGTCCAGACCGACCTCGGCGGACCGGGGGCACTGCTCACCGTCGACCAGAGCATCCCTGGTGTCGCCGATACCATCGACGCTCATGCCGGCAAGGCGGGTCTGCACTTCGTGGATTACCAGGGTCAGGTTGTGCCCTGGTAATGCCGAAGTGGGATCCGCGCAAGACATCGGGGCTCTCGTGGAAGTGACCTCAGCGAGAGCCCCAGTGCCATGGGGGGACATCGAGAAGGTTCTGCCCGGCGATCTGGGTTTCGCCGTTGGACTTCACCAGTTCGATCTCACCGAAACCGGTTCCGTGTGCGAAGCTTTCACGCAAGGCCCGGGAATGGGTGATGACGATCACCTGGGTAGCTTCGGCGGCTGCCCGGATCAGCGCCGCCAAGGGCTCGAGTAAGGCCGGGTGCAGGGAGGTTTCTGGCTCGTTGAGCACCATCAGCGAGGGATGCTCCGGGCCTAGCAGCGCCGCGGCCCACAGCAGGAACCGCAGCGTCCCGTCGGACAGTTCGGCCGCCTGCAAGGGCCGCAGCATCCCCGGTTGATGAAACTGGAGGTGGAAGAGCCCGTCATTCGATACCACCGACACCTGGGCGCCACCGAAAGCCTCGGCTATGGCGTGCGTGAGTTCGTCTGCGCCCGAACCGGTTCCGGCCTCGATGATGGTTTGTATGGTGGCTGCCAAGTCGGCACCGTCGTCGGCCAGCATTGCCGCGCGGGTTCCCACCTGCGCCCGACGCGCCGGGGCGTCCGCATCGACGCGAAAGCTGTCGTAGAATCGCCAGCCGCGCAGTCGATTTCGCACGGTGACCAACTCCGACAGTTCACCCGGCCCGGCGAACTCACTCAACAGACTGCGATGCGCAGGCAGCGCGCGGGTCAACGCATCGAAATGATTGCCGGTCTCAGCGCGAACCTCAGCCAGAGGTCCGGCGCGTTGAACCAGCACCGAGGCGGGCCGCAGCGTCGGGCCGGCGAACACCGCCTCCCGCTTGATCTGCGGATCGCGATCGAACATCGAGCTGGCCGGCACGGGCAGCCCCAGATCCACGACATAGCCGACGTCGTCAGCGGCATAGCCGAGTTTGAGCTCCACCGGCCGCCTGAGTTCCACCGCACCCGCCCAGCGTGCTGACTGCAGGCCGCCCTCACGTGCCAAAGCTCCGATCAGCTCGCCGCGGCCGCAGGCGGCGAGAAGACGCAACGCGCGGTACACCGACGACTTTCCCGAGCCGTTGGCCCCCGTCACCACTGTCAGTCGGCCCAACGGCAGCACCACATCACGCAACGACCGATAACCGTGCACCGCAATAACCGACAACATCGATCACGACCCTAACCACCCGCCACGACAACCTGCACGAAGCGTGGGGGGTCTGGCGATTGCCAGCTCTCGAGAAGCGCCGAGGGGTCTTTCGCCGAGCAGTTTCTGCCACCCTTGGCGCAATTGCTGCCACCAGGAAATTAACCCCTGACCTGCCCGGTTACAGCCACCAGACCGGAACGGAAAACCCTCCCGAACCGATCGGAACGCCGGCCCTTCTCAATCAACCAGGGCCACTGATCGCCTCCGAAAACGAGAGAAGCAAGACCATGAAGAACATCGGAATCGCCAGC
>JBEVFK010000177.1:0-23497 GCA_040512325.1 Mycobacterium sp. | reverse complement strand
GTCTAGTTCAGCCGAGCTGGCCGCTGCTGCGGTCACGGTTCGTGCTGCCCCGGACAAGTTCCGACAGCGCAAATGGACCATCGTGCGCGTCGCCTCGCCGATCGTGTTGCTGGTGTTGTGGCAGCTCGGCAGTGCGCTCGGAGTCATCCCGCAGGACGTTCTGCCCGCGCCGTCGCTGATCGCCGACGCCGGCATCGAACTGGTGCGCAACGGCCAGCTCGCCGACGCCCTCGGGGTATCCGGGCGTCGGGTGGTGCAGGGCATGTTGCTCGGTGGCCTCATCGGCGTGGGCCTGGGCATCGCTGTCGGACTGTCCCGCTGGGTCGAGGCGACCGTCGATCCGCCGATGCAGATGCTGCGGGCGCTGCCGCATCTCGGACTGATCCCGTTGTTCATCGTCTGGTTCGGTATCGGCGAGCTGCCCAAGGTCCTGCTCGTCGCGCTCGGAGTCAGCTTTCCGCTCTACCTGAACACGTTCTCGGCCATCCGGCAGGTGGACCCGAAACTGTTCGAGACCGCCCAGGTGCTCGGCTTCTCGTTCTGGCAGCGGCTGCGCACCATCATCATTCCCAGCGCTGCACCGCAGGTGCTGGTGGGTCTGCGCCAATCGCTGGCGATCGCCTGGCTGACGTTGATCGTCGCCGAACAGATCAACGCAGACAAGGGAATCGGTTACCTGATCAACAATGCCCGGGACTTCCTGCGCATCGACATCATCATCTTCGGATTGATCGTCTACGCCCTGCTGGGTATCACCACCGACGCAGCCGTGCGCTACCTCGAACGACGAGCCCTGAGGTACCGGACATGACCGTCACCTCCGAACGCCGCACCGGCCTCGCCGGCGAACTGCGGCACGTCGACAAGTTCTACGGCGAGCAGCAGGTGCTCGACGACGTCTCCGTCCAGGTCGGCCACGGCGAGATCGTGGCGCTGATCGGCCGCAGCGGTTCCGGCAAGTCGACGGTGCTGCGGGTGCTGGCCGGCCTGTCGACGGATCACACCGGCGAGCGGCTGGTGTCGGGCGCGCCTGCGCTGGCCTTTCAGGAACCACGGCTGTTCCCGTGGCGCGATGTGCGCACCAACGTCGGCTACGGGTTGACCCGCAGCCGGTTGCCGCGCGCCGAGGTGGCCGCCAAAACTGATCAGGCCCTCGCCGATGTCGGGTTGACCGACCGCGCCGAGGTATGGCCGCTGACACTGTCCGGCGGCCAGGCCCAACGGGTTTCGCTGGCGCGCGCACTGATCGCCGAGCCGGAATTGCTGCTGCTCGACGAGCCGTTCGGGGCACTGGACGCGTTGACCCGGCTGTCGATGCACGCACTGCTGCTCGAGCTGTGGCGCACCCACGACTTCGGGGTGCTGCTGGTCACCCACGATGTGGACGAAGCCGTGGCACTCGCCGACCGGATCCTGGTCCTCGACGAGGGCAGGGTGGTGCACGAACTGGAGATCACCGACGCCCGCAGGCGCGCGGGCGATCCGTCCGCCAACACCGAACGCTACCGCGCCGAGTTGCTCGACCGCCTCGGCGTCCGCTTCTGAACTTTCAAATCCGTACTGAGAAGGGAACTTCATGCCCGCAAAGAGGCGAGCTCTGGCCGCGCTGCTGACCGTGACGGTGCTGCTGGCGGGCTGTGTGTCCCGGGAGAGCGGATCGGCGGCCCAGGAGGCGCCGGAAACGGTGCCACTGACCGATCTGGCCGGGCTCACCCTGCAGGTCGGCGATCAGAAGGGCGGCACCGAATCGCTGCTGCGGGCGGCAGGCCAGCTCAACGATCTACCGTATGAGGTGCAGTTCTCCACCTTCACGTCCGGTCCGCCTCAGATCGAGGCCGCTACCGCCGGGAAGATCGACTTCGCCATCACCGGCAACACCCCGCCGATCTTCGGAGCGGCGTCGAACGCGAAGATCAAGGTGGTCTCGGCGTACAACGGTGGCGGTGTCGGTGACCAGATCCTGGTGCACGCCGACTCGCCGATCACCGATATCGCTGCGCTGAAAGGCAAATCGATCGCGGTGGGCAAAGGCAGTTCCGCACACGGCCACATCCTAGGCCAGCTCGACAAGGCCGGACTCACCCCCGCGGACGTCAAACTGGTGTTCCTGCAACCGGCCGACGCGCTCTCGGCGTTCACCCAGCGCCAGGCCGACGCGTGGGCGATCTGGGATCCGTACACCGCCCAGACCGAACAGCAGCTCGCCGTCCGCAGCATCGGCGAGGCCAAAGGCGTCACCAACGGCTACTGGTTCGGCATCGCCGCCGACGCGGCCCTGACCGACCCGAAACGCAACACGGCGCTGCAGGATCTGCTGGTGCGGTTCGAGAAGGCCGCGCACTGGGCGCAGGAGAACCCGCGGGAGTGGGCGCAGAGTTATTCTGCCGCTGTCGGATTGGATCTCGCGGTGGCCGAGGTGGCGCAGGGCCGTAGCCTGCGACTGCCCACCGAACTCAACGACGAGGTGGTCAACTCCGAGCAGAAGCTGGCGGATCTGTTCGCCGCCTCCGGCCAGATCGAAGCCGCGCCGAAGTTCGCCGACTGGGTGGACCGGCGCTACAACGAGGCGCTGCGGCCGCTCTTGATCAGCACGAACTAGCCCCCGAGCCAGAGAGGGACCCATGTCCGCCAAGTTCTTCTGGTTCCTGCCCACCAGCGGGGACAGCCGATCGATCGTCGGCTCCTCGCACGCGTCGTCGCAGCAGGTCCTGCCCGACGGCTACCGCCCGCCGACGCGGCGCTACCTCAGCGAAATCGCCAGGGCCGCAGACCGACTCGGCTACGAGGGTGTGCTCACCCCTACCGGCACGTGGTGTGAGGACGCGTGGTTGACCTCGGCAGCCCTGCTCGCCGAAACCGAACGACTGAAGTTCCTGGTGGCGTTCCGGCCGGGTCTGGTGCCGCCGACGCTGGCCGCGCAGCAGGCTGCCACCCTGCAGCGGTTCTCCGAGGGCCGGGTGCTGCTCAACATCGTCACCGGCGGTGACGACTCCGAGCAGCGCCGGTTCGGCGACTGGCTCTCCCACGACGAGCGGTACTCCCGCACCGGGGAGTTCCTGCAGATCGTCAACGCGATCTGGACGCAGGAGTCGGTGGATTTCGAAGGCCGGCACTACACGGTCAAGGATGCGCGGGTCTCAGAGCCGCCGAATCCGTTGCCGCAGATCTATTTCGGAGGCTCGTCACCGGCCGCCCTGCCCATCGCGGCCGAGCACGTCGACGTCTACCTGACGTGGGGCGAACCGCCGCAGGCCGCGGCCGCCAAGATCACCAAGGTGCGCGAGCTCGCGGCAGCGCAGGGCCGGAAGCCGAGATTCGGTATCCGCCTGCACACCATCACCCGCGACACCTCGGAAGCGGCCTGGGCCGTCGCCGACGAACTGGTCAGCAGGCTCAGCCCTGACCAGATCGCGAATGCCACGGCACTGCACAGCAAGTCGGAATCAGAGGGGCAGCGGCGGATGACCGCGCTGCACGGCGGCCGACTCGACAGCCTGGAGATCTACCCCAATCTGTGGGCGGGAGTGGGCCTGGTCCGCGGCGGCGCAGGCACCGCGTTGGTGGGCAGTCACCAGGAAGTGGCCGATCTGATCTGGGAGTATCACTCGCTGGGCTTCGACGAGTTCATTCTCTCCGGCTACCCGCATCTGGAGGAGGCCTACTGGTTCGCCGAGGGCGTGCTGCCGATTCTGCGTCGCAAGGGCGTCCTGGCGGCCTGACGCTCAGAGGCACTCGTATCGGACGCCGGCGTCCGCGGGCGGCGCCACCTCCTGCAGGCACCCGAACGCAACCACGCCGGCGTCGGACATCTGCAGCGCGGTCTGGCGGGCGAAGTTCACACAGAACAGCCCCGCCGGGTCGGTGCGGCACTGGTAGTCGCCGAATCTCAGCGAACTCCCGTACGCCAGCTCGCGCCCTTTGCCCTCGGTGAACGCGCCCGGATCGCCGTGTACCGAGCCCACCTGCGCGCTGCCGCCGTCGAAATCGACCCAGTTGCCCACCCACTGGCCGTACACCTCGGCCGGCTGGGCCGGTGGGTCGGCGAGCTCCGCCAGACACGCCATCGCGCCGGGGGCCAGCGTCGCACCGGTCCGGCATTGCGTTTTGCCTGCCGGTGTGACAAAGGCCACATCCGCACCGAGGTCGGTGGTGATGTCGTCTCTGGTGGCGCTCCGAAAGCCGGCGGCGTCCACCGGCGAGCCGGCCTGGACCCACGCCGTCACCGCCGCGACCGGGGCATCGGCGGGCGGCGGACCCGTCGGAACAGGTGCCGCAGCGCTCGAGCTGGGCTTGAACGGCGGCGCTGATACCGCACCTGACCTGGTACTCGACGAGGGCGCGCCCGCCTGGTCTCCGTCCGACGCCGAACAACCCAGCAACCCAGCCACCACTAACGACGGCACGACCGCCAGCACTTTCCGCATGTCAGCCACGGTAGCCGCCGGCCATGATTTCCCGTCGACCCCGTCAATTGGGCAAATATTCGCTACGGTCGGGTGATGCACGAGCAGACTGTCCGCGCCACCATTTCGAGCGGAGTGGTCGAAGGGTTCACCCGTGACGGTGTGAACCGTTGGCGCTCTATCCCGTACGCCCGGCCGCCGGTAGGTCCGTTACGGCTGCGGGCGCCGCAGCCACCCCAGCCGTGGCGCGGGGTCCGCTATTGCCACGGGTTCGCCAACTGCGCGCCTCAGCAACGCAAATACACCCTCACCGGCATCGGGCGGTACCAGACGATGGGGGAGGACTGCCTCACCCTCAACGTGGTGGCGCCCCAGGGGATCGACGGCGCGCCGGCCTCCGACGAGCCGTTGCCGGTGATGGTGTTCGTCCACGGGGGTGCCTACATTCTCGGCAGCTCGGCAACGCCGCTCTACGACGGGGCGAGCCTCGCCCGTCGTGGCTGTGTGTATGTGTCGGTCAACTACCGGTTGGGCCCGCTGGGCTGTCTGGATCTGTCGTCGCTGTCCACGCCGGAGGTCACCATCGACTCCAATCTGTTCC
The DNA here is from genome assembly GCA_040512325.1 of Mycobacterium sp. Taxonomy (GTDB): domain Bacteria; phylum Actinomycetota; class Actinomycetes; order Mycobacteriales; family Mycobacteriaceae; genus Mycobacterium. The sequence continues at coordinate 18,493 of JBEVFK010000177.1, read as the reverse complement.
TGCGTGACCTGGTGCTGGCGTTGCAGTGGGTGCGGATGAACATCGCCGTCTTCGGCGGCGACCCGGACAAGGTCACGATCTTCGGCGAAAGTGCCGGAGCGCATGCGGTCGCCACGCTGCTTGCCGTCCCTGCCGCTGAAGGCCTTTTTGCACAAGCTATTTCGGAGAGTCCGGCCGCCGGCATGGCCCGCTCCACCGAGCAGGCCGCGGACTTCGCCCAGCGCTTCGCCACGCTCATCGGGTCTGATACTGCGGGCGCCGCCCAGGCACTCCGGCTGGCCGCACCGGCCGATCTCGTCGACGCGCTGGACGCTCTGATCGCCCAGGGCAGCACCGAGATGCTCGGCGCGTTCCCCGTCGGCCCCACCTACGGTGACGACTACCTGCCGGTCGAGCCGTTGGAAGCGATGCGCCGGGGTACGGCGCACCCGGTGCCGTTGATCGTCGGCAACAACGCCGAGGAAGCACAGCTGTTCACCCGCTTCCTCAAGCTCCTGCCCACCACCGAACCGTTGATCGAGGCACTGCTGGCCAGTGCCGGGTCCGACGCCCGCGACCGCATCACCGCCGCCTACCCGGACTATCCCCAGCGCGCCGCCTGTGTGCGTCTCGGTGGGGACTTCGCTTTCGCGTCGGCCGCCTGGGAGATCGCCGAGGCGCACAGCGCGCACGCGCCGACCTACCTCTACCGCTATGACTATGCGCCCCGCACGCTGCAGTGGTCGGGGATGGGCGCCACGCATGCCACCGAGCTGTTCGCCGTGTTCGACGTGTACCGCACCCGGTTCGGGTCGCTGCTCGCCGCGGCCGGAGATCAGCGCTCGGCGGCCAGGGTGAGCAAGGACGTCGGAACCCGCTGGCGAGCGTTCAGTCGCACCGGCACCCCGGGCGACGATTGGCCCGCCTATGACCACGACCGGCGAGCGGTACTCGTCTTCGACCGGCGCACTCGCGTCGAACTCGATCCCGATCGGGACCGCCGCGCAGCGTGGTCGGGCTTCTCACTCACCAGCTAGGCCCGCTGGGGTTTGTCGCAGATGTCCTGCGGAGCCCCCGCCGATGTGATTGCGTAACTCTCCATGAGCGATCCCGTCAGTCCGCTGCCCGATCATCCACTCGATCCGTTGTCAGCTGACGAGTTCGTCGCTGTTTCGGCCCTGCTGCGCCGTGACCACGGCGTGGGCGACGGGTGGCGGATCAACTGCATCGAGATGGTGGAACCGGCCAAAGCCGACCTGGCCGCGTTCGACGCCGACGGGGTACGCCCGGCCCGCAAGGCGGTGGTGCTGTGTCTGGACAGGGCCAACAACGCCACCTACAAGAGCGTGCTGTCGCTGACCGACGACCGGGTGGAATCCTTCGATCACATTCCTGGCGTGCAGGCGAACTTCACCGTCGACGAGTTCCACGAGTGCGATGCGGTGTTGCGCGGCCATCCTGACGTGATCGCCGCCCTGGCCAAACGCGGCATCACCGACATGGAACTGGTGTTCATGGACACCTGGACCTACGGCGCGGCTGTGGCGCCGGCCGAGTTCCGGGACCGCCGGATCGGGTGGTCGGACACCTGGTTGCGAACGGGCCCGGACACCAACCCGTATGCGACCGCGGTCAGCGGACTGCACTGCGTGATCGACCTCAACACCATGGAACTGTTGCGCATCGAGGATGACGACCCGTTCGCGGGCGGCGGGGCGCCGCCGCAGACGATGGGTGAGTATGTGCCACGGCACATTCCGGAGCGCATCCGGGAGAGCTGGCGACGGGAGCCGCTGAAGCCGCTGGAGATCACCCAGCCCGAAGGAACGTCGTTCACGCTCACGGGCCGGCTACTGGAATGGCAGAACTGGTCGCTGCGGGTGGGTTTCAACCATCGCGAAGGAATGACGCTGCACGCGTTGAAGTTTCGTGACGGTGAGCGGGTGCGGTCGGTGGCGCACCGGTTGTCGTTCGCCGAGATGATGGTGCCCTACCGTGACCCCTCGGTCGACCATTACCGCCGTACCGCCTTCGATATCGGCGAATGGGGCCTGGGCTTCATGACCACCTCGCTGGAACTGGGGTGCGACTGTCTGGGCGAGATCCGCTATCTGGACGCCACCCTGCACAATTCACAGGGCCAACCGTATGAGATCCGCAACGCCGTCTGCATCCACGAAGAAGACAACGCGGTGCTGTGGAAACACGTCGACTCCCACTCCGGCGCCGAGGTCAGGCGGATGCGGCGGCTGACCATCTCCAGCCATGTCACCGTGGCCAACTACGAGTACCTGATCTACTGGCGCCTGTACCAGGACGGCAACATCGAATGCGAGGTGCGGGCCACCGGGATCATGGTGACCACACCGGTGCCTGCCGGGCATCCGCATCCCAACGGCACCTTGGTCGACGAGCGCACCTACGCACCGTTTCACCAGCATTTCCTGGTGGCGCGCCTGGATCTCGATGTCGACGGCACCGACAACACCGTCTACATGTCGGAGTCCTACGCCGAGTCCATCAGCCCAGAGAACCCGTACGGACTCTCGGTGGTGCAGCGCAACGTGCCGCTGCGCACCGAGCGCCAAGCCGTCCAGGATCTCAACTTCGCCACCCAGCGGGCGTGGAAGGTGGTCAACACCAACGTCGTCAACGGCTTGGGCACCCACCCGTCCTACAAGCTGGTTCCCACTGGTGCGATCCCACCGATGTTCGATCCGGACTCGCCGGTGTTCCAACGGGCGACGGTGATCGGCCACACCCTGTGGGTCACCCCGAACGATCCCGCCGAGCGTTGGCCGGCAGGGGAATTCGTCAACCAGTCGGCGGGGGATACCGGGCTGGGTGCGTGGACGCAGGCGAACCGCTCGATCGAGAACACCGACGTGGTCCTGTGGTACGTCTTCGGCATCCATCACATCACCCGGCCGGAGGACTGGCCGATCATGCCGGTGGACGTGGTGTCCTTCTGGCTGAAACCGTACGGGTTCTTCGACCGCAATCCGTCGCTGGATGTGCCCGCCAGTCCCTCGGCGCACTGCCACGCCCCCGGCGCCAGTTGACACGCGTCAACTGATAGTCGGAAAACGCCGTGCGGGCCCGCTGCGGTGTCCTAGGTTGGTGCGGTGCGAACCGATACCGCCGTGGAGCGTCCGGCCGATCTGACCGCTGAGTGGCTCACCGAGGTGCTGGGCACCGCACCGGTACGCCACTTCACCTGTGAACGCATCGGCACCGGCCAGATGAGTGAGTGCTATCGCGTCACGCTCACCTACGAGGACGGCGGCGGCCCGGCGTCGGTGGTGCTCAAGGTCGCCGCCGCCGACACGACCAGCCGTCAGACCGGCCAGGCTCTCGGCCTCTATGAGCGGGAGGTGCGGTTCTACACCGACATCGCGCCCCGGCTCACCGAGCACGGCGCCGGACCCGTCGCGCCGTGTCACCACGCTGCCATCGACCCGGACACCGGCGTCTTCGACCTGGTGCTCGGCGACGCGTCGCCGGCGCTGGTCGGCGACGAGATCCAGGGCGCCACCATCGAACAGGCCCTGCTCGCCGTCGCCGAGCTCGGTCGCTTGCACGCACCGCTGTTGGGCGATCCGACGCTGGCCGGCGCTGACTGGCTCAACCGGGACGCACCCGTCACCGCCGACCTGCTCGCTGCGCTCTACGCCGGCTTCGCCGAGCGCTACGGCGAGTCGATGACAGCCGAGCAACGCACGGTCTGCGACCGGCTGGTCGCCAACTTCGATGCCTACCTGGCCGCCGAGGGTGCACCGGAGCGGCCGATGGGACTGGTGCACGGCGACTATCGGCTCGACAACCTGCTGTTCGGTCAGGCCGGTGCCGAGCGCCCCGTCACGGTGGTCGACTGGCAGACCGTCACCTGGGGCCCCGCGCAGACAGATCTGGCGTACTTCCTGGGTTGCGCACTGCCCGTCGCGACGCGCCGGGAGCACCATGACGCACTCTTGGGTGCCTATCACGAGGCACTGGGTGCGCAGCCCGCGCTGTCCCTGGCGGAGGTCCGCGACAACGTACGGCGGCAGAGCTTCTTCGGCGTGATGATGGCCATTGTGTCGTCGATGTTGGTGGTGCGCACCGACCGTGGCGACCAGATGTTCATGACCATGCTCGCCCGGCACTGTGCCCACGTCCTGGACACCGACGCGCTGACGCTCCTGTGACCGAGGCGCCGTTGCGACCGTCGGCGGACGACGAGTACGGCCATGAGCGCGGTGACGAGCCGCTGTGGAACGAGAGCTGGTACTTCGACTGGATCGACGCCGCCCAGGGCATCGGTGGTTGGATCCGGCTGGGGCTGATCCCCAATGAGGGCCGATCTTGGATGCAGGCGCTGCTGTGTGGTCCCGACATGCCCACCATCGCGGTCTCGGATTTCGACGCGCCGCTGCCGGCGGACCCCAGCCGGTTGAGCACCGACGACTTCGAGTTCACCCAGACGGCAACGGTTCCGCTGCAGAGCTACGCGGTGACGGTTCGTGGCCGCGGTCAGGCCTACGACGACCCCTCGGCACTCCTGCGCGGGGAATCCGGCCGTCCTGTGGACGTGACGATCGACCTGGTGTGGACCACACACGGCACGCCGTATCAGTACCGGATCACCCCGCGCTACGAGATCCCTTGCACGGTAATCGGATCGGCTACCGCGGACGGACGCAGCTACATCTTCGACGAGGTGCCCGGTCAGCGCGATCATTCCTGGGGGGCCCGCGACTGGTGGGGGATGGAGTGGGTGTGGAGCGCTCTGCATCTCGACGACGGCACCCACCTGCACGGTGTCGATCTACGCATCCCGGGCTTGGGGCCGCTCGGTGTCGGCTATGCGCAGACTGCGGGGGAGCTCACCGAACTGGAAACCGTGACCTCGCGGGAAGTGTTCGACGCCAACAATTTACCGGTCAGCACCGAACTGGAGCTGGCGCCGGGCGCCCTGGTGGTGGATGCACAGGTGGTGGGCCAGGCGCCGGTGCTGCTGGTCGCCCGCGACGGCCGGATCAGTCACTTTCCCCGCGCCTGGGCGACCGTCACCACCGGTGACGGCCGCCGCGGCGTGGGTTGGCTGGAATGGAACCGCAACCAGTAGCTCATCCATGGCGAGCGTGCGTGTCTGCACGGCGACACGCGGCCAAATCCGTACAAATCTGTGCGCTCGCAGTAGGTCAGCTCTGGAAGAATGCCAGCAGTTCGGGGTTCACGACATCGGCGTGGGTGGTCGGCAGGCCGTGCGGAAAGTCGGTGTAGGTCTTCAGCGTCCCGTTCGCCAGCAGCTCGGCCGATTTCGGTCCCGCGGCCACGTACGGCACGATCTGGTCGTCCTCGCTGTGCACCACCAGGACTGGAATGGTGATCTTCTTCAGGTCCTCGGTGAAATCGGTCTGGGAGAACGCGACGATGCCGTCGTAGTGCGCTTTGGCGCCGCCCATCATGCCCTGGCGCCACCAGTTCTCGATGACGGCCTCTGAGCTCTCGACGCCCGGCCGGTTGAACCCGTAGAACGGGCCCGAGGGCAACGCGCGGTAGAACTCGGAGCGGTTGGCGGCCAGCTGCTCCTGCAGTCCGTCGAACACGTCCTTGGGCAGCCCGTCGGGGTTGGCGTCGGTCTTGACCATCAACGGAGGCACGGCGCACAGCAACGCCGCTTTGGCGGCCCGGTCCTGACCGTGCCGGGACAGGTAGCGCACCACTTCGCCGCCGCCGGTGGAATGGCCCACGTGAATGGCGTCCTGCAGATCCAGGTGATCGACCACGGCCTTGAGGTCGTCGGCGTAGTGGTCCATGTCGTGGCCGTCGGCCACCTGGGTGGACCGGCCGTGGCCGCGCCGGTCGTGCGCGACCACGCGGTAGCCCTGGTCCAGGAAGTACAACAACTGCGTGTCCCAGTCGTCGGCCGACAGCGGCCAGCCGTGGCTGAACACGATGGGCTGCCCTGACCCCCAGTCCTTGTAGAAGATCTCGACGCCATCGCTGGTGGTGATCGTGGGCATACTCTCGGCCTCTCGTGAATTCAACTCGTGGGTCGATCACCAATTTACGCCGGGGGTTGCTGGGGCGACGGACCTTTCAGGTCAGGTGAGCACTGTTGTCGTCGAGTTCATCGCGCCGCATCCCCATCGGGGTGGACTCCGGCAGATCCCCGCCGGCGATCACGGTGCGCGCCAACGGCGTCAGCGTCGCGAACAGCAATTCGACCTCGCCGTCGTCGAGGCCGGCCAGTGCCGACAGTGCCAGCTCGTCGGTCGAGGCCTCGATGTCGCTCTTGAAGCGTCTGCCGGAGTCAGTCAACACGCCGTCGGAGTCGAGAAACCCGCGGGCGACCAGCCGTTGACAGCAGGTGCGCCATTCGTCGTCGTCGTAGTCGCGGCTGCGCCGGATGAACTCCGCGCTCACCCCACCGGCCGCGCTGTGCAGCACATTCGCGTCCCGCCCGCTGAGACCGGCCGCCGTCAGCACGGCGACATGGCCGTCGCCACGGTGTTCGCGTAGCAGCGTCGTCGCGTGCCACAGCTTGTCCACCGGATCTTCCGGCCAGGCCAGCGCCGAGTTGGCGGCGAACAACGGGCGACCATCGAGCGGAGCGCTCCTGGCGGCCCTGGCGGCCAGATCTGCTGCAGTGCAGACATTTTCGTCATCGAATCCGTAGCGGCGCAGCGCGGCCGCTGCCGAGCCACTGCGGGCCAGCAAGGCCTGAGCCGGAGTGGCGTAGTCCCAGGCGGCAGGCAGTGCACCGGCCACCCGGCGGGCGGCGAAGTTGTAGAAGGTGGCGGTCACCACCTCGATCGGGACATCACCCAATGGCGCCGAGCGAGCCGCGAAATACCCCATCCAGAAGCCGCGAAATCCCAACGAGTCCAGTGCTTGCCGGGCTTCCGGGGCGAAATAGGTGACCGCGTGTATGGGCTCGAAGCGGTCGAAGAACCGCCGCGCCAACGCTGGCTGTCGACTCATTCGAGTAGTTAAACACCTACTCGGGTACATTCGGCTGGTCTTGCGCTCGTCGCTCTGCCAAAATCGTGGGCGTCGCCGGACGCGAAGGAGCCAACCATGCCCGACCAAGCTCAACCCGAATGGCCACCGCCAAGCGGCAATCCGAATGTGGGCCCGCCACCGTATCCGCCGCCGGCGGGCACCGCGACGTACTACGCACCGGCAAATCCGCCGCCGCCGAAGCCGTTCTGGCGGCGTCCGCTCGTCATCGTGGTAGCTGCGCTGGCCGTCCTCGTCGCTGTCGTGGCCGTCGTGCTGGTGGTGCTCTTCGTCCTCAGCCCTCCGGTTGTCGAGAAAGCGAGTCTTGAGAGCAGTATCTCCGGCCAACTGTCCGATGCCGATGAGCCACCGCAGTCGGTCTTGTGCGCTTCGGACCTCGAGGGTGTGGTCGGCAAGACCATCACGTGTGAGGTGGTGATCAACGAGACCAACGCCTTTGAGCTCATCGTCGAGACCACCAAGGTCGAGGGCAGTGAGGTCAGCTACGAGATGACGCCCGCCCTGTCACAGGCGCAGCTCGAGAAAACGGTCGCCGAACTGGTCGCCGACAGCGCCGGCACCGAGCCCACCGGCGTGACCTGCGAGGGCGGTTTGGTGGGTGAGCCGGACAACAAGACCAGCTGTTCGATGGAACTGGACTCCGAACCGATCGAGATCGAGGCGTCAGTGACCTCGGTCGAGGGGTTGCTGATGAACTTCCAGATCAGTCAGGTCTGACCGCTTCGGTCGCTTCGTCGATGATCGCGCGCATCGCCTGTTCGGCGGCATCTTCGTCGCGCATCCGGATGGCCCGGGCCACCTCGTCGTGCAGCGCGATCGCGACGGGGTTGGGGCGCTCGGGCATCATGCCGTGATGGGTGCGGCCGGTGAGCACCTCGGCCACCACATCGTTGAGGGCACGGAACATCTCATTGCCGCTGGCCTCCAGGAGCGCGCGATGAAAAACTTTGTCGGCCAACAGGTATGACTCCAGGTCTCCGGAGCGGCCATGGACCACCATGTCCGAGACTGCCGCGGCCATGATCCGGCACTGATTCGGGTCGGCCCGGCGGGCCGCCAATGCGGCCGCCACCGGCTCGAATCCGCGCCGCAGTTCGGACAGCGACACCAGCTGCGCGGCGCGATCGCCGGCGTCGAGGCGCCACCGGATCACCTGCGGATCGAAGACATTCCACTTCGTGGCCGGCGCGATGGTGATTCCCACCCGCCGGCGCGAGGTCACCATGCCCATGGACTCGAGCACCCGGACGGCCTCGCGGGCGACGCTGCGTGACAGTCCGTGTTCTGCGCTCACGCCATCGAGGGTGAGCACACTGCCGGGCGCCAGCTGTCCGGAGACGATGCCGGTGCCCAGGGCGTCGACGAGATTGGCGTGTAGCTCGCCGACATTTGGCTGGTCGGTCACGGTTACATCCTTCCATAACCAGACTTCGACCACACAGAACAGATTTGTTGGAGTTGAATCTTGTAATAGTCATATCAATGAGGCAAACTGTGTGGCACAACGCACAACAGGGTAGGGGGAGAGCATGGGCTCACCAATCGTCGTCATGGGCGTGTCCGGGTCGGGAAAATCGACGGTGGGTGCAGCGCTGGCACAGCGCCTGCGGGTGCCGTTCGCCGACGCGGATGACTTCCATCCCGAAGCCAACATCGAGAAGATGTCGGCCGGTCACTCACTCGACGACGACGATCGTTATCCCTGGCTGGAGATCATCGGGGAGTGGCTGGCCGCGCACCCGGACGGCGGCGTGATGAGTTGCTCGGCGCTGAAACACAAGTACCGCGACCAACTCCGGCGGCACTGTCCCGACACCCATTTCCTGCACCTCGCCGGAACTGCGGAGGTGATCGGCCGCCGGCAGGCAAGCCGCCCCGGTCACTTCATGCCGGCTTCACTGCTGCAATCGCAGTTCAATACCCTCGAGCCGCTCACCGCCGACGAGAACGGTGTCGCCATCGACGTCGACAAGAACATCGATTCCATTGTGAACGACTATATTTCGTTAACCGGACGGGAGCTCTAGATGATGTCGGGAACCACCACTCTGGCCGTGCTGGCGGCTGATGCACCTGAGCTCACCGAGCCGGTGGCCTCCGGTTGGCAGCTGATTCTGGCCTTCCTGGCCGGCATCGCGGTGATCGTCGTCTTGATCACGGTCGTCAAACTGCACCCGTTCCTGGCGCTGATCTTCGGTGGCCTGACCGTGGGTTTCGTTGCGGGGGAGAATCTTTCGACAGTGCTCGAATCCTTCACAAAGGGGTTCGGCACCACCGCGGCGGGGGTCGGCATCCTGATCGCCCTGGGTGCCATGTTCGCCAAACTCCTGGCTGATTCCGGCGGTGCCGACGAGATCGTCGACACCATCGTCGGCCACGCGTCACCGCGCGCGTTGCCGTGGGCCATGGCGCTGGTGGGCGCGATCATCGGGCTGCCCATGTTCTTCGAAATCGGCCTGGTGCTGGTGATGCCGGTGATCTACCTGGTGGCGCGGCGCTCGGGACTGTCGCTCGTCACGGTCGGAATCCCGGCGCTGGCAGGCCTTTCCGCGATGCACGGCTTCGTCCCCCCGCACCCCGGTCCGTTGACCGCCGTCGACCTGCTGGGGGCTGATCTCGGCATGACCCTGGCGCTCGGCGTCCTGGTCGCCATCCCGACGATCATCGTCGCCGGGCCCTTGTTCGGTAAGCTGGCCGGTCGCTGGGTGGTCGTCGGCGCCCCGGACACCTTCGACACCGACCGCCTGGCCGAGGACGAGCAGCTGCGCAGGCCCGCCTTCGGCATCACCTTGTTCTCGGTTCTGCTGCCGGTGGTGCTCATGATGGGCAAGTCACTGGCGGATATCTTCATCTCCGACGAGAGCAATCTGGCCCGGGTGATTCTCGACGGCCTCGGCACCCCGGTGGTGGCGCTGTTGATCGCGGTGATCGTCGGCATGTTCACCCTGGGCCGCGGCGCGGGCATGGACCGTGCCGCCATCACCAAGTGTGTCGAATCCGGCCTGCCCCCGGTCGCCGGCATCATCCTGATCGTCGCTGCCGGCGGCGGTTTCAAGCAGGTGCTGGTGGACAGCGGCATCGGCACCCTGCTGGCGCGCTGGGCTGAGGACGCCAACATCTCGGTGCTGATCCTGGCCTGGACCCTGGCAGTACTGATCCGCCTGGCCACCGGTTCGGCCACCGTCGCGACCATCACAGCGTCGTCGCTGGTTCTCGGGCTGGTCGAGGGACTGCCCAGCAGCCAGGTATCGCTGGTTGTCCTGGCGATCGGCGCGGGCTCGGTGTTCTTCTCCCACGTCAACGATGCCGGCTTCTGGTTGGTCAAAGAGTACTTCCGGCTCAGCGTGGTGCAGACCATCAAGACCTGGTCGCTCATGGAGACGGTGTTGTCCGTCAGCGGCCTGGCGGTGGTGTTGGTGATCGACCTCTTCATCTAGACGTGACACGAAAATGGCCCCCGCGTGCGGGGGCCATTTTTGTGCGGAAACCGAGAACTCAGCCCTTGACCACCTGGGTGCCGCCGGCGAATTCGTCGTGCTTGCCCTGCTTGGAGGGGCTGCCATTGATGGTCACCGCGATGACGACGTAGGCGATGAAAGCCAGCAGCCCACCGAGGAACGGGATGATCGACAGCAGCGTGAACGAGTTCCGAATCGCCGACTGCTTGAGATCGGGCTTCGGCGCGCCGGCGGGGCCACGCACCGACAAGCCGAGCAGCTTCTTGCCGGGCGTCCAGCCCTGGGTGACCTCGAAGGCCACGAAGTACACGAACACCAGAACGCCCGAGAAGATCCCGGGAATGATGTAGCCGTCGAAAAGACCTGTCGCCACCAGGAGAATCGACACGACGATGCTGACGATGATGCCGTCGATCAGGCGCGCGCCGAAGCGCACTCCCAAGCCGCCGGGCTCCTGGCCACCGACCGGCCCGAACTGCGGGGCGGGGTAGCCGCCGCCGGGCTGTCCATATTGGGGCTGGCCGTACTGCGGCGGCGGAGGCGGCGGCGGATACGCACCGGGCGCTGCGCCGTACTGGGGTGGCGGGGGCGGTGGGTAAGCACCGGGTTGGGGCGGAAAGTTCGGATCCGGAGTGTTGGGATAGTCACCCGTGGTCATCAGATCGGCTCCTGATTGCAGTCGTGGACGATCCGTAAACCTACCGCGACCAGCACCCGCCGTGCGGCATTGTCCGCACGGCGAGCAAAAGTCCGATTCCCGCTTTGCGCCTCCCGGCGGTTCTCCTCAGATTCAGCCGCGCAGTGCCTTGGCCTGCTTGTTGGCCTCTTTGCGGGCGTGCTTGGCCTGCTTGCGCGCCTTCTTGGACAGATCCTCGCCCTGGGCCCGGGCCGCGTAGGCGAGCTCGCCACCGCGGTCGCGAGCCACCTCGGCGAGCTCGGCCCCACGATCCCGCGCGACATAGGCGAGTTCGCTGCCCCGGTCGCGAGCGACATCGGCAAAATCGGCACCGCGATCGCGGGCCACCTCAGCGAACTCCGAGCCGCGTTCGCGGGCCACCTCACCGATCTCCGAGGCGAGCTCCAGCCCGCGTTCCCGTGCGACATGGGCCCATCCGGCGCCACGCTTCTGCGCAATCTCGGCGAACTCGACACCGCGCTTGTGAGCTACCTCCAGCAGCGGGGCACTCTTCTCGGCGGCGACCGAGGCCAGCTCGCGGCCGCGCTCCGCGCCCACGTGCAGACCGTCCTGCAGGTTCTTACCGGCCTTCTCGACCAGTTCGGCGTCGATCAGCGCGGGAGTGGAACCCGACGGCAGTGCGGAACTGACCGCACCGCCGACCTTGGCTGCGGCGCGTCGCCCGCGCCAGCCCAAGGACGGCTTGCCGGCAGTGTCGGCCGAGGCGATGATCAGGCCGCCGAGCAGGCTCAGATCGGTGAGGAACTGCTGCCGCTTCTTTGCCTTGAGCTCCGGGTCCACCTCGGTCCAGAACATGTGGGAGCCGAGGTTCGCCGGGATGACGGTGGCTGCCAGAGCGGCCGACGCCAGCCGCGGCACCTTGCCGGTGGCCAGCAGGATGCCGCCGCCGATCTGGACTGCGGCGGTGACCTTGGCGAACGTTTCCGCATCGCGGGGGATATTGGGGCCCACTGGTTCTGGGAGTTTCTGAAGACCCTCCAGCGTGGGGCGTGCGGCGTCTGCGGCGGGTTTCGGGCTGCGCAGCGCTTCGATTCCTTGACCGATGAACGCTGCGGACAGGAGGGGGCGGGCGACTCGACGTAGCAACATGAGGCGGGTGTTCCCCACTTGTCGGACGTGCAAACCCGCGATATCAGGTGCTGGGACTGCTCCCCGAATCTCGCATCATCAGCGGTAGCACCACCCAGAATCCGACGAAGGCGAACAACGCGACGCCGGCGGCGACGAGCCCTGATACGTTGCCCGCGACGGTGCCGAAGACCAGGAACACCACCCCCACCAGTGAGACCCCCAGCAGCAGCAGGCCCACATACGTCAACCGGTGTGCCGCTGCCACCAACTGGCCGAGCCGGCGGCGCCGGAACAGGACGCGATGCATGGCGACCGGGCTGGCGAGCAGCACCGTACTGGTGACCGCGCAGGCGACGGTCGCCAGGTACGCCATCCGCATCCCCGTGGACAGGCCCTCGAACCGGTCGTGAAAGGGCAGCGTCAGCAGCAGACCGGTGAGCAGCTGCACACCGGTCTGCACCACCCGCAGCTCCTGGACGAGCACCGCCCAATTCCTGTCCAGGCGTTCGGTTTCGGTCTCGTCACGTTCGTCATCCCAGTGCTCGCCGCGTCGTGTCGGGTCGACGTCCATGGTGTGATCATGGCAGATACCGCAGCAACACGATCCCGGACGGAAACCGCTGCGGGGTGCCCTGGAGCCGGAGCCCGGTGCTCCCGGCGGGGAACAGTCCGCGCCCACGCGCCTGCACCGCCGGATAGACCGACAACCGGTACTCGTCCACCAGGCCGGCGGCGATCAGCGCGTGACAGAGGGTGATACTGCCGGTCACGGTGATGTCCTTGCCGTCCCGCTGCTTGAGCTCACGGACCGCTGCCTGCCAATCACCGGAAAGCACAGTGGAATTCGACCACCCCGGGTCGGTCATCGTCGAGGACACCACGTACTTGTGCACCTCGTTGAGGTAGGCGGTGATGCCGGTGGTGTCGTCGGTCTGCTGCGGCCAGTAGGAGCGGAAGTCCTCGAAGGTCCGCCGGCCGAGCAGCAGCGCATCGGACTCCGCGTCCTGGCGATGGGTTTCGGCGAGCAAGTCGGGATCCTGCAGCTGTGGGTCGAACCAGCCGTCGAGCATCTCGACCGAACCGTCGACTGTCATGTTCTGGGTGACGATGAGATTGCGCATACCCGTACCGACTCGCGCGCGGTGGTTAAGTGAGCACCAGCCGGGCGGATTTCTCCAGGAGGTCGGCGATCTGCTGGTACGAGGCGTAGCCCATGCCGGCCCGCACCAGTGCGCCGACGTACAGGAGTTCGAGTGCGGCCACCACGTCGCTGTCGCTGTCGGGACCCAGGGCCGTCGAGAGTCGGTGGTTGATCTCCAACCCGATCCGCAGGCGCAGATGCTCGACATCGGGATCCTTGCCCAGCAGGGCATTGGTCACCGCACCCGCAAGCTCTGGTTCGTCAGCCACCAGCAGTGCGATGTCCCGCAACACCGCGAGCACCCGAGTGGTCCGATCGGGGGAATCATCGGGAGACGCCGGGGTGCCGGCCAGCCGACGCCAGAACACCTCGGCGACCAGATGTTCTTTCGACGAGAAGTAGGTGTACGCCGTCGCGGCGCCCACCCCGGCCTCCGCGGCCACCATCCGGATGGTCAGACCGGCGAAACCTTCGCGGCTGAGCACCTCGACCGCGGATCTACCCAGGCGCTCGACGGTGTCGGCTTGTTTGGCGGTCAGCCGACGCCTGGTGGCTTCCAGAGCTACCGGATCGGACACATGTCCGGACGCTACTACAACGGCTCGGGGCGGGCAAGGAAGCGCGCTGGCCATCGACCCTGCGGACGGGTTAGGTTGCGTGCATGGCCGATACCGAGACGACCCTCGCCGAAATCCGCTCCCAGCAAACTGAGCGACTGTTCACGCTCGCTGACAGCGTGATCGGCTTCATGCCGGCCGACGAAGGACGAGCGCTGTATGAGGCGGCGTGCGCGTACCTCGACGGTGGTGTCGGTGTCGAGATCGGCACCTACTGCGGGAAGTCCACCGTGTTGTTCGGGGCGGCAGCCCTGACCACCGACAGTGTGGTGTACACCATCGACCATCACCACGGCTCCGAGGAACACCAGCCGGGGTGGGAGTACCACGACACCACCATGGTCGACAGCCACACCGGACTGTTCGACACGTTGCCCACCTTCCGGCACACGCTCGATGCGATTGCCCTGCCGGACAATGTGATTGCGGTGGTCGGCAAGTCGCCGGTGGTGGCACGGCACTGGCGCACGCCGGTGAACGTGTTGTTCATCGACGGCGGCCACACCGAAGAAGCCGCCCATCGGGACTTCGAAGGCTGGGCCAGGTGGGTCGCCCGCGGTGGGGCGCTGCTGGTGCACGACGTGTTCCCGAATCCCGACGACGGGGGGCAGGCGCCGTACCAGATCTACCTGCGCGCGCTGGAAAGTGAGCAGTTCCGCGAGGTCTCGGCCATGAAGTCGCTGCGGGTGCTCGAGCGGGTGGCCGGCGAGGCCGGCGATCCCGTGCCTAACGCTCGCTGACCGCACACTCGCAGTCGAACTGGGCCTCCAGGCCACGCGGCAGCTCATCGGCGCGGAAGATGCCGCTGCCGCCGGTGGAGTGCGACAGCGCGTCCGCTGCGAGGATCACCGCAGCACCGGTCCACGTGGTGCGCTCCACCGGCCAGCGTTTGCCGTCGGCGTACACCAGCCCGGTCCAGTACGACCCGTCGCGTTCGCGGAGATGCTGCATGTTCGCGAACTGCTCATGTGCCCGGTCGGATTGGCCCATGGCGTCGAGCGTCAGCACCAGCTCGCAGGTCTCGGCGCCGGTCACCCAGGGCCGGTCATCGACGCACCGGATGCCCAGGCCGTCGACCACGAAGTCCTGCCAGCGTTCGGTGATGCGGTCTTCGGCAGCCTGCCCGCGCAGTGCGCCACCCAGGATCGGGTAGTACCAGTCCATCGAGTGGTGCGGTTTCTCGGTGAACGACGCCGGGTGAGCCACGATCGCGTGTCCCAGCTGACCGCAGGCGACCTCCCATTCCGGCTGCGGTTCGCCCATGAAATCGGCAAGGGCCAGCGCGCACCGGAAGCTCTGGTAGATGCTGGCGTTGCCGGTCACCAGGGCTTCGGGAAGCGGGCCCGCAGACGAACGCGCCCAACAGATCTCACCACCGTCGAGCTGGAGGCCGATCACGAAGTCGATCGCGCGACGCACTGTCGGCCACATGCGCCGGGCGAAACCCTCGTCACCGGTGACCAGGACGTGGTGCCAAACGCCGGTGGCGATGTAGGCGCAGAAGTTGCTGTCGCTGTTGGTGTCCTCGATGGCGCCGGCGCGGAACTGCAACGGCCACGAACCATCCGCCCGCTGTTCGCGGCGAGACCATTCGAACGCCGCGTGAGCCGGTTCCATCAGGCCGGCAGCCGTCAGGGCCATCGCGCATTCGAGGTGGTCCCAGGGGTCGGTATGGCCCATCGGAGACCACGGGATCGCCCCCGACGGTTCCTGTGCCCGGGCTATCGACCCGGCCGTCGCCAGGCACTGTTCCGCACTGAGGACGCCGGGTACCTCGGGAATATCAGAGTGCGGCACCGTCGATCACCGGCTTGTCGAAGTAAAGAGCGACGCTCTTGCCGATCAGAGGATTGAGCAGCGATTCGGCGGTGCGGGTCAGCGCGGGGGCCGACATCATGTCCCAGACCAGCAGGCGATGGTAGGCCGTGACCGCGGGGTGTTCGTTCTTCTCCACTCCCACAGCGCATTTGATCCACCAGTACGGTGCATGCAGGGCATGGGCATGGTGGGAGTCGACGAACCGCATCCCGCGGGTCTCGACCTTCGCCCGCAGTTCGTCGGCCTTGTAGATGCGGATGTGACCGCCCTCGTTGGCGTGATACTCGTCAGACAGGGCCCAGCACAACCGTTCCGGTAGCCAGCGCGGCACGGTCACCGCCAGCTTGCCGCCGGGTTTGAGCACGCGCACCAGCTCGGCGATCGCCTCTTCGTCGGCCGGTACGTGCTCCAGGATCTCCGAGGCGATCACCACGTCGAAGGTGTCATCGGGATAGGGCAGGGCCAGCGCGTCGCCGGACACCGCTTCGGCGCGTGCGCCTTCGGGCGCCTCGCCGGCTTCCGCCATCGCCTCGAACATCGTGCTGACGTTCTCCAGCTCTTCTTTGTCCATGTCGAAGGCGGTGATGTCGGCGCCGCGGCGGTAGGCCTCGAAGCTGTGCCTGCCCGCGCCCGCACCCACGTCGATCATCTTGGTTCCCGGACCGACGCCGAGCTGGTCGAAGTTGACGGTCAGCATGCGGCCATCCGATCGATCGCGCGTCGGTAGACGGTGACCGTTTGGGCAGCCACCGATTCCCAGCTGTAGACCTCGACGGCACGCCGCCGGCCGGCCACCCCCATGCGGTGCAGCGCGGCGGGGGAGTCCAGGAGTTCGCCGAGGCTCTTGGTCAGCTCCTCGACATTGCCAGGGGCCACGAGTACGGCACAGGTGCCGTCGGGACCCAGGACCTCCGGCAGCGCCCCGGCCCGGCTGGCGACGATCGGGGTGCCGCTGGCCATCGCCTCCACCGCGGGCAGCGAAAACCCTTCGTAAAGCGAAGGGATGCAAGCGACTTCGGCGGAAGCGAGCAGGCTGGCGAGCTCGGCGTCGGTGACTCCGCTGGAGATGTGCACGATATCGGAGATGCCGAGTTCGGCGATCAGCTTCTCGGTGGGGCCCTTGCTCTCGAGGCGGGCGACGAGCTGCAACTCGACGTCGCGTTCCGTGCGCAGCTTGGCGACGGCCTGTAACAGATTGGCCACCCCCTTGAGGGGGACGTCGGCGCTGGCGATCGCGATGATGCGCCCGGGAACCCGAGGGTGTTCGGTCGGGGCGAACACGTCTGTGTCCACTCCGAGCGGCACGACGTGCAACTGATCGGGACTGACCCCGAAGTCGGCGGCGATGTCGGTGGCCGAGGTGGTCGACACGGTCAGGAGATCAGGAATGCTTCTGGCTACTTTCTTCTGCATCTCGGCGAACCCGTACCAGCGGTGCACCAGCGGTTTGCGCCACCACTTCGCGACGGCGAGATCGAGCACGCGGTCCCGGGTGATGGGGTGGTGCACCGTGGCGACGACGGGCAGGCCCGAGGCGGCGATCCGGTGCAGGCCGGTGCCGAGGCTCTGGTTGTCGTGGACGACATCGAAGTCATCGAGTCGCTCGGCCAGCAGGCGAGCTGCGCGCAAGCCGAAGGTGCGCGGCTCGGGAAAGCCGGCCGTCCACATGGTGGCGAGCTCCAGCAGGTCGATCCGGCTGCGGATCTCGCTGGGTCGCGGCACCCGGAACGGATCGGGTTCGCGGTACAGGTCCAGGCTCGGCACCTTGACCAGACGCACTCGCGGGTCCAGCCCGTCCGGATACGGTTGCCCGGAGAACACCTCGACGTGATGGCCCTGTTCGACCAGTCCGCGGCTGAGATGACGCACGTAGACACCCTGGCCGCCGCAGTGCGTTTTACTGCGATAGGACAGCAGGGCTATGCGCATGCCCGGCACCTATGCCCGACCCGGGCTGACCACAGCTGAATTGGGGTGGCTGGCCACGTGGCGCGTGCGGAAGTGTCTGGACATGTGTCTGGACCTTAATTCGCGTAGCTAACCGGCGCAACGCGCCGGCTCGGGCCTGGCCGGTAGAACTGGTTGTGAGCTGCGTCTTTACCGGAATGTGCGCAGTGCGCCGAAGTCGGCCGCCGCCGCTGAAATTGACGGACGGGCTGTGAGGTAGATCACCAACCGGTGCTCAGTACGCGATCGAGTGTGTCCACGAAGAAGTCCGCGGAGGCCACCGTCAGACACATCGGTGGCTTCATCTTCAGGACACACAGATGGTCCCCGGTGGGCTGGACGATCACCCCGAGCTCGCGCATCCGCTCACAGATCGCGGCGGTCTCCGTGGCCGCGGGTTCGAGGGTCTCCCGGTCGCGGACGAGTTCGACACCCATGTACAGGCCGCTCCCGTGGACCGCACCGATGAGCGGGTGGCGGTCGGCGAGTTCGGTGAGCCGGGTCCGCAGATGCTCACCCACGGTCAGCGCATTGTGCTGCAGTCCCTCGCGCTCGATCACGTCGAGCACCGTCAGTCCGACGATGCTGGAGACCGGGCTGCCCCCGGCAGAGGAGAAGAAATACCCCTCGTTGCGGTAGGCCTCGGCGATCGCCTTGGTGGTGATCACCGCACCCAGGGGGTGACCGTTGCCCATCGCCTTGGCGACGGTGACGATATCGGGCAGCACGGACTGCTGCTGGAAGCCCCAGAACCAGC
>JBEVFK010000176.1:0-35650 GCA_040512325.1 Mycobacterium sp. | reverse complement strand
AAATGTCGTCTGCATCATCGGATGAAAACCTTCGACTGCGGGTGGCGGACCCAGCAATTCGTGGATGGCTCGATTGTGTGGACCTCCCCGACGGGGCGCAGTTACCGCTCCACCCCGGATGGGGCTGAGTTGTTCGATGACATCGCCAAGGCATTGCCGGCCCCGCGGCGCCCCGGCTCCTACCGCGACCACGCCACCCGGATCGCCGCAGCCCGGGCCGCGATGGCCGCCAAACGCGCCGCCAACACCGAAACCCGGCGAATCAACCGCGCCAGAGCCGATGAGATCGAGGGACGCCGATGGCGCAACGAGATGCGCTTCAAACTGTTCCTCTTCAAAGGCACACCCTCAACCAGCCCGTTCTGCCGCTGGGTCAACGACCCCGACGAAAACGAAACCATCACCGCCGACTGGCGACCACCACCACGAGAACCCACCACCGACTGCGATGAACCACCCTTCTGAGTCAGGTGGTCAGCAGCCCCAGCGTCCGGTATCGGTCCAACCGAGCCGTCACCCGCAGCGTTGCGGGCTGCTCCCGCAACGCGGCCAACTCGGCGGCAATGGCACGTGACATCCGCTGCGAGAACTGCACCGGCTCGTCGGCGGCATCGGGGTATTCGCCGACGATGACGTCGACGATGCCGTTGGCCAACAGGTCGGCGGACCGAACTCCTTGCGCCGCAGCCAGTTCAGGCGCATGCGCGGTGTCGCGGAAGACGATCGCACTGGCGCCTTCGGGTGGCAGAGGCGCCAGCCAGCCGTGCAGTGCGGCAAGCACGCGGTCGGCGGGCACCATCGCCAGTGCAGGGCCACCGCTGCCCTGCCCGAGCAACACCGACACCGTCGGCACCTCGAGTGTCACCAGATCCGACAGGCACCGCGCGATCTCGCCGGCCAGTCCGCCCTGCTCGGCCTCGGTGGACAGTGCGGGTCCGGCGGTGTCGATCACCAGCACCAGCGGCAGCCCCAGTCCCGCCGCCAGCGCCATCCCGCGGCGGGCCTCGCGCAGCGCTGCCGGGCCCACCAATCCGCCCACCACGCGCTGCTGTCCGAGCACGACGGCGGGCTGTCCGTTGAACCGGGCCAGCGCCAGCAGCGTGGTGGACGCCGCCTCGCCCTGGCCGGTGCCGGACAACAGCACCCGTTCGGTGCACCCGTGTCGCAGCAGGTGGGAAACTCCGGGACGATCGGGGCGCCGCGACGCCTCCACCGACGTCCAGGCCGGTACGTCGGGCACCGGCTCGGATTCTTCGAGGGCAGGGGTGGACTCGGGAGCGTCGGTCACAACCTTCAGGGCGCGATTCAGGGTGTCGCGCAACAACACCAACGGAACCACTCCATCGATCACGCCGTGGCGCTGCAGGTTCTCGGCGGTCTGCACGCCGGTAGGAAATGGCTCGCCGTACAGGTGCTCGTACACCCGCGGTCCGAGGAAACCGATGAGGGCGCCGGGCTCGGCGACGGTGATGTGCCCGAGTGAGCCCCACGACGCGAAGACGCCGCCCGTCGTCGGATGCCGCAGATACACCAGGTAGGGCAGCTGCGCGCGTTTGTGCTGCGTGACGGCTGCGGTGATCTTCACCATCTGCAGGAAGGCGACGGTGCCTTCCTGCATGCGGGTGCCACCGGAGCTCGGCGACGCCAGCAGCGGCAGCCCCAACGCCGTGGCCCGTTCGATGGCCGAGGTGATCCGCTCGGCGGCGGCCACCCCGATGGACCCGGCCAGGAAGTCGAACTCGCAGGCCACCACCGCGACCCGGCGACCGAACACCGTGCCCTCACCGGTGAGCACCGACTCGTCGAGGCCGGTGGCCTCGCGGGCGGCGGCCACCTCGGCGGCATATTGCGCATTCATGGCCACCGCGACGGGAGTGGTGTCCCAGCTCTGGAACGACCCGTCGTCGAGGACGGCGTCGCGGAGCTCAACGGCGCTGATGCGGCTCATGGTGGAGACAGTAGGGCCCGAGTCGACCGATGCGCCGAGGGACGAGGTGAGGAGGAGCGAGGAAAGTTGGTTAGGGTGGCGGCATGATCGGTGTCACCCGCGTCGACCACGTCACCACCATCGAGTTGCAGCGACCCGAGCGGCGCAACGCGCTCAACAGTGAACTGGTGGACACACTGCGCGAGACGATTCAGCGCGAAGCGGCCGAGGACGTCCGTGCGATCGTGCTCACCGGGGCAGGCACGGTGTTCTGCGCCGGCGCCGACCTGTCCGGCGACGTGTTCGCCGCCGACTTCCCTGACAAAGCAGTGGCGCTCAACATCGCCATCGACCAGGTGTCGGTGCCGGTGATCGGCGCCATCAACGGCCCCGCGATCGGCGCCGGGCTGCAGCTGGCGATGATCTGCGATCTGCGGGTGGTGGCGCCGGAGGCGTACTTCTGGTTCCCGATCGCCAAATACGGCCTCGCGCTGGATAACTGGAGTGTGCACCGACTGGTCAGTCTGGTCGGCTACGGCCGGGCCCGGGGCATGTTGCTGGGTGCCGAGAAGCTGACGGCCGACGTCGCTCTCCAGACCGGGATGGCCAACCGGATCGGCACGCTGGCCGACGCCCAGGAGTGGGCCGGCGAGATCGCCGGTCTGGCGCCCCTGTCTCTGCGCTCCTCCAAGCGGATCCTCAATGACGACGGCGCCTACCTGCCCGAGATGCCTGCGCACCACAAGGAGCTGTTCGACGCAGCGTGGAGCAGCAAGGACGTCATCGAAGCGCAGGTCGCCCGGATGGAGAAGCGTCCACCGAATTTCCAGGGCGCCTGATGATCCGCGGCGCAGTGCGGTTCGTCGGAGGCACCGCCACCCTGGTCACGGGTGGGTGGGCACTGCGGGCTCTGCAGGGCACCCCGTCGGCGCTGGGGGCCGGTCCGGGCGCCATCGCCGCCGTCGCCAAGAACTCGCCTCACTTCCGGGACGGGGTCTTCGCCAACCTGGAGCCCTCGTCGAGCATCAACCTCTCCGCAAGCAATCAGCGCGCACTGGTGCGCGACCTGATCGCCGGCCGCTCCGAGGCCCACCCGGCCGGCGAGATCCCGCTGGTCACCCCCGTCACCGGAGCCAAGACCGGCGACCTCGCCGTCACCTGGTACGGGCATTCGTCGGCGGTCCTCGAAGTCGACGGCTACCGGGTGCTCGCCGACCCGGTATGGAGCCAACGATGCTCGCCGTCCCGCGCGGTGGGTCCGCAACGGCTGCATCCGGTGCCCGCGCCGCTGGAAGCCCTGCCCGCCATCGACGCGGTGATCATCAGCCACGACCACTACGACCACCTCGACGTCGACACCATCAAGGCCCTGGCCCGCAGTCAGCGCGCCACGTTCTTCGTCCCGCTCGGTATCGGCGCCCACCTGCGCGAATGGCGCATCCCCGAGGAACGCATCGTCGAACTCGACTGGGGCCAGGTGGGCGAGCTCGGCGAGCTGCGGCTGGTCTGTACACCAGCCCGCCACTTCTCGGGACGCTTCCTCACCCGCAACACCACGTTGTGGTCGTCCTGGGCGGTCATCGGCCCCCGGCATCGCGCGTTCTTCGGCGGCGACACCGGCTACACGGCGAGCTTCGCCGACATCGCCGACGAACACGGCCCGTTCGACCTGACGCTGATGCCCGTCGGGGCTTACCACCCGGGGTGGCCGGACATCCACATGAATCCGGAAGAGGCAGTCCGCGCGCACCGCGACCTCACCGATGCGGGCAAGGGTCTGTTCGTGCCGATTCACTGGGCGACGTTCCGGTTGGCGCCGCACCCGTGGTCAGAGCCGATCGAACGGATGCTGGTGGCGGCGCGCTCTGAGAACGTGACCGCGGCCGTGCCGCGACCCGGCGAACGGGTGGGCACAGATCTCGAGACCACGCCGGACCCCGAATTAGACCCGTGGTGGCGGTTCTGACCCGATACGGTTCTGCCTGTGACTTCCACCTGGGCAAAAACCGGTCTCGTGGCCGTGGCCGCCGCCATGATCGCCGGCTGCGGGTCAGCAACCAACGACAGCGCTGAATCCACCACGTCTCCGACCGCGACGTCCGCTTCGCCGCCCGGTGCGCCCGAACTGCCGCCACCACTGGTGCCGGCGCTGCCGCTGCCCGAGAACGCCGTGGAGAACGCGGTGGCCAAACTCGATGGCATCGCCGACGAGCTGATGGCGTCCTCGGGGATCCCCGGTATGGCGGTGGCCGTGGTCCATGGCGGAAAGACGATCTACGCCAAGGGTTTCGGGGTGAAGGACAACAAGGCCGCTGCCGGGGACGCCAACAAGATCGACCCCGACACGGTGTTCCAGCTCGCCTCACTGTCGAAGTCGTTGAGCGCCACGGTGGTGGCCCATCAGGTCACCGTCAATGCGATCGGCTGGGACACCCCCGTCGTGGAGAAACTGCCGTGGTTCGCGTTGTCGGACCCGGCCGTGACGCCCATGGTCACCGTCGGTGACCTGTTCTCCCACCGATCCGGCCTGCCGGATCACGCCGGGGACCGACTCGAAGACCTCGGCTACGACCGCCGCCAGGTGCTGGAGAAACTGCGCCAACTGCCGCTGGATCCGTACCGAATCTCCTATGCGTACACAAATTTCGGCCTCACCGCCGCCGCTGAAGCGGTGGCGACCAGTGCCGGCGCCACCTGGGAGGACCTCTCGCAGCGGGTGCTGTACGAACCGCTGGGAATGACGTCGACGAGTTCGCGGTTCGCCGACTACGAGGCCCGGCCCAACAGGACCGTGGGCCACATCAGCATCGACGGCGGCTACCAGCCGTTGTACAAGCGCAATGCCGACGCCGAAGGTCCTGCGGGCGGAACGAGTTCGTCGCTCAACGACATGACCCGCTGGCTGACGATGCTGCTCGCTGACGGCACCTATGACGGGACCGCGATCATCTCGCCGGAGGCGTTGCTGCCCGCGCTCACCCCGCAGGTGGTGTCCAGCCCGCCCAGCGAACCCGCCATGCGTGCAGGCTTTTACGGCTACGGCTTCAACGTCGGCACCACCTCCGCCGCGCGCACGCAGGTCAGCCACTCGGGTGCGTTCGAACTGGGTGCGGGCACCAACTTCGTGGTCATCCCGTCCGCGGACGTCGCCATCGTGGCCCTGACCAACGCCACGCCGTCGGGCATCCCGGAGACGCTGACCGCCGAGTTCGCCGATCTGGTCCAGTTCGGCGAGGTCCGGCAGGACTGGCGCGCGCTGTACGGGCAGGCGTTCGCCGAGATGGACAAACCCCTCGGGTCGCTGGTGGGTCAGACGGCACCACCCAACCCGAAACCGGCGCCGCCGCTGACGTCGTTGGTCGGCACCTACCGCAACGACTACTGGGGCGAGGCCATCGTGACCGAGGCCGGCGGCACGCTCGGTCTGGCGGTGGGGCCGCGCAAGGAGGTGTGGCCGCTGACCCATTGGGACGGCAATGTCTTCACCTTCGCGTTCGTCACCGAGAATTCGCCGCCCGGTTCGGTGTCCAAGGCCACGTTCGACGGCAACCGGCTGACGCTCGAGTATTACGACACCGACAACGAAGGCAACACCAACAACATGGGGACCTTCACTCGATGACGGGTCTCTCCGATGCCGGCCTTTCAGACGACGAGGTGGCCCAACGGGTCGCCGCAGACCAGACCAACGACGTGCCCACCAGGGCGGCACGCAGCGTGTCGGAGATCATCCGGGGCAACGTGTTCACGCGGATCAACGCCATCCTCGGGGTGCTGTTCCTCATCGTGCTGGCCACCGGTTCGCTGATCAACGGGCTGTTCGGCCTGCTCATCGTCGCCAACAGCGCCATCGGCATCATCCAGGAGCTACGGGCCAAACAGACCCTGGACACGCTGGCGATCGTCGGGCAGGCCAAACCGACGGTGCGCCGCGCCTCGGGAACCGGCCCGTTGGCGCCGAACGAGGTGGTGCTCGACGACATCATCGAGCTCGGACCCGGCGACCAGATCGTCGTCGACGGCGAGCTCCTCGAAGAGACGAACCTCGAGATCGACGAATCACTGCTGACCGGTGAGGCGGATCCGATCGCCAAGGATGCCGGCGATCAGGTGATGTCGGGCAGTTTCGTCGTCGCCGGCGCCGGTGCCTACCGCGCCACCAAGGTCGGGCGGGAGGCCTATGCCGCCAAACTCGCCGAGGAAGCCAGCAAGTTCACCCTGGTGAAGTCCGAACTGCGCAGCGGCATCAATACCATTCTGCGGTTCATCACCTACCTGTTGTGGCCGGCCGGCGCCCTGATCATCTACACGCAGCTGTTCACCACCGACGCCGGTTGGCAGGAGTCGGTGTTGCGCATGGTCGGTGCGCTGGTGCCGATGGTGCCCGAGGGTCTGGTGTTGATGACCTCGATCGCCTTCGCTGTCGGGGTGGTGCGGCTGGGTAAGCGGCAGTGCCTGGTCAACGAGCTACCGGCGATCGAGGGCCTGGCGCGGGTGGACACCGTGTGCGCCGACAAGACCGGGACGCTGACCGAGAACGGGATGCGGCTCTCGGAGGTGCTGGCACTCACCGAGAAAGACAGCACCGACGTGCTGGCCGCGCTGGCGCACCATGACGCCCGGCCCAACGCCAGCATGCTCGCCATCGCCGAGGCCTATCCGCACACGCCGGTGTGGGAGGCCACCGCTTCGGCGCCGTTCAAGTCGGCCACCAAATGGAGCGGAATTTCGTTTGCCGGACACGGCAATTGGGTGATCGGCGCACCCGATGTGTTGTGCGATCCGCAGTCGGCGGCCGCCGAACAGGCCGAACGGCTCGGAGCTCGGGGACTACGGGTGCTGTTGCTCGGCTCGGCCGAATGTCAGGTCGATGCGGCTGACGCACCGGGCCGGGTCACGCCCTGCGCGCTGGTGGTGCTGGAACAGAAGGTCCGCCCTGATGCTCGGGCGACGCTGGATTACTTTGCCGAACAGAAGGTTTCGGTGAAGGTCATCTCCGGCGACAACGCCGTGTCGGTGGGTGCGGTGGCCGGCTCGCTGGGTCTGCAGGGCGAGACGATGGACGCCCGCAACCTGCCGACCGAGGAGAACGCCCTGGCCGACGCCGTGGACGAGTTCACGACGTTCGGACGGGTGCGACCTGACCAGAAGCGCTCGATGGTGCACGCCCTGCAGTCCCGCGGCCACAACGTCGCGATGACCGGCGACGGCGTCAACGACGTGCTCGCGCTCAAGGACGCCGACATCGGTGTCGCCATGGGCTCCGGAAGCCCGGCGTCGCGGGCGGTGGCGCAGATCGTGTTGTTGGACAACAAGTTCGCCACTCTGCCCTACGTGGTGGCCGAGGGCCGTCGCGTCATCGGCAACATCGAGCGGGTCTCGAATCTTTTTCTCACCAAGACGGTGTACTCGGTGATGCTGGCGCTGCTGGTCGGTATCGCGGGCCTGGGGGCCGAACTCTTCGGCAGTGTCTTTGGTAGCGAACCTCTGCTTTTTCCCTTCCAGCCGATCCACGTCACCATCGCCGCCTGGTTCACCATCGGCGTCCCCGCGTTCGTGTTGTCGCTGGCGCCCAACACCGAGCGGGCGCACCCGGGCTTCGTCCGCCGCGTCATGGTCGCGGCACTGCCGACGGGGCTGGTGGTCGGCACGGCGACCTTCGTGTCGTACCTGCTGGCATATCAGGGTCAGGACGCACCCCTCGTGGAGCAGACACAGGCATCGACGGCCGCGCTGATGACGCTGCTGGTCGCGGCCATCTGGGTGCTGGCCTGCGTGGCGCGCCCGTACGAGTGGTGGCGGGTGGCGCTGGTGGGGTTCTCGGGGCTGGCCTACGTGGTGATCTTCGCCATTCCGCTGGCCCGGGAGAAGTTCATGCTCGACCCCTCGAATGTGGGGGTGACCACCACGGCGCTGGTGATCGGATTGGTCGCCGCGCTGGTCATCGAGGTGCTGTGGTGGTTGCAGGGCCGTTTCCTCGACGAGGAGCGTGAGCTGTGGAAACGGGACTAGCAGGTAGGTTGGCAACCATGGGATTCCTCGATAAAGCCCTCAACACGGGCAAAGACCTTCTGGCCAAGAACGCCGACAAGGTCGACAAAGTGATCGACAAGGCCGGCGACGTCGTCGACAAGCGCACCCACGGCAAGTACGCCGGGACCGTCAACAAGGTGCAGTCCGTCGTCAAGGACTCGGCGAAGAAAGCGGCCTCCTCGGGCCCCACCCCGCCGACCTACCAGCCGCCGACGTACCCGCCGGCCGCCAACACCCCCCCGAGCACCCCGCCGACCCCTCCCGCGCCGCCGGTGCCGCCCACCCCTCCCGCGCCGCCCGTCCCGCCCAGCTGAGCCATGGCCAAGTTGTCGGTGTCCGTCGATGTCCCACTGTCGCCGGAGCAGGCTTGGGAGTACGCGTCTGACCTGTCGCGGTACAAGGAGTGGCTGTCGATCCACCGGGTCTGGCGCAGCCCGCTGCCTGCCACCCTGGAGAAGGGCACGGTCATCGACTCCATCGTCGAGGTCAAGGGAATGCTGAACCGCATCCAGTGGACCATCGTGCACTTCAAAGCGCCGGAGGCCATGACCCTCAACGGGGAGGGCCGGGGCGGGGTCAAGATCAAGTTGATGGGCAAGGTCACGCCCGCCCCCGCCGGCGCAGTAGTGCGGTTCGACGTGCATCTGGGCGGGCCTGCGCTGTTCGGGCCCATCGGCATGCTGGTCGCCGGAGCCCTCAAGAGCGACATCAACGAGTCGCTGCAGCGGTTCAAGACGCTCTACGCCCCCGCGTGACCACAGCCGCCCGACTGGCCGACCTGATCCGTGAGGTGTCAGGCACGGCACTGCCGGTGCGGTTGCGGGCGTGGGACGGTACCGAGGCCGGGCCGAGGGACGCTCCGGTGCTGATCATCCGGAATCGGCGGGCGTTGCGTCGAATGCTCTGGGCGCCGGGCGAACTCGGGTTGGCGCGTGCCTACGTGGCCGGTGATGTCGACGTCGAGGGTGAGTTGGCGGATGGCTTCCGGCGAGCCTGGCAGGCGTCGCGGTCACGGTCGTCGTCGAGGCTGAAGCTGAGCACCGTGGACCGGATCAGGGTGGTGAGCACCGGGACGCGTCTGGGCGCTCTGGGGCTTCCGCCGAAACCGCCTGCGGCCGAGGCGAAAACAACCGGACGACGGCCCGAGCTGTCCAATGACTTCTATGCGCTGCTGTTGGACAGCCATCTGGCGTACTCATCGGCCTACTTCACCGAGGACGGACAGTCGCTACACGATGCGCAGACGGCGAAGTTGGAGCTGATCTGCCACAAACTCGGCCTGCAGCAGGGCATGCGACTGCTCGACGTCGGCTGCGGCTGGGGCTCACTGGCTCTTTATGCCGCGGAGCATCACGGCGTGCACGCCACCGGCATCACACTGTCGGAGGAGCAGCGGACGTTCATCACCGTGCGCGCAGCCGAACGCGGACTGGACGCCCTGGTGGACGTGCGGGTACAGGATTACCGCGAACTCGGCGAATTGCCGGATATGGCAGGCACATTCGATGCTGTGAGC
The DNA here is from genome assembly GCA_040512325.1 of Mycobacterium sp. Taxonomy (GTDB): domain Bacteria; phylum Actinomycetota; class Actinomycetes; order Mycobacteriales; family Mycobacteriaceae; genus Mycobacterium. Next base: position 26,174 of record JBEVFK010000176.1, on the reverse strand, counting down.
TCGATCGAGATGGGTGAGCACGTCGGCGACGCGCACTACGGCACCTACGCCGCGATCATGTGCAGAGCACTCAAGCCGCGCGGACGCCTGCTGTTGCAACAGATGTCGCGCAGCCTCGACGCGGCTCCGGGCGGGGGAGCGTTCATCGAGCGTTACATCGCCCCCGATCTGCACCTGCGCCCGCTGTGGCAGACGCTGCGATATCTGCAGGAAGCAGGCCTGGAGATCCGTGGTGTGGAGGCCATGCGAGAGCACTACGTCCGCACCGTCGATGCCTGGCTCGAGACTTATCAGACCCACCACGAGCAATTCGTCTCGCTGGTCGGCGAGGAAGTCGCCCGGGTTTGGCAGCTGTACCTCGTCGGAGGCCGGCTGGCCTTCGAAGAGGCCCGCATGGGTGTCGATCAGGTATTGGCCGTCAAGACCACCGCCTCCGGCGCCAGCGGCCTGGGCCTCCTCGCCCAACGCTAGGGCAGCGGCACCGTCCACGTCACGGTTGTGCCCCGGCCCGCGGCCGGGCCCGCCTGCAGTTGCCCTCCGCACCGCTGCGCCCGCGCGGCCAGATTGGCCAGCCCGCTGCGGGTGACGTGGTCGGAGAACCCGATCCCGTTGTCGGTCACGGTGATCGTGAGGTTGTCATCGACGGTGACATTCACCGTCACCGTCGACGCCTGCGCATGCCGGACAACGTTGGAGATCGTCTCGCGCACAACAGCTTCAGCATGGTCTGCCAACGACGCATCGACCACTGAGAGCGGCCCGCTGGTATGAAGCGACGCCCGCACCGGGCTGTCGGCGCTCATCCGGGTCACCGCCTCTTCCAGTCGCTGCCGCAACCGGGTGACGCTGCCGCCGTGCAGATCGAAGATGGCGGTGCGAATCTCCTGCACCACTTCCTGCAGATCGTCAAGAGCACCGGAGATGCGGCGCGGGGTATCGGCACTCTCCCCGCCGCGCGTGCCCTGCAGCGACAAGCCGACCGCGAACAGTCGCTGGATCACATGGTCGTGCAGGTCGCGGGCGATGCGGTCGCGGTCGGAGAGCACGTCGAGTTCCCGCAGTGTGGACACGGCTTGGTTCTGCACGCCCGCCAAGTGCAGGGACAGGCCGATCTGGTCGGCGAAGGCCGCCATCATGTCGAGTTGATCGGCGGTGAACACCACCGCGGCCGGAGCCACACACACGAGCACCCCGATGGTCGCGTCGGGTTCCCGCAGCGGCAGGATCAGGGCAGCTGCGGTGTCGCCGAGTTCGCTGAAGATCTTGGTCCGCAACGGAATCCGATCGGAGAATGCGCGGCCCACCGCAGTGCCCTCCACGGGTAGCGTGCGACCGACAAAACTGTCGTCGGTGGCGGCGGTGACGAGGAGCTTGCCGAGATCGTCCGGCACCAGTAGCGCGGACCTGGCGCTGCCCGTCAGGCCGGCCGCCTGCGCGACGATCTGGCGGTGCACGGCAGCGGAGTCGGCACCGGCGAGCAGATTGGTGCTGATATCGCGAGTGGCCTCGATCCACACCTGTCGGGTGTGCGCTGCCTGATACAACCGGGCGTTGTCGATCGCGATGCCCGCCGCGCCGGCGAGCGCGAGCACCAGCACCTCGTCGTCAGCGGAAAATGTTTCACCGGAGAGCTTCTCGGTGAGGTACAGGTTGCCGAACACCTGATCGCGGATCCGGATCGGCACCCCGAGGAAGGTCCGCATCGGCGGATGGTTCGGCGGGAAGCCCACCGACACCGGGTGCTCGGAAAGATTGTCGATCCGAACGGGTTCGGGCACCTGGAACAGCAGCCCCAGCACCCCGTGCCCGGCGGGCAGCGGGCCGATCAGATCGCGCGTGACATCGTCGATACCTTCGTGGACAAAGCGTTCCAGGGTGCGCGGCCCCGGCTCGGTGGCGATGACCCCGAGCGCGCCGTAGCGAGCATCAACGAGTCGCATCGCCGTGTGCACGATCGTCTTGAGTGTCTGTTCCAGATCGAGGCCGGCGGTGACGGTCAGCATGGCCTCGATCAGGCCACTGCGAATATCCTTGTCAGCCATCGTGTTTCTGCCGAAGCTCGGCCGACAACAGCGCGGCCTGCGTGCGGCGGTGCAGGCCCAGCTTGGCCAGCAACCGCGACACGTAGTTCTTGATTGTCTTCTCGGCCAGGAACATCCGCTCGCCGATCTCCCTGTTGGTCAGGCCCTCACCGAGCAGATCCAGCAGGGTGCGTTCGGTGGCGGAGAGATTCTTCAGCCGGTCGTCCTCGGGCAGCCCGGTATCGCGGCGCAATTTGGACATCAGCGCCGCCGCGGCCCGGTTGTCCAGCAGTGACTTGCCCGCCCCCACCTCTTTGATCGCGGCGGCCAGCTCCATCCCGCGGATGTCCTTGACCACGTAGCCGCTGGCTCCGGCCAGGATGGCGTCCAGCATCGACTGCTCATCGGTGAACGACGTCAGGATCAGACAGCGCAGTTCGTCGTGGGCGGCCCGCAGATCGCGGCACAGGTCGATGCCGCTGCCGTCGGGCAACCGCACGTCCAGGACGGCGACGTCGGGCCGGACGGCCGGGATCCGCGCCATCGCCTCGGCCACCGAGCCGGCCTCCCCGACCACGGTCAGTTCGGGGTCGCCGCTGAGCAAATCGACGAGCCCGCGGCGGACCACTTCATGGTCGTCGACGAGGAAGACAGTGATCACGACCCCAACAGTAGTGCCGCCGAGGCCCGCCAAGTAGGGACTTAGGTCCCTGCCGCGGTGCCCCGAGCACCCTGGATCACGCGCTCTGACCAGGGCAGGCTCTGCTGGTATGACCGATCTGTTCGAGCGTTATCGCCTGAGCCTTCCGCAAACCCGCACCACGCTGGATCGAGTCGACGCCTGGTGGCGGGCGGCCAACCACGTGGCGGCCGGCCTGCCCGGCGGCAACCGGCCCGGTGTCGCTGCGGTGACGCTGACGTATGCCCACCTCAACCGGATGATCATCCGGCGTCGGCAGCGCATCCGCTTCGTGCTCGGGGTGCGCGAGGGGATGGCCGCCCTGGAGGCGGTGGCCCGGATGGAGGGCACCGTGGTGAGCGCCCGGCCGAGCGGCGGTTTTGCCCCGCACGGCGGTGGGCGGTCCTATTCGGTGGCCTATGCCGTGGGAATGGCGCTCGACGAGCCGGGGGTGACAGTGGCGGTGCTGGTCGACGAGGACGAAGCCGTCACGACATGGCAGGCCAAGTCGTTGCACGATCCGCTGATCGACGGGGCAGTGCTACCGATCCTGTATCAACCGACTCTTGCCCGCGACGAGCTGCGCGAGGTGTTCCGGGCGCGCGGCTGGGAGCCGATCGAGATCGGCGGCGGCGCCGACGCCGACGACACCGCTGAACTGCACCGCTGCTTTGCCGCCGCGATGTACGTCGCATTCGATGAGATCGCGGCGCTGACAGCGGCCGCGGGCACGGATCATCCTCAGCGACAGGCACTCTGGCCGATGCTGGTACTCCGGACGCCGAAGCACTGGCCGGCCCCGGACGTACTGCCCGCCGGTTGGTTCGATGCCGACGGCCGCCCGGTCGCCGAGATCTCGCAGGCCGCACCGTCGGGAGACCTGCGGATGAGTGCGGATTGGTGACTGTTTCGACTCCGAAGGCGCCGATGGTCTGACTAGGCTCACTCCGTGATCAGGATCTTGTTGAGCGCAGCGGTGTTTCTCGCATCGGCGGCCATCGGTCTGCTCGTGGCGTCGCTGCTGATACCCGGGGTGTCGGTGTCGATCTTCGGCTTCCTCACCGCTGTCGTGATCTTCGCGGTGGCCCAGGCGATTCTGTCGCCGTTCTTCCTGAAGATGGCCAGCCGCTACGCCTCGGCATTCCTCGGGGGCATCGGCCTGGTCTCGACCTTCGTGGCGCTGTTGCTGGCGTCGGTGCTGACCAACGGTCTGGTGATCCGCGGTATCGGCTCCTGGATCGCCGCGACGGTGGTGGTGTGGCTGGTGACGGCCCTGGCCACCTTGGTGCTGCCGGTGCTGGTGCTCAAGAACAGAAAGAGCGGCACCGGCACGTGAGCGAAACCTACACCTGCGCAGTGGATTTTGCTGCCGTCGACGCCATCGACATCCACACTCACGTCGAGGTGGACTGCCACGGTCATGCCGCCTACGACGACGATCTGGTCGACGCCACCCGCACCTACTTCAAGATGGGGGACAGCACGGCCTCGACGGTCGACGCTCTGGCGGCGCAGTACCGCACCCACAACGCCGCGGCGGTGGTGTTCACCATCGACGCCGAGACCGCGATGGGGCACCGTCCCAACTCGATCGAGGATCTGATCGCCGGTGCGGCGCGCCACAACGACGTGCTGATCCCGTTCGGCAGCGTGGACCCGTGGAATGCCGGTGCTGTCGAACGGGTCTCGCGACTGCTGCGCCTCGGGGTACGTGGATTCAAGTTCCATCCGAGCATGCAGGGCTTCGAGCCCAACCATCGGCGCTTCTATTCGATCTACGAGGCCATCGCCGAGGCCGGGGTGCCCGCGCTGTTCCACACCGGCCAGACCGGCATGGGCTCGGGTCTGCCGGGCGGCCACGGCATCAAACTGCGCTACTCGGACCCGATGCTGCTCGACGATGTGGCCGCCGACTTCCCGGACCTGACCATCGTGATGGCCCACCCCGCGGTGCCGTGGGTGGACGCGCAGATCGCCATCGCCGCGCACAAGTCGAATGTCTATCTCGACCTGTCCGGTTACTCGCCGAAGTACTTCCCGCCCCAGCTGGTCCGGGCCATGGCCCGGCAGCTGCGCACCAAGGTGCTGTTCGGCACCGATTTCCCCTACATCACGCTGGAGCGGTGGCGCCGGGACTTCGACGCGCTCGATCTCGATCCCGACACCGCCGCGCTGGTCTACAAGGAGAACGCGCGACGGGTGCTCGGCCTCGGTTGACTGTTCGGCCAAGATGGACCCCATGAGTGGTCCGAAGATCTTCGTCAAGGCGGCAATCAACGGTTCGCGTACCCCTGATGAGCACCCGAACCTGCCGGTCACCCCGCAGCAGCTGGCCGCTGCCGCGGCCGAGGCCGTTGCAGCCGGAGCCAAGGCCGTGCACCTGCACCCGAAAGGCCCCGACGGCAAGGACTCGCTGTTGCCGGACACTGTGGCCGCCGCGATCACCGCGGTGCGGCAGGCCATTCCGGGTGTGCCGCTGGGGGTGACGACGGGCTACTGGGCGCTGCCGGACGCAGGCGAGCGACTGGCGGCGGTGCACGCCTGGACGGTGCTGCCGGACTTCACCTCGCTGAACTGGCATGAGCCCGGCTCCCCGGAGCTCGCCGAGTTGATTCTGTCCAAAGGGCTGGGGGTCGAGGTGGGCATCTTCCACGCCGAGGCGGCCGCATCGTGGGCTGAGTCGGACATTGCGAAGCGGTGCATGCGGGTGATGCTCGAGCTCGACGAGTCGGCCGACGTGGCCCTGGCCGACCAGCTACTCGAGCAGGTGCGGGCCGCCAGCTCGCCGGCACCGATTCTGCTGCACGGGCTCAATGACACGTGCTGGCCGCTGCTCGAACACGCCGGCCTGCGCGGTGTGCAGACCCGCATCGGCATGGAGGACACGCTGAAGCTGCCCGACGGGTCACTGGCCGCCGGCAACGCCGACCTGGTGGCGGCGGCGGTCCGGCTGCTCAGTTAGGGCGCGTGCAGGGCGAAGTCGGCGAAGTCGAAGCCGGGCACCACCACGCAGCTCACCAGGCAGGGCTCGTCGTCGCGCGGCGTGGCGCGCTGCCAGTGTCCGGGTGGGACGAGAACCTGGGGTTGCTCGCCGGAGCTGACGTCGCTACCCAGCAAATGTGTTGTGGCGCCTGCCTGTTCGGGACCGATCTCCAGCAGCAGCGGTCCGCCGCGGTGATAGAACCACAGCTCCGCGCTGCGCACGGTGTGCCAGGCCGACTGCTGTCCGGGCATCAGCAGGAACAGGATGGCGGTGCCGGCGTTGCGGGGTCCGCTGTAGTCCGGCGGCAACGCCGACGGACCGATGGTCAGATCGCTGCGCCAGGTCTCGCGGAACCAACCGCCCTCGGGGTGCGGTGCCAGGTCGAGTCGGCGGGCCCACTCAGGCAGCTCAGTCATAGGACACAGGGTAACGAGCGAAATCCGGTTGCCTGATGGCCGAGGCGCGGCTACCTTGGCTGTCATGACAGGCCTCAAGGTTCTCGCGCCGTCCGCGCGCTGACGCACCGTCGATCTGCCGTTTTTCGGCACCGGTCCGGTCAGCGCTTCGCCACTGAACCGCCCCGGAGTCCTCATGTCCGTCACTGCCTCCATATCTGTCACCGATCTCGGCTTCACCTGGCCTGACGGCTCGGTGGCGCTGTCGGGAATCACCGCGGCGTTCGGTCCCGGACGCACCGGTCTCGTCGGCGCCAACGGCTCCGGTAAGTCGACCCTGCTGCGCCTGATCGCCGGGGAATTGACCCCCACCACCGGCAGCATCAGCACCCGTGGCGAGGTCAGCTACCTGCCGCAGACGTTGACGCTGGCCGCCGACACGTCGGTGGCAGAGCTGCTCGGTGTCGCCGAGATCGTGGCCGCCGTCCGCGCCATCGAAGCCGGCGACGTCAGCGCGCGCCACTTCGACGTGGTGGGCGACGACTGGGACGTCGAGACGCGATGCCGGGCCGCACTGGATGAGATCGGCCTGCAGTCAATAGGTTTGGAGCGGCGCGTAGGTGCCGTATCGGGTGGCGAGGCGATGCTGATCGCGGTCACCGGACTGCGGCTGCGCCGCGCCCCGGTCACGCTGCTCGACGAGCCCACCAACAACCTCGACCGCGGCGCCCGCACCGCGCTGTACGGCTCGCTTGCGGAGTGGCCCGGTGCGTTGGTGATCGTCAGCCACGATGTGGCGCTGCTGGAGCAGATGGACAACACCGCCGAGTTGCACGGCGGTGAGCTCACCATCTTCGGGGGGCCGTACTCGGCCTGGCGCGCCCACCTCGAGGCCCAGCAGGCCGCCGCGGCGCAGGCCGCCCGCACCGCCGACCAGGCCGTGAAGGTCGAGCACCGGCAGCGGGTGGAAGCGGAGACCAAGCTGGCCCGCCGGGCCCGCACCGGGAAGAAGGCCTATCTGGAGAAGCGGGTGCCCAAGATCGTCGCCGGAGGACGGAAGATGTCCGCGCAGATATCGGCAGGCAAGCTGCGCACCAACCATGACGACCGCATGCAGGCGGCGCGCGCGGCCGCCGACGAGGCCGACGCCCGGGTTCGCGAGGACGAGCACATCCGCGTCGAGCTGCCCGACCCGGCGGTGCCGTCCACGCGGCGGATCGCTGAATTACGCAGTGCCACCGTTCCTCTCGTCATCCAGGGGCCCGAGCGTATCGCCATCGTCGGCCCCAACGGGGTGGGCAAGACGACGTTCCTGGAGGCGCTGTTGAATTCCGGCGACGACGACGGCGACGGCGACGACGCTGCCGGCCGGTTGTTCACCGATCGGGTGGGTTACCTGCCGCAGCGGATAGACGGGCTGGATGACACCGCGACGGTGCTCGACACGGTACGGGCGGCTGCGCCGGATGCGGGCCCGGAGCGGATCCGGGGTCAGCTGGCTCGGTTCCTACTACGGGGCGACAGCGTGCACCGGCCCGTCGGCACACTCTCGGGTGGGGAGCGGTTCCGTGTCGCGCTGGCGCGGCTACTACTGGCGGAGCCACCGCCGCAGCTCGTCATCCTCGACGAGCCCACCAACAATCTGGACCTCACCAGCGTCGAGCAGCTCGTCGACGCGTTGCGCGGTTATCGCGGCGCGCTGATCGTGGTCAGCCATGACGATGATTTCCTGGACCGGCTCGAGCTGAGCCGGATTCTGACGATGGTGGACCCCGGTGTTGTGCGCGACGGCAGATAGGGTCGGTTGATGGCAAGCCCCCGTCCCGGTTGGTTGGTCGCGCTGTGCGCGGCGGTACTGGCTGTCAGCGTCTGGTTGCCGTGGCTGACCACCAGCGCCGTCGGCGGCGGACGGGCCACCGCGATCGGCGGCACAGTGGGCAGCATCCACCTGAACCCCGGGTTCGGCGCCGGTCAACTGATCGTGTTACTGACCTCCACGCTGCTGGTCGCCGGCGCCATGTCGGCGCGGGGTTTCTCGCCGCGCGCGGCAGCCGGTGCGGCGCTGGCGATTTCCGTCGTGATCGGCGCGCTGGTCGCGGTGTACTACAACATCTACGTCTCCCCGCCGGTGGCCGCGTCCTACGGGCTCTATATCGGAGCCGGTGCGGCCGCGGCGGCCGTCGGCTGTTCGGGGTGGGCGCTGGCCGCCACGATGCTGGGGGCACGGGGCCGGTGAGCCGGTTCGTCGAACCGGTGACATTGACGGGTCAGCGCTGGGTAGCTCTGGAGCCGTTGACGGTAGATCACATTCCAGAGGTGGCCACGGCCGCGGCCGACGGCGATGCCGGGTCGTTGTGGTTCACCACTGCGCCCGCGCCGGATACCGCGGCGGCCTGGGTGCACCGGCAGCTGGATATGCAGGCAGACGACGAGGGCGTCACCTATATCGTCCGTCGGCTCGCCGACGGCACACTGGTCGGATCGTCGAGCTTCTTTCGCGTCGACGGGCCCAACCGCCGGCTGGAGATCGGCCACACCTGGTATTCGGGGTCGGTGCGGCGCACCGGCGTGAACTCCGAAACCAAGCTGCTGATGCTGGGCCACGCCTTTGACGTCCTGGGTTGTGTGGCGGTCGAGTTCCGAACCCATTTCTTCAACAGCACCAGCAGGGCGGCCATCGAACGGCTCGGTGCCAAGCTCGACGGGGTGCTGCGCAGTCACCAACTGCTGCCCGACGGGTCGCGCCGCGACACCGTGGTCTATTCGATTCTCGACATCGAATGGCCGGCGGTGCGGGCCAATCTGCAGTTTCGGTTGTCTCGCAACGACGAGCGCTGACCGGTTCTGCGCTGATCCTGTGATGTGATGTGGGCATGCGGACTGTGATCGTGGCCTCGGCGTTGACCGCGCTGGTGTTTGTCGCCGGGTGTGGGTCGTCTACAACGACGGATGGCACCACGGACGGGGCGGCGGTCACCGACCACAGTTGCACGAGTGCGGCAGCGCCGTTGACCCTGATCGATCCGCAAGCCGACGGGGAGCCGGAACTGCACATCCCGCAGCCGGCCGGCTGGGAGACCTCCGACAAGCTGAACTCGCCGACCATCAGGTTCGCGATGGTGAACACGGATCTGGCCAGCGAGGGCTTCGCTCCCAACGCCGTAGTCACCTTCGAAACCGCAGGCGGTGATGGGGCGGCGGATGCGGACCAGGTGTTCGACCAGCAACGTGAGCTGCTGGAGAGCCAACTCGGTGCCACCGACGTCTCGGTGGAATCCGGTACCCAATGCGGTTTTGCGGCGCAGACCATCAGCTACACCGCGCCGGCGATGAACGAAGTGCCGGAGCGGCAGTCCAAGGTGCTGTGCGTGCTTGCCGACGTCGACGGCGCCACCTTCTTGACCACACTCACCATCAGCACCGTCGATCCCGAGGATTCGACCTACGCCGAGGATTCGACGACGATCCTCGCCGGCTTCCAGATCAACTCCTAGAGACCGATACTCTCCGCTGCGGTGTCCGTCTGCTGCCAGCGGCGCAGTTCGGACCCGGCCGCCCACGTCGAATGTGTACCGCTGGAGACTCTTTCCGGTAGCAGCAGGGTGCACACCGGTCCGTCCGCGACCCGGGCGGCGTCGAACACCAGGCAGTAGGAAGCGTCGTCGTTCATGTCGGTGGTGATCGTCACCAGGTAGCCGTCATCCTCTGCGTCGCAGACGCCGGCCCGCGGCGCCATCGCCGTCTCGGAGCCGTACACCCCGTCGGGGAACGAATAACGATCTTCCGCACCGGTTTTCACGTCGTGCCGGATCAGCCCGTCGAACAGGAACCACCCCGGCTTACCGGTGGCGGCATAGGTGTAGCGGTAGTCACGGCCCGCGAATCCGGCGTTGATCATGCCGAACTCGCTGATGCTGTCGGTCAGCCGTTCCTCTCGTGTGGCTCCGGTTTTCAGATTGAACCGCCACCGGTGCAGCCGGGCCTGCATCCGATCAAGGGCCAGGAACCGAAACGCCCGCTCCCACTTGTCGGTAGAGCCCAGATCGGCCGGTTCGGGGTCATCTTCGAAGAAACCGTCCAGCACGATCTCGTCGCCGTCTTCGTAAGCATTGGTGAAGTGCAAGACGAAGGTCGGGTCGGCTTCGAACCAGCGGATGTCCTCGGCGCCGCCGCGACGGGGCAGGACGGCGAACCGTGACGGCATGTCCCGGTGGAATCGCGGCAGGTGGATGCCGGCCGCCAGCAGCTCGGGATCCCAGAACAGTGGAAAGTCGTTGAGGATCACATGATTGGGTGTGAATGCCATATCGTGGGGCAGCCGTGGCCCCGGCAGCGGAACGCCGGTGTAGTGCACCAGATCGTTGTCGGCGTCCACCACGCCGTAGCCGAGATACGGGGCCTGCTTGCTGTAGTTGAAGAACAACAGCTCGCCGGTGGCGTCGTCGACCTTGGGATGCGCCGACACTCCCCACTCGTGCGGGAAGGCGCCGTTCCAGGATTCCTTCCCCAGCGTGTCCGCCGAGAGCGGGTCCACCCGGTAGAGGTCGCCGCATTGATAGAAGCTCGTCAGTGCCACGCCGCGGTGCACGATCACATCGGTACTGGAGGCGTCCTTCATCAGACCGCGGGCGCCCCAGCCCTGGTCGCGGCGTGCCAACTGCACCGGCTCGGCCAGCCCCGGCCACAACGGCCCGCCCGCGGCGTTCTCGGCGGCGAGTCCCTCGGTACGGATGAACCTGTTGCGGTAGAACGCTTTTCCGTCCCGGAAGCCGACGATGTGGATCATGCCGTCGCCGTCGAACGGGTGGTAGAACTTCAGCGCCGGATGCAGCGGGTTCTCGGTGTTGCGCAGGTACACCCCGTCCAGATCGCGGGGGATCTCACCGGCCACCACGGTCAGGTCGTCGGCGTCCCATTCGGTGGTCTGCGGCCGCCACGGTCCGGTGCGGTAGGGGTGGTCGTCGTCCTCGGGTAGCGTCGACAAGAATTTGGCGACCACTTCGACGTCCATCACGGCACCCGGCCGACGACAAAGCTCACCGTGGTGGCGGTGCTTCCGCCGAAGTTCAACGTGCCGAACGTTTTTGCGTCGTCGATCTGGTACTCACCGGCGCGTCCGCTCACCTGTTTGGTCGCGTCGACGAGCATCCGGATCCCGGAGGCACCCACCGGATGGCCGCCACCGATCAGGCCGCCGCTGGGATTGATCGGCAGCCGGCCGCCGATCTCGATCTCACCGTTCTCGATCGCCTTCCACGATTCGCCCGGACCGGTCAGCCCGATGTGGTCGATGGCCAGGTACTCGCTGGGGGTGAAGCAGTCGTGCACTTCGAAGCCGTCCATGTCGTCCAAGCCGACGCGCGCCCGCCCGAGGGCGTCGCGGACCGCGTCACGCACATGCGGCGCCACGTAGGGGTCCTCGGCAGACCGGTCCAGTTTGGCGCGCAAGCCGAGCCCGACGGTGCGGTGTCCCCAGCCGTCGATCCGCGCCAGCGGCCTGGCGTCGGTGTGGGTGCGCAGGAAGTTGTCGTTCACCAGCACCACCCCGGCGCCGCCGTCGGTCATCTGGCTGCAGTCGAGTCGCCGCAGCCGCCCTTCCACCACGGGATTGGCGTCGTCGGTGATGGGATCGGGAATGGTCCAGTCGCGTGTCTGTGCCAGTGGGTTGCGCTTCGCGTTGCCGAAGTTGAGCTGGGCGATCGCCCGCAGGTGGGCTTCGTCCAGGCCGTAGCGGCGGTCGTATTCGTCGGCGACCTCGGAGAACATCGACGGCCACAGGAACGTCGCCTTCGCGCCTTCGTGGCCGGCCCACGCGGCGGCACCCAGATAGGCGGCCGCGGTGTCACCCGGCACGGTCTTTTCCAGTTCGACGCCGACCACCAGGGCGGAGTCGTAGAAGCCGGCCCGCAGATCGGCCATCGCCGCCAGCACCGCGACGCTGCCCGACGCGCACGCTGCCTCGTGGCAGGTGGCAGGGGTGCCCCAGAGGTCCTCGCGCACGGTGGCTGGCATCGCCCCGAGGTGCCCCTGCGCCGCGAACAGCTCGCCGAAGGCGTTGGCGACATGCACCACCCCGACCGCGGAACCGTCCAGGGCGGCGTCGTTCAGTGTGCGGTCCACCACTTCGGCGGTCAGGTCCGCGAAGTCCGAACCCTCGCGGTGCAGATTTCTGGCGTAGTCGCTCTGGTAGCCCGCGAGGACCCATATGCCCGTCACTGTCGCGACGCTACTCCGGTCAACACCTGGACCAGGCGGAATTGGGGGCGGCCCCGCCGGCTCTTTGTCTGAACCGACGAGACCTGGTGAGTACGGTGGTCGACCGCCGGACCCACCTCGCGAGGTTGTACCCCGGGCGCCGAAGGGCAAACTTTTCGTCCGTCGACGTGTTGTGCGACAGTGTGTCGCATGACGCTTGAGTCAAAGCACGACCTGGCGGTGCGGATGGCGTCCTTGGCGCGGGATGTTGCGATGCCGACCGCGGTAGAGGAAGTACTGAAAGGGGTCACCGCCGCCGTTCTCGAACTGGTGCCCGGTGCCGAGTTCTCCGGGGTCCTGCTACTCGGCAAGGGCAAGGACTACGAGACCCTGGCCCCGACGGCGGACGTGATGTTCGACCTGGATCGCGCGCAGGTGGACACGGGGCAGGGGCCCTGTATCGAGGCTGCGGTTGATGACCTGATCGTGCGCACCGACGATTTCCAGGAAGAATCTCGGTGGCCGAAGTACACGCCGTTGGTGCTCGACATGGGACTGCGCAGCGCGGTGTCGTTCAAGCTGTACACCGCCACGCGCACGGCCGGCGCCCTCAACGTCTTCTCGAGCCAGCCAGACGCGTTCGACGCCGAATCCGAGGCCATCGGCTCGGTGCTGGCGGCGCACGCCGCGGCGGCGATCGTCGCCAGCCGCCAGGGGGAACAGCTGCAGTCGGCGCTGAGCAGCCGCGATCTCATCGGTCAGGCCAAGGGCATCATCATGGAGCGCTACGACGTCGACGCGCTCCGGGCGTTCGACATGCTGCGCGAGCTCTCGCAGTCGGGCAACGTCAAGCTCGTCGACATCGCCAAGCAGGTCATCGACACCAGGGGCAAATAGCCAAGTTGGGCTCGCGGGAGTTCGTCCTCACCGAGGAGTTCCGGGCGGCGCTGGCGCTGCTCGGCGGTGGCAGGCACCTTTTTCTGACCGGCAAAGCGGGTACCGGTAAGTCGACGCTGATCCGCCGGTTCATGGCGCAGACCGACCACACTGTCGTCGTGGTGGCGCCCACCGGCATCGCCGCGCTCAACGTCGACGGCTACACCGTGCACCGGCTCTTCGGCTTCACCGCCACCACCACCCTCGACGCCGTCCGGACCGGGACGTATCGGCCCGGCCGCTTCACCAAGACGCTTGCCTCGCTCGACACTCTGATCATCGACGAGGCGTCGATGGTGCGCGCCGATCTGTTCGACATGCTGGCCGCCGCGTTACAACGCTTCGGCCCGCAGCCGGGGACACCGTTCGGCGGTGTCCAGATCGTGCTGGTGGGCGACCTGTATCAGCTGCCGCCGGTGGTCACCGAAGCCGAGGCGGAGTACTTCACCACCCGCTACGAGACGCCGTACTTCTTCTCCGCCGACAGCTTCGAACGTGACCAGTTCCCCACCGTGTCGCTGACGACGGTCTTCCGTCAACTCGGTGACGACCGAATGGCCGCGATTCTCAACGAGATTCGTGAAGGAGTCTTGCTCGGCCACGCCCAGGAAGAGCTGAATGCGCGCACCGATCCGGACTTCGTACCGCCCGACGGTGAGTTCTGGCTCACGCTCGCTCCGACCAACCGGCTGGTGACAGCGCGTAACCGCCAACATCTCGAACGCCTCGCCGGTGACGAATACTCCAATCGCGCACGGCAATACGGCGACCTGAGTTTGTTCGACCCGCCCGCTGACGAAATCCTGCGGTTCAAGCTCGGCGCCCAGGTGATGATGCTCAACAATGACCAGTCGGGCCGGTGGGTCAACGGCACCCTGGGCCGCATCACCGCCATCGACTGGGCTCCTGCCGGGCCTGCCGAGCTCACCGTCACCGTCGACTTCACCGACGGCACCGACGCCGAGGTGAGCCCGTTCATGTGGGAGGCCACCCGGCCGGTCGTCGAGGGCGGTGCACTGCGTCATGAGGTCGTCGGCTCGTTCACCCAGTTCCCCTTCAAACTGGCGTGGGCCATCACGATTCACAAGAGTCAAGGGCAGACGCTCGACCGGTTGGTCGTCGATCTGACCGGCGGCATGTTCTCCACCGGTCAGCTGTACGTGGCGCTGAGCCGGTGCACGTCGATGGCGGGTTTGGTGCTCAAGAGGCCGGTGCTCCCCAAAGACCTCAAGACCGACCGGCGTATCGCGCGGTTCCTGCACAGCGCCACCGAAGACGATCGGGTGCGTCGATTCTGCGCCATCGGACTGCTGACCGTCGGCGACGAAGGTCGGATGTCGCGACCCCGGCCCGTGGAGCTGGCGGTCGCGTTCGATGACGGCACGGCCGTCAGCTCGGTGATCAACCCGCAACGCGACCTCGCCGACGCCAGGGCGGCCTATGGGATCACCGTGTCCGATGTCCTGCTGGCACCCACACTCGCCGAAGCGTGGAGTGTGATCGCCCCGATGTTGGCCGGCTGCACGCCGATTGGGGCCGGCATCGACGAGACCCTCGGGCTCATCGATTTCGAACTCAAGCGGCTCGGGCATGTCACCGTCATGCCGCTGGGAGTCGAGGTGCGGCGGATGCGTGCCACCGGCCGCACCGCCCTGGACCGGGCGCAGTCAGTGCTGCAGGCGTTCGGCGGACAGGCCGAACCGGGGTCGACGCCGTTCGCCGATCCCGATCCGACGCTGACGCTGGCCGGACACCTGATCAGCCGCGACCACGCGACGCCCACACCTGTGGCGGCCGATCTACCCGCGTTGTCGGCGCTGCTGGAGGTCAGCCGCGGTGTCGGGCAGGTACTGCTCAACGATGTCCCCGGCGTTCCACCCGCCGGTGGCTCGGAGTGGACGACGGGGGCCAGGCAGTCGGTGGCTTATCAGCTGCGGGTGGCCGCCTCTCGGGTTCGCTTGACCGACAACGTCTTCGCGCGGCTTCGGCAAGCCGAGACCCTGCTGGGGGTCCAGGTGGTGGATGCCTCGGTGGAGGCGGCGCTCACCGGTGAGGACATCGCCGCGGTGCTGGTGCCGGGGGTGCGGGTCTGCTTCACCGGTACCGCGCTCGATGACTCCGGCCGCGAGGTGCCCCGCGAGCGCATGGAGCGGTTGGCCGCCGATGCCGGTCTGGCCCCGGTGAAGTCGGTGACCAAGACCCGCTGCGAAGTGCTGGTGACCGCCGAGGCAGGTACCCAGTCGGGCAAGGCCCGCAAGGCTGCCGAGCTGGGTAAGCCGGTGTTCTCCGCCGACCAGTTCCTGGCCTGGGTGCAGACGCGAGGGTGAATTGACCCCTGCGTGAGGGCCTCGCACTGCTGGCCGACCTGAGTTCGGTGATCGAGCACGTCGTGCAGGGCGACCGGTCCTGGAATCCGTTGGAAGGCTTCAGGACACGGGTGTGAGGATGTGCACGCCGCGCAGCCCCTTGAGCTCCACCTCACGGGGTGCGCCGAATTCGAGGTCCTCCAGCCCTACCACCGCGTCGCGCACCGGCTCACTGACCAGGATCTCGCCGCCGTCGGCCTGGTCTGCCACCCGCGCGGCCATCGCCACATCCAGTCCGAACAGATCGGCACCCCGCCGCACCGAGGTGCCCAGGTGAATTCCGATGCGTACCCGGATCTGCTGCCACCGGGAGTCGTCGGCGAGTGCGTCCTGGACGTCGGTGCTGAACCGCACCGCGTCCTCGGCCGCGGCGAACGCGATCATGAACCCGTCGCCCTGGGTCTTGACCACATGGCCCTGGTGTTTGTCGACGCGGTTCTGCAGCAGCCGGTTGTGCCGTTCCAGCAGCTTCACCCAGGCGCGGTCACCCAGCTTCTCGTTGCATTCGGTGGAACCCTCGATATCGGAGAACACCAGCACGACGTTGCCGTCCGCGGTGAGCCGGGCCAGGTCGGGCCGCTCGACCTGAGCCCAGCCCGCCAGGTCTTCGATCGAGTTGCGGACCGTTGCGCCAAAGCCCTTGTTGATCAACCTGTCCGCGGTCTGGAACACCGTTTTGATCGCCACCGGAGCCAAGCCACGCCGGCGGCGGCGACCCTGCTGCTCGCGCTTGAGGGTCTCGAGCTCGGTGCGGGCGGTGGTCAGCTGCCGTCGGCTGACAACGAACAGCACGAGAAACGTGATGGTCGCCGCGAGCAGGATTGCCACCGCCGCCAGGAGGACGGACTCGGCGGTGGTCGGCACCCACTCATTATGTCCCGCGGACGGAAATCAAAAGAAGCCGGAGTCCGGCAGGGCGGCGCCGTTGACGGCGATGTCGCCGAGCACCCTCGCCTTGTACACCGTCGGGTTGTGCGAGAACAGGGTCCGAAGATTGCGCCAGTGCCGGTCCAGGTGCGCTGACGCGCGAGTGGACGAAGCGCCGCCGACGTCGAAGATCCGCGACGCGGCGCGCAGTGCGGGCTCCTCGATGGCGACCTTGACCCGGGCGGCGGCAATCGAGGCCTTGACCTCCAGCTCGGGATCCAGCCCGGTGTGCCGCGCAGCGTCCAGTGCCGGCGCGAGTTCGCTTGCCGCCGTGCGTACCAGGGCCCGGGCCGTGTAGGCCACGGCATCGATTTCGCCGATGACCTCCAGTAGTTGCGGATCAGCGGGTGGAGTGTCGGCGGCGGCGAAGGTATAGGTGCGGTGGCGGCCGCGGACGAGTTCGACGGCATCGGCGGTGAGCGCCTGCAGGATGCCGGCCGCGATGGCGTGCAGATGCAGTTGCAGCAGTGCGCCTCGGCGCCGGTCGACTCCCACGGCGGTACCGAATCTGAGCAGCTCGCCGTCGAGTACTTCCACGTCGTCGAGAATCGTTGTGCCACTGCCGGTGTGCCGCTGTCCGATGCCGTCCCAATCGTCGACGTGGATCACCCCGGGCCGGTGCACCGGAATGATCACCGCCAGTACCGCGTCGTTCTCGTCGTGGGCGGTGATCCGCAGGTAGTCCGAGAACTGCGCGCCGGTGCTGTAGAACTTCCGCCCGCGCAGCCGCAGCCCGCCGTCGACGGTCACCAGCTCGGTGTCGTAGTCCTGCTCGCCCACCTGCTTGGTACTCAGTTCGGAATTGGCGCCCCCGAGCAGGCAGCCCGCGGCCACCACCGCGATCCAGCGGTCACTGTCGGGTTGGCGGGGCACGCGCTGCAGGTCCTCGACGAGCGCGTAGTGCACCCGCAGGATGTGCGCGAGGTCAGGGTCGGCCGCGGCCAGCGTTATGAGGAAGTCGAAGAACTCCACCACGCTGTATCCCGCGCCGCCCAGCTCCCGGGCCAGCCGCACGGCGCCCAGCCGGTGTTCGCGCACCAACTCGAGCCCGCGAGTGGGTGGCTCGGTGCCGCCGTCGAGGAGGCGCCGGCGATAGTCGGCAGCAATCTCGGCAAGCGGAGCAGAACTCATGTGGTGGAATCCTTTCCGGTACCCGGGCGGGCTTCGCCGATCCAGGCGTCATAGAACCATGGCACAGAGTTGGCGGCGTTGGCGAAGCCGTGCACCCGGGGTGCGACGGCGAAGATCTGGGTGTCCTCCAGCAGCGGGATCGAGTAGGCATTGTCGATGACGTAGTTGTTGTACTCCTGCAGCACGTTCAACCGTGCTGCCGGGTTCGTGGCGGTGATCTGCTCCTGCAGCAGCCGGTCGATGGTGGGGTCGGCCCCGTCGAGTGCGTACAGGTCGCCGCCGTCTTTGCTGTAGTTCTGCCACAGCCGCACCGGATCGGCGGTGGGCCAGCCGTTGCGTCGCAACCCCACTGAATCCTCGATGCTGGCGGTCGGGTAGTTCGCGAAGTCGGTCTGCCGGATGTCGAGCCGAACGCCGATGCGCCGCAACTGCCGTTGGATCAGCTCGTACATCGGTTTGGCGGTGTGGTCGTAGACGTCGACGTAGATCTTCACGGCGAGCACCTGGCCGTCTTTGACCCGGAAGCCGTCTGTGTCGACCTGCGTCCACCCGGCCGCCTCCAGAAGCCGCACGGCCGCGTCGCGGTCGTAGCGCACCGCGTCGCGGCGGTCGGTGTAGCCGGGGAAGTTCTCGGTGACGATGTTCTGCGCCGGTTTCCAGTTGTCCGAGTAGAGCGTGCGCAGGATTTCGTTGCGGTCGATGCCGAAGCCGATTGCCTTGCGGACGTTGACGTCCTTCAGAAACGGCGCGGTCTGCCGGACATCGAGAGTGTTGGCCAGGCCGGGGGTGCGCAACCCGAGGACGTCGAATCCCTCTTCTGCGAGCAGCTTTTCGTCCGGTGGTTGCGCGTAGCGAATGGCGTCGGCTTGTCCGGCGCGCAGGGCGCCCACCCGGACGCTGTCCTCGGTGACGGGGATGACCGTGATGGTGTCGAGGTATGCCTCGCCCTGGTGCGGAGCCGTCGCCGGTGCCCAGTCGTAGCCGCGCCGCTTCGCCAGGACGATCTTCTTGTCGGGGACCTCCGATGCCGCGTAGAACGGGCCGGATCCGATCAGGTTGGTGACGATCGACTGCTCCTCTTTCGTGGCGTCGATCGTTGCGTCGGCCACCAGTCCGGCGGTGTTGAGTGTCAGGACCGCGATGAACGGCGCGTAGGGCTCTTTGAGCTTGACGTCCACCGTGCGCGTCGTGTTGTCGGCGGTGATCGATTCGACCTTCGGGAAATAGGTGTTCCGGGTGATGCCCTTCGGTTTGTCGCCGTCGGCCTGCCACTGCAGATTGCGGCGCACGGATTCAGCGTCCACCGGTTGTCCGTTGCTGTAGGTCACGCCGTCCCGGATGGTGAACTGGTACTCGGTGGCCGCCGCGTTGGCCGTCCACTTCTCGGCGATCCACGGCACGAACTCGAAGGTCTTCGGGTCCTGGTACACCAGCCGGTCGAGCAGCTGATCCTTGAGCAGGCTGTTCTGCCAGTAACTGACCTGGATCTGCAGTGCGGCCGGTGCCTCGGCGTCGAGATAGACCAGATCGCCGCCGCGGGGGGCGCCGGCGGCGGCCGGTTCGAGCCGATCTGAGGAGCATCCGGCCACCAGAACGGTGGTCGCCAGGAGAGCAACAACGCGCCTCATGCCGCCCGCACCAAGGATCCGGGCACCGCGTCGAGGAGGCGTTGTGTGTAGGCCTGCGCCGGGGTGCTGAATACCCTGGCGACCGGGCCGGTTTCGACCAGCCGACCGTGCTCGAGCACGCTGACGGCATCAGCGATCTGACGTACCAGGCTCAGATCGTGGGAGATGAACAAGTAGGTCAGCGACAGCTCCCGCTGTAGTTCGATCAACAGATCGATCACCTGAGCCTGCACGGTGACGTCGAGGGCCGAGGTGGGCTCGTCGAGCACCAGCACGGGCGGCTGCAATACCAGGGCCCGGGCGAGTAGCACTCGCTGTCGCTGGCCGCCCGAGACTTCACGGGGCTTTCGATTCAGCAGGGTGGCGGACAACCCCACCCGGTCCAACGCCTGGGCGACCTCGCGGCGGCGGTCCGACTTCGAGCCCACCCGGTTGATCCGGAGCGGTTCGCCGACCGCTTCTTCGATGGTGAACCGCGGATCGAGGGCAGCCAGGGGGTTTTGATGCACCATCTGCAGTACCCGGGCCTGCGCCCGCTGTTCGGGAGCGCCGAAGTGCGTGCCGGGTTCTCGGACCACGCCGTCGACACGTACCTCGCCGGCGTCGAAACCTGCCAAGCCGGCCAGGATTCGGGCCACGGTGGTTTTACCGGACCCGGACTCGCCCACGAGGGCGTGAATGGTCGCGGTTTGGACGGCGAACGAGACGGAATCCAGTGCGGCCGTGTCACCGAACCGCTTGATCAGACCGCTCACCTGCAGGATCGGTTCGGAGGCGGCCGCAGGCACTGTCCGGTGGTACTTGTCCGGCGACAGCGCCGGCGCATCGGAGATCAGCTGGCGGGTGTAGTCATCCTGCGGATCAACCAAGACTGTTGCGGTAGAGCCGATTTCGCGGACCTGACCGTCCCGGAGCACCACCACTTTGTCGCTGTGATGCTCGGCGAGCGCGAGATCGTGGGTGATGAACACGACGCCGAGCCCGCGCTCGCTGCGCAATTCGTCGAGCAGAGCCAGGATGCGCTGAGCGACGGTGACATCCAGGGCCGACGTGGGTTCGTCGGCGATCAGCAGCTTCGGGTCACCGGCGATCGCGATCGCAATGAGCACCCGCTGCAACTGACCGCCGGAGAGCTCGTGTGGGTAGGCGTCGGCGCGCTGTGCGGCCCCTGGGATACCGACGCGCTCGAGCAGGCCGACGGCCCGGGTCCGAGCCTCGCGCCGGCCCGTGATTCCATGCACCACCAGCACTTCGGCTATCTGATGGCCCACCTTTTTCAGCGGGTCGAGTGATCCGAGCGGATCCTGCGGCACGAAGCCGACTTCGGTGCCCCGTATTCTGCGCCACTGACGCTGGGTGAAGGCAGTGACATCGCAGCCGTCAAGGCTGATGGCACCGTCGGTGACGCGCCCGTTCGCGGGGAGCAGGCCCTGCACGGCGCGGGCGATCGTGGACTTTCCGGAGCCTGACTGCCCCACCACGGCCACCACCTCGCCGGCGTGCACGTCGAACGACACCGCGTCGACCACGGGTCCGCGATCGGGATCGTCGCGCCGGGACCGCGGTTCATATCGAACCGTCAAGCCGGAAACTGACAGCAGCGGAGTTGACGTCATGTCAACCGACCTTCTTTCGGACGAGGTGTGCGAGCCGCGAGAGGCTCATGACGGTGAGGACGATGGCCAGTGAAGGAAAGAACACCAGCCCGGGTTCGGCGTTGATGTAGTTGCGCCCCTCGCTGATCAGCAGACCCCACTCGGGTTCGGGTGGCTGGGCGCCGTAGCCGAGGAAGCTCAACGAGGCGATCGCCAGGATGGCGGTGCCGAACTGCAGCGCGGCCAGCGACAGCACCGCGGAGTAGGAGTTGGGCAGTACATGGCGGAACAGCAATGTCAGGTGGCCTGCGCCGAGGTGTTCGCTGGCCTCGACGAAGGGCAGGTTACGGGTGGCCAGCACTTCCGAGCGGGCCAGCCGCGCGAATACTGCGATCGACGAAACACCCACGGCTATAGCGGCATTGATGGTGCCGAAGCCCAGCGCCACGATGATCGTGATGGACAGTAGCAGGGTGGGGATCGACAACAGCACATCGACGATCCGGCTGATGATGCTGTCGGTGGCGCGGCCGAAGTAGGCGGCGATCAGGCCTAGTGCGGTGCCGACCACCAATCCGATGATCACCGCGATGAATGAACCGGCAAGGGTGGCGGCGGTACCGGCCACCACCCGGCTCAGCAGGTCGCGGCCGATGTAATCGGTACCGAACGGATGCGCCCACGTAGACCCGGCGAGTGCGTCGGCAGGGTTCTCCTGGAGCGGGTCGTACGGGGCGATCAACCCGGGAGCGACGATCATCACGGCCAACAACAGTAGGAAGATCAGCGGGGGGATGTCCCACCAGCTCACCGAGAATCGGCGACGGAACCTGGGCAGACTCAGCCGGGGGAGTGCTTGGACGACAGTCATGCGGGTACCGCCTGCGGTTGCTGGACAATTCGTTCGATACGGGGGTCGATCAGCGGGTAGAGGAGATCGGTCAATAGATTGGTCAGTACGAAGGTCACCGAGACCGTGATCACCACCGCCTGGATGATGGGCGTGTCCTGGTTGCGCACAGCGCTTTCGGTGAGATAGCCGATCCCCGTGCGGTTGAAGATCGTCTCCGTGATGACCGAGCCGGCCAGGAGTTCACCCACGGTGATCGCCACAATGGTCACCGTCGGGATGGAACCGTTCTTGAGGAGGTGGCCGAAGATCACCCGGTCTTCCCCGAGCCCTTTGGCGCGCAGCACTTCTACGTAGGGTTGTTCTGAGGCGTTGCTCAGACCCTGGATGAGTACCTGCGCTATCGGGGCCGCGACCGGCAGGGCCAACGGCAGTGCCGCCAACAACGTCGAGCTCAGACCCTGGTCTTCGACGGCCGAGACCCAGCCCAAGCTGAATGAGAAAAGCTGTAACGCAACCAGTCCGGTGACGAACACCGGAATGGACAGGAATGCGGGCGGGATCGATCGCGCGATTTCCCGCGCCGTGGACGACGGCGCGAACACCGCAGTGAGAGCGATCGCGAACCCCAGGGCCGCCGCCAACACGAACGCGACGCCGGCCAGCGCCAGCGTCGACGGCAGCGCATGGGCGAGCAGTCGCGAGACCTCCTGGCCACTGTTGAGTGAATAGCCGAGGTCGCCGGTGAACAGCCGCTGGACGGAGATGCCGAACTGCTGGATGGCCGGCTCGCTGAGCCGGTAGTAGTCCCGCAGCGCTTGTGCCTCATCATCGGAGATGGGGTTCTCCGGGTTCGAGATCTGCGTCTCGATCGGATCTCCCGGCAGCACATTGAGGACGAAGAACACGGCCGTGTAGGCCAGGACGATCACCACGATCGACTGGCCGATGCGTCGTAACGCGAATCTGAACACGTCCGCAAGGTAGCGACGTTTTCGCACGTGAAACAACAGTTCGTGGCTTAAGGAATTTAATGCCAACCGTGTACCGGTGGCTTAACAATTGGCCTCTGATACTTAAGGTTTCGCTGATCGGAACACTGGGTGTGCGCGCCACTGCGCCGTACCGTCAGTGAGATGCCTGCACCACTGTCCTTCGGCATCGAGATCGTCGGCGACGGCATCGGTGAGCACCGGCCCGCGGCACTGGCCGCCCGGCTGGAGGCCGCCGGGGTGTCGTACTGGGTCATCGGGGCCGGCCGCGACGAGCCGGCAGCCTCCGCGGCGAGTTTGGATGCCACCGTCATCGCGACGATCGCGGCGCGGCACAGCACCGGTCTCGGTCTCGTCATCGCTGCCGCCGCCCATCGAGACCACCCGTACAACCTCGCGCGTCGGCTGCTGTCGGTGGACCATGCCGCACAGGGGCGCGTCGGCTGGTTTGCCCTCGATGCCGACAGGCGCCTCGCACTGAACGCCTCCGAAGACAGCTGGACGGGTGCGGCCCTGGAAGCTCGACACACGGCCGATGCCGTTGCGGCAGTGCGGGCGTTGTGGCGCTCCTGGCCGCTGGAATCGGTGGTCGGCGACGTTGCCACCGGGGTCTTCGCCGATATCGCGCAGATCCGGCAGGCCGACGTCCACCGCGGATACACGATCAGCGGTCCGATGAATGTGCCCGGCTCGGTGCAGGGTGACCTCCCGGTGTGGCAGCGCGCCGGCGGCCACAGCGGAGGCGCTGATCTGGTGGTCGTTGAACAGGACGAACCTCTGCCCGATTCCCCTGCGGTGGTGCGGGTCCGGTCGGTGCGCAGGCTCAGCGGCGTGCTCAGTGAGCCCTTCGGTGTGGTCGGAGTGCTCGCGCGGGTGACAACACAGGAGCTGGACACCGTGCTCGACGAGCTGTTGCCGCGCGCGCGTGAGCGCAAGCTGGTCGCGGCGCCCAGCGTCGGGACGTTGCGGCACCGGCTGGCCCTCACTGTCCCGGCGGAGCCTGATCTGTCCACCAATTCACTTGCGTTCAGCGGTGTTCCGACTCCAGGAGGTCGATTGTGAGCCGTCGCTTGATCTTGAACGTCAACGTGCTGAACGTCGGTATTCACACCCGGTCGTGGCAGCGCACGACGGAACCGGCGACGTCGTTCGCCGATCCCGGCTATTACGCGCGGATGGCCCGGATCGCCGAGCGGGGGACGCTCGACGCGCTGTTTCTCGCCGACGGCCCGGCGCTGCGGGAGCATCCGGCGCTGCGGCCGTCGCAGGCGTTGGAGCCGAGCATCATCTTGGCCTCGGTCGCGGCGGAGACCGAGCACCTCGGGCTCATCGGCACGTTGTCGTCGACCTTCAACGATCCGGTGGAGCTGGCGCACCGGCTGCTGAGCCTCGACGAGCTTTCCGGCGGCCGGTTGGCCTGGAATGTGGTCACCACCTATTCGCCCGCAGCCGGCGGAAATTTCGGTCTGGCCGACTATCCGGACCGGTCCGTGCGGTACCGGCGAGCTGCCGAGTTCGTCGACGTCGTGCAGGCACTCTGGCGGGATGCCGCCGCCGGCGGCAGAGGCATCGACCACCGGGGCGAGTTCTTCACCGTGCGTGGCGCGTTGCCCCAGGGTGGGTCGCCGCAGGGCCACCCGCTGCTCGTGCAGGCCGGGGGGTCGCCGCAGGGCCGGGATCTGGCGGGACGGGCCGCGGACGCGGTGTTCAGCGCCGAGCTCGACCTCGGTGCGGGCATCGACCACTACCGCTACGTCAAGGACGTGGCCGTGAAACACGGCCGGAGCCGCGACGCGGTGAAGATCCTGCCCGGGCTGATCACCACGATCGGTAACACGCGTGCCGAGGCGGAACGTCGCTACGACGAGCAGAACGCACTGTTGCCGGCCGGGCATGATCTGGAGCGGCTGTCGCAGACACTCGGCGAAGATGTGTCCGGGTACCCGCTGGACGAGCCTCTGCCCGCGCACGTACTGGGTGCCGTCGCTGATCCGGTCAAGTTCGGCGGGTCCCTCGGATTCCGGGAGTCGGTGGTGCGGCTGATCGAGAGCCAGGCCCTGACACTGCGCCAAACACTCCGTGAGTTCAGCGGTTCCGGTCACCGGGTGATCGTCGGTTCGCCGCTGGACGTCGCCGACACCATCGAGCGCTGGTTCCTCGCCGGTGCTGCCGACGGGTTCAACCTGATGCCCGACGTGTTTCCCGACGGGCTGGAGATCTTTGTCGACGAGGTGGTACCGATCCTGCGCTCGCGGGGGCTGTTCCGCCGCGCTTACGCTGAGACCACCCTGCGTGAGCGGTTCGGCGGTGCGTCGCAGCGCCTCAGAATCGGGGCCTGAGCTATCTCAGCAGGTCGCCGTCGACGTAGAACCAGCGGCGGGCTCTGATCGCGAACCGCGACCGCTCGTGCAACGTGCCGGTTTGTCCGCCCTCGCGGTAGTGCGCACGAAACTCGACTTCATCGCCGGAGGCGTCGACGATCTCCAAGCCGGTCCACACCAAGTCGGCGATCGCCGTCGCTTCCTCCGGGCGGGTGCGCGGATGCCAAGTGCGCCAGACATATTCGAGGTCCTCGACCACGAATGCGCTGTACCGCGAGCGCATCAACTGCTCGGCGGTGTCGGCTTGTCGCTCACCGCGGTGCAACGGCAGGCAGCACTGGCCGAAAGCGTCGCCGGTGCCGCAGGGACAGGGATCGGTGGGTTGCACTGCTTCAGTGTTTCAGAGGCTGGCAGCCAGGGCCGCGAGTGTCTCCGCGGCGCTGTAGCGGGGCGTCCACCCGAGCACCGCCTTCGCCTTGCTGGTGTCCATCACGATGGACGTGCGGCCGAAGTGCACCCATTCGACTGACGACGGCGAAAATGGGATACGCGCGATCACGGCCGAGGCAATGGTGGCGGTGGCCGCGGGCACCCGCATCGAGCGGCCCCCCAGTGCGGTGGCCACGTCGGACAGCGTGATCTCGCCGTCGCCGGCGATGTTGTAGGCCCCGGCAGGGGCGGAACCGCTGGCCGCCAACGCAATAGCCGCCGCCACGTCGTCGTGATGGACCAGCTGCAGCGGTGTGCCCGGATCGGGTACGAGCGGCAGTTGACCCCACGGCACTGCGTCGGCCAGTGCGGTGGCCTTCGGTCCGGCGACGATGCACGGACGCAGTACCAAGACCTCCACATCCGAGTCCGCGGTGATCTCGGTGAGCACCGCTTCGCACGCCGCCTTCTGCTGCGAGTAGTAGTGCTCGCCGGAGCCGCGCACCGACGTCTGCTCGGTCAGCGGCACCGGATTGTCCGCGTGATAGCCATATGCGGCCACCGACGAGGTGTACACCAGCCGGGTCGGCCGCGGCGCGGCGACGGTGGCCTCGAAGACGTTGCGGGTGCCGGCGACGTTGACCCGCTCACTTTCCTCGTGTGAGCCCAGGACGATGAACGCCAGGTGGATCACCACGTCGGCGTCGGCCACCAGCGCATCAACGC
>JBEVFK010000175.1:0-28957 GCA_040512325.1 Mycobacterium sp. | reverse complement strand
CCTGCTGTTCGACGATTGGTGAAAGTCGCTCACTAAGCGGGCACTTCGAGAAGTGGGTCCCGGAGGCGGGCTACGACGCGGGGTCTCGGGAGATGGTGCCGCACGGACACGAACGTCAGTCACACCTGCCACTCTGATCACCGATCAGAAGTCCTTCAGTAATTTGCCCGCTTACTGAGCGACTTTTCGAGGCGACGCGAGAAAGTCGCTCACTAAGCGGGCAATTCTTGTACCGCCTTAACCCGAGTACTGATGTGACGGCTGTGGCAGATCGTTCTATTGACTCGCCCAGGCGTGAGTTTCGGCGATCGCCGTGACCAACTGTGCGACGTGCGCATCCGTCATCGCAGCGTTGGCCTGCAGGCGCAGCCGGGCGGTGCCCTCGGGCACTACGGGGTAGCCGAAGCCGGTGACGAGCACACCGTGTTGCTCGCGCAGCTGACGACTCATGAGCCCGGCGCGCGCGGTCTCGCCCACGATGATCGGCACGATCGCCGTCTCACCGGCCAGCGGGTTCAGCCCCGCCTCGCGCAATCCGTCCCGCAACGACGACGCCAGGCCGTGCAACCGTCTCACCCGCTCGGGCTCGGCCCGCAGAATCCGTACCGCTTCGCGAGCCCCGCACGCGATCGGCACCGGCAGCGCATTCGAGAACAGCGACGGCCGCGCCACCTGCGACAGAAGTTCCACCACTTCCGCGGACGCGGCCACATAGCCGCCGGCCGCACCACCGAGCGCCTTGCCCAAAGTGCCGGTCAGCACGTCGATCTCACCGAGGACCCCCTGCGCCGACGGCAGACCGCGGCCGTCGCCGCCCATCACACCGATACCGTGGGAGTCGTCGACGAGAAGCACCGCGTCGTGGCGACGACACACCTCGATCAGCGCCGGCAGCGGCGCGACGTCGCCCTCCATGCTGAACACCCCGTCGGTGACAACGAGGCGCCGGCCCCACTCCCCCAGCCCGGCCAATGCCTCCTCGAGCGCGGCGAGATCGACGTGCGGGTACACCACCTTGCGGCCGGCCCGGGACAACCGCACCGCGTCGATGATCGACGCGTGGTTCAGCGCGTCGGAGAGCACCACGGTGTCGGCGTCGGCCAACGTGGTGATGACGGCGGCGTTGGCGTCCCAACACGAGACAAACGTCAACGCGCCTTCGGTCCCCACCAGCGATGCCAGGTCACGTTCCAGTTCGAGGTGCGGGGTGAAGGTTCCGCAGATGAAGCGGACCGAGGCCGTGCCCGCGCCGTACTGCTGTAGGCCGTCAACAGTTGCGGCGACCACCCGGGAATCGGAGGCCAATCCGAGGTAGTCGTTGGAACAGGCCACCAACACGTCGGTACCGGCGACACGGCTCAACGGTCCCTGCGGCGCCTCCAGCACCGGCGGCGCCTTGAGGGTTCCGTTGTCGGCCATGGCTTTCAGTGCAGCGGCGCTGGCTGCCCGCAGGCCTTCGTTCACGACAGGGCTTCGTCGAGCGCCTCGAGCACCCGCCCCAATGCCTCGGTGTATGCCTCGGGCGGCATCACCAGCGACGGCTGGATGTTGAGGCTGGTGGTGCTGGACGCCACCAGCACCCCACGTTTGATACATCCTTCGGCGACGGCGTCCTGCAGCGCGAGATCACGTTCCTTGGTCGCCTTGTCCTTGACGAACTCGATGCCGACGAATCCGCCCTGCACCCGGACATCGCCCACCTGAGGAATTCGATCCACCAGCGGGACCACCACATCCATCGCAACCTGGTGCAGCGCACGCACATTGCCCAGGACGTCTTCGCGTTCCATCAGGTCGAGATAGGCCAGCGACGCGGCGCACGCGGCGGGAAGCCACGACCATGTGCTGCCGGTGGACAGGTCGCTGTAGCCGCCCAGCGCACGTTCGTTGCCCAACAGGGCACCGATGGGCATGACTCCCCCACCCATCGCCTTGCCCAGACACATCAGATCCGGCTGCAGGCCCCACAGCTCGGCGGCGAACACCTCACCGGTACGGCCGAATCCGGTCTTCACCTCGTCGAGGCAGAGCAGCCAGCCGTACTCACGGCACACCTCGACGAGCGCAGGCCAGAACGTGTCCGGCGGCGAGATCACCCCGCCGGAGCCGAGGATCGGTTCGATGATCACACCCGCCACCTCCGACGGGTCCACCAGGTGGAAGAGCACATGGTCGCGCAGATAGTCCACCCAGGGATCGCCGGTACCTCCGGGGCGGGGATCACCGAACGGGTTGCGGTACGCATTCGGGTAGGGAATGTGGACGAATCCGCTGGCCAGTCCGCGTAACTCACGACCGATCTCGTGTTGCTCGGCCCCCAGTGACGCCGTGGTGGTGGTCTCGCCGTGGTAGGCGCCGAAGAAGCCGATGATCACCTGCCGGCCGGTGGCCCGCCGCATCACCCGCACCGCGGTCTCCACGGCTTCGGTGCCGTTGAGCGCGATGTCCACGCGGGTGAGGCTGTCCGGCGCCAGCTCGAGAACACGCTGAGCCAGCGGCAACATCCACTCGTGGAACACCGCGTGGCTGTCTTCGTTGCCGAAGCTCTGCAGTGCCGCCGCAGCGGGTTCGACGATCTCGGTGCGACCCGCGCCCATCGGTACCGACGCCGAGGAACTCACCAGGTCGACGAAGACCTGACCGTCGACGTCGGTGACCGTCCACCCCGATCGTGACTGCGCCACAAAGGGATAGCCGTCACCCACCAAGCCCGGGTAGAAGATCTTGTCGTACGCCGCCAGTTGTTCGGCACTGCGGGGGCCGGGCACTGCTGTGGGCACCGGCGGGAGCAGGGTCATGGTCTAAGCCTCCAGTTTGTTGATTTTGGCGAGTCGGAATGCGATGGCGGCCACGACGCCCGAGGCGAGCAGGAGCAGATTGCTCAACGCTGCACCGCGGGCGAGATCGCCCTGCACGAGAATGAGGTCATTGACGGCCTGACCGAGCATGTAGCCGCTGGTGCCACCCACCAGGGTGGGGGTGGCGAAGTCGGTGAACAGCGGGATGTAGACCAGCAGCACCGCCATGAAGATCCCGGGCGCGGCGAGTGGCAGCAGGATGCGCCGGGTCATGGTCCACCACCCTGCACCCAGGTCTGCCGCGGCCTGGAACAGATTGGTGTCGATGGCCTTCATCGCCGCGTAGAGCGGAATCACGGTGTAGGTGATCCAGCTGGTGGACAACACGATGACAACTGTCACCTCGTTGAACAGCAGCCAGTCGATCGGCTGGTTGATGGCACCGATGGCCTGCAGGAATCCGTTGATGATGCCGTTGCGGCCCAGCAACATTCGCCAGGCATACACCCGGATCACCGGATTGAGCTGATCCAGCAACACCACGCCCAGCAGGAGTGCGACCTCGAAACGTCCCGACTTGAACGCCATCACATACGCCAGCGGCACACCGATGACGAGCTGGACGATCATCGCGCAGGTGGCGATCACCACGGTGGTGAGAGCCACTTTGTGGTACAGCGGATCGGTGAGGATGGCGGCGTAGGCATCCAGCGACCACACACTTTCTCCGCGGCCCACTTTCATGCCGAGGCTGATCAGGAACAGGATGATGGTCGGGACGAACACCAGGACTGTCAGCACGGTCATCGGGGCGGACAGATAGCCGAACGGCAGCCATGTCCGCCGCCGGCCAGAGGCGCCGGACGCAGCCGCGGCCTCGATCTCGAGCACCGCGGTCACCTCATGCCTCCCGCCAGCATGTCGGTGAGCGACTCCTGCGATCCGCGACGCCGGCTGACGGCCTGCAAGGCCAGCCACATGCCGTACACCACCACCACCTGGACCACCGAGACCGCCGTCGAGACGGCATTGACGATCGGCAGGTTGTCCGAACGACGCAGCACCGAATACACCCACACCGGGAAGGTCTGTTCATAGCCTCCGGTGAAGAAGCTGATCTCGAAGTTGTTGAAAGACCAGGCGAACGAGAAGATCAGCGCGGCACCCAACGTGGGCGCCAATTGTGGGAGCACCACCTTGGTCATGAGTTGCCACTGCGAGGCGCCCAGATCGACGGCCGCCTCCTCCTGCGACTGTTGGAACCGCACCAACCGCGCCGACACCAGAGCGGTCACCAACGGGAACGTGACCGCGATGTGCATGGCACCCACGGTCAACAGTGACAGCTCGATATCCAGCGACGCGAACAGCAGCAGCCCGCTGACACCCATGATGAGCCACGGGATCACCAGCGGTGCCGCGGCCAGAGCCGACCACAGCCCGCGACCGGGAAACCGGAAGCGGGTGATGGCCCATGCCGTCGCCGTGCCGAGCGCCACGCACAGCGGCGAGATCACCGCGGCCAGTACCGTCGAATTGCGCAGGGAATCAGCGACATCGGGATCGGTGAAGGCCTCGGCGTACCACTTCCACGTGAAGCCCTCGAAGGGCAACGCGATGATGGTCGAGTCGTTGAAGGAGAAGACCGCGAGCAGGATGATGGGCCCGACGAGGACCACCAGTACCACCGCCACGAGCGCCGTGGCCAGCACGGCGCCGGTGCGATTGCCCTTGGTCACCCGCCTGCCTCGATCTCCTGCCACGCGGTGCGCCACACGTCGGCGTTGTCGGGTTCGAACTGCGGGATGGTGCCTTCCAGGTCGGAGGGGTTTGCGGTCTTCTGGAACTCCTCGGCGACCTCGGGCAGCCCGTTCGGATTGGTGATGACGTAGCCGAGATCTCCGACGGCACCCTGCGCGGCCGGAGAGATGTAGTAGTCGATGAAGGCGTACGCGGCGTCGACGTTGACGGCCTCGGCACTGATGCCGAAACCGCACATCCAGGACAACGTGCCCTCTTTGGGCGCCACCCAGGTCACGTTTCCGCCGTTGGCATTGATCGCCTCGGCGGTGCCGCGGCCACCGTCGGCCAGGATGATCTCGCCCGATTTGAACAGGTTGGACATGTCGGAGTCGCCGTCGGCGATGGTGCGGAACTGCCCGTCGGCCATGGCGGCCTGGATCTTGTCCTGCATCTGCCCGATCTGCTCATCGGTCATCGCGAGGGGATCGGTGATTCCCGACGCCAGCGCGGTGTCCGCCAGCGCGGTCAACCATCCGCCGTCCAGAGCCACCTTGCCCCGGTACGCCGGGTCGAAGAGTGCTGCGTAGCTGTCGATTCCGCCGGGGATGGCATCGGTGGCATAGAGGATCCCGTGCGGTCCGGCCGAGGCGGGCACCATCGTGACCTCACCATCGACCACCACCCCCTTGGCCTCGCGGAAGGTCGGGTCCAGGGCGTCCCAGTTGGTGAGCTTCGACGTGTCCAGCGGGGCCAGCAGCTTGTCCTCGGTCAGTGGTTTGGCTTCGTCCAGGCACACCTCCACCACATCGGTGCCGAAGCCGGCATTCAGCTTGGCCGCACCCTCGTCAACGCTGTCGAAGATCGCCGTCTTCAACTCGAGGTCGGCATTGGCGCTGGTGAAGCCACCGATGATGTCGGGGTCGATGGTGTCTTCGTAGGTGAACGTCCGCAGTTCACCACTCGTCGCGGAGTTCTCGCCACCGCCACCGCCACCGCAGGCGGTCAGTACGAGCAGCGCTCCCGACGTACAGGCAATCACCTGCGTATATCGCCGGGCAATATGCTGTTGACTCATCTCTCCTCCAGAATCTTTCCGTTGAGCAAGGTTTCGCAGCGATCGCCGATGCGTTGGTACAGGTGCCGGCGGACCGGTCGCAGGTCAGCCTCCCCCAGTTCATGCGCGTCCGAGGCCACCAGATCCACCAGACCCTCGTCCAACAGACGGTGCGCCTCGGCTTCGACTGCCGGCCCGTCGAACCCGAGCAGTGCCCCCGAATCCACTTGCAGCAGCGCCCCTTTTTCTTTCACAGTGTCGGCGAACGCCCGGTCGCCGGGAAACAGGAAGGCCCACCGCTCCGGGTGTGCCACCACGGGCCGCAGCCCGGCGGTCAGCACGCGGTCCACGTAGTCGAGGATGCCGGCGTCGTGCTGCATCGGGATGTCGTCGGGTCCGTCCACCAGGACGACGTCGGTGCCGGCGAGGCGCCACCGGGCGGGGTCGGCCAGGAACTCCGCCGTCCTCGGGCGAGGCGCCAGTTCATAGCCCATCCGGAGCTCTGGGCACCCCGGCACCGAGGTCGCGAGCTCCAGGAGCCGGTCGAACGCCCGTGCCAGGTCGTCGGCCCGGTCCCGGCTCCAGGGATAGCGTTCGTCGAGATGGGAAGTCACGAAAAGGATCCGGGTGCCACCGGCAGCAGCATCGGCGAGCATCTTGAGGCTGTCGTCCTCGGTCGTCGGCCCGTCGTCGACACCGGCCAGCAAGTGGGCGTGACAATCCACCCACCCGGCTGAGATCGGTGCGTCGGTCACGCGGCCTCCACCGGACCGATCACGTGGGTGCACTCCGGTCCCCAC
This sequence comes from Mycobacterium sp., assembly GCA_040512325.1. Classification (GTDB taxonomy): domain Bacteria; phylum Actinomycetota; class Actinomycetes; order Mycobacteriales; family Mycobacteriaceae; genus Mycobacterium. The sequence goes on along the minus strand of JBEVFK010000175.1, from coordinate 22,562 downwards.
GACAACCGCACCCTCGACCCGCGGCTGATGGCCTTGAGGTCACTGTCATTGCTGAGTTCGTGCACTTCCAGGTGCTCGCCGGTGGGCAGATCCACGGTGACGTGGGTGGTGGATCCGACGTAGACGATCTCGGCCACCACGCCGCGGACCGTGCTGTGCTGCTCGGACACCTCGGCATCCTCGTTGGGGTGGAGGTAGATTCGTTCGGGTCGCACCGTCACCTGCAAAGACCCTTGATGCGCTGTGTTGGGCGCCACCAGCCGGTCACCGTCGCCGAGCACGCTCACGTGATGCTCACCGACGCGCCGAGGCTGTTGCAGAACAAGCAGATTCGAGGTCCCGATGAACCCCGCGACGAAGACACTCGACGGCCGCTCGTAGAGAGTGCGCGGATCGGCCAGCTGATCGATGCGGCCCTGGTTCATCACCGCGATCCGGTCTGAGAGAGTGAGCGCCTCCTCCTGATCGTGGGTGACGTACAGGAAGGTGGTGCCGGTGCTGCGGTGCAGGCGGCCCAGCTCGAGCTGCATCTCGCGGCGCAGTTTGAGATCGAGGGCGCCGAGCGGCTCGTCGAGCAACAGCGCCTTGGGCCGGTTGACCAAAGCCCTTGCCAGCGCCACCCGTTGGCGCTGTCCGCCGGAGAGCTGCGCCGGCCGACGGTCCACCAGGGCGGTCAGTCGCATCGATGCCAGGGCCTCGGTGACCCGCTCGGTGACCTCGCGGCGGGCCAGCCCTTTGACCTTCAGGCCGAACGCCACGTTGTCGCCGACGGTCATGTGCGGGAAGAGTGCGTAATCCTGGAAGACCAGGTTCACCGGGCGGCGAGCGGGTTTGGTGTTGGTGATGTCCTCATCGCCCAGCAGGACCCGACCGGCGGTCGGCTGTTCGAATCCCGCGACCATCCGCAGTGTGGTGGTCTTGCCGCAACCGCTGGGGCCCAACAGTGAGAAGAATTCTCCCGCTTCGACTTTGAAGTCGACATGCTCCACGGCGTGCAAGCCCTCGCCGTAGGACTTCCTGACGTTCTCGAGCGTGATGGAGCTGCCGCTGCGCGCCAACGCAGTAGTTTCGGGCAGGGTGGCAAGTTCACTCACGCGGGCTCCTCGCTTCCGGCACAACCCCATCGCCGAGAGGGCATGGAGTGCGGGCTCCGACGTTAATCGACGCACGGCATGCAGTCTCGGCAACGGACATCAGTTGTTGCCCCAGAGTTCCTGCACTACGTCGAAGACATAGGTGTTGGGGTGGACGCCGCTGAAGCGTTCGGCCAGGGGTCCGGCCGCGGTGACGGGCACCATGGTTCCGGTGTGCTCGGCGGTGGTCCAGTCGACCTTGAACTGACGGTCGGTGCCCTTGATGGTGAACGGGCCACTGCGCTTGGGCACCCCACCACCGGGCAGCGGCATGTTCTCCGGAACCTCGGCCCAGTACGGCACCGGATCATCCGCGACCTGATCACTGTTGAGTTCCGGCTCACCGTCATCGAGGACGTTCTCGATCGTCATGCCCCCGGTCTCATGATCGGCGGTCACGATCAACAGCACCTCCGGATGCTCCTTTTGGTAGTCGGTGATCACCTTGACCATCTCGTTGACCGACTCACCGGCGAGCATCATGTTCTGCGCATCGTGTTCGTGGGCGTCAGAATCCAGATCATCACTTTCGATGACCAGGAAAAAGCCCTTCTCGTTGTCTCCGAGGATGTCGAGCGCTTTGGAGACCAGCTTCTCCGGCGCCACGTAGTGCGGATCGGCGGCGTAGTCGTAGCCCTCGATCTCGGTGGACCGCCGCTTGGCGCTGTCCTGCACCAGCGCCAACGCCTTCGGACCGGTCAATGCATCGAATGTCGTTTGGTCGTAGGCATATTGGTATCCGTCGGCCTCAGCGCGGGCCACCAGATCAGAGTCACCCTCACTGGCGTCGTCCTCACCCTCATCGGGGATCTTGCCCGGGCTGCCCTCGGGATACCAGTACTTCTCCCCGCCACCGAACATCACATCGACGCCGTTGTCGAGATAACCTTTGGCGATATCGACTTTCAGATCACGATCCGGCACGGGCGAGCCGAACGACGCCAACGTCGCATTGGTGACGTCGTGATCATTGACCAAACCTGTTGTCATCCCACGCTCTTTGGCGATCGACATCAACGTCGGCACCTCTTCGCCGTCCGGGCCCAGGCCCGTCGTGCCATTGGGCACCTTCTGCCCGATCGCCCACGCTGTGGCACCGGCCGCCGAGTCGGTGACCGCATACTCGGGATCGCCGGGAACTGTGTCGAGGAATCCCGAATACGGCAACGCATCCATGGGTTGGCGCTCATCGAGACCATAGAGGTAGTACTGGATGGCCGTGCGCTGCTGCGGCCCCATCCCATCACCACTGAGGATGATCACACTCGGGTTTTCGGGCAGATCAGCGCTATCGGAAGCATTGTCGGAGGAAGTCCCACCACACGCGCTGAGCGTCAGCGTGGTGGCGGACATGAGAGCAAGGAGCGACGTAACCCGCCGGCTTGAGGTCATGTTCGCGAACGTTAATGGGGTCCCGGCAAAACGTCAACAGAAGATTGTAAACAATCTGCAACTGTTCAATTTAAGTTTGCCTGCCCGCCGCGGGCGGTGCCCGCGACGGCAGACCAGCAGCTAGAGAGCGGGGCGAGCCTCGTCGGTCGGGCGGGACGCCTCCGACGAGTCGACCTCGATGGCCGGCTTGGGCCGAAGGACGGCCGGACGCAGCCGTTCCGGCAGGGATCTCAGGATGACGGCGAGCAGCACGACGATCGCCACCGAGATGGCGCCGATGATGACGACGGGAGCGGTGGGGAACGTGTTCTCCAGGAGCATGAAGGCGCCGAAGAGCAGGAACGACGCGGCCGCGCCGATCTGGATGGCCCGTTCCGGAAGGTGCTTGCCCGCAACCGCCCCGACCACGATGGCGAGACCGTCTGCGACCACCATGCCCAGCGTGGAGCCGATCCACACGCCCAGCCAGTTGTTGTCGGCGGCCAGGGTGATGGTCGCGAGCATGGTCTTGTCGCCGAGCTCGGCCAGGAAGAACGCGGACGTGACGACGAAGAACGCGGCTCCGGACGCGCGCTGGGCGCGGCTGGCCTCTTCATCGGAGAGCGAGTCGCCGCGCAGGGTCCACAAACCGAAGAAGACGAACATGGCCCCGGCCAGCAATCCGAGCAGGTGCGTCGGCAGCGCCGCACCGAGATAGTGACCGATGGCGACCGACAAGACGTGGACCATGGTGGTGGCCGCGGTGATGGCGGCGAGCACCACCCACCAGCGGTAGCGCAATGCGAACATCATGGCCACGAGTTGGGTTTTGTCGCCCATCTCGGCGATGAAAATGACGGCGAAACTCAGCAGCAAGGCGGCGAGCACCGGACGACTCCTCGATCAGGGGCGACCGCTCGGGGCTCTCAGAGATGCCTCCGGCCGTCGACCAATACGGTCTTTACGACCGAAGGTCTCGCCCACCGGCCCGAGGACCGGTTCGGATCACCGGGCTGCGCAAATGACGCCGCGAAGCCAGTATGTCGACGATCCGATTGGGGGCTACTCCCCTTCGTTGACCACAGCTTAGCCACAGATCGGCGAGTCGTGCAACCTTGGGTGTACGAAATGCCCTTGCTACCAATAGTTTTGGTGAATACGGAGATAATTTTCGGGTTACCTGAAAAGTTCGGTCGAAGGTTCTGAATTTTCTTCCCGGTACTGGGACACGGCCCCCACCTGCAGAAACGGCACACTGAGCCAGACCGTGTGCGAATAGCGAACGCCCGCAGGCTGTCTAGCCGGCGGAGTTGCGGGCCCGTGGTGCGAACAGCCACGCCGCCAGCCACACTGACAGGGCGGCGACCAGCAGCGCGCCGGGAATGTGCAGATACAACGTCATACCCTTGCCGAGATAGGCCTGGAGAAACGAATACGCGAAGAGCACCACAGCCAGACCCGGCGCCCACCAGCCACGCTTCGACTGCCACGCCAGCGCCAGCAGCGCCAACAACAGCCCACCGGACGTCACGTGTAACACGATGGCGCCGTACCCGTGGACGTCCAGGAGCTGATTCTCCTGGATCAGCTTCCCGGCAGTGAGGAAGAGAACCACCACCACGGCGAGGTTCACCACCGCCAACAACCTGGCGACATTGAGCAACGGACGTGAATCGACTGACGACATGATGGTCCTCGACGTAGCTCGGGCGGCGAAGGGGCGAGCCGGCCCCCAGCTGAGAATACGACGATAACCACCAACCGCGGTCACCGTGACCAAAACCATCGAACCTCAGATCGTCTGCGACCTAGACGAATTGACGCCAGTGGCCGCATAGCTCCTGGACAGGCCCACAACCACCTCGGTAGTGTCGGACGCCTCCATAGTCACTGCGTAGACAGATGCCGGCGACGACGAGGACTGGTCTCGACCCGACACATTGCCGATAATGGTTGCTGTACAGGATGTTTCGACGACATCTCGACATCAGTCACGCCGACGCTCTCGTGACCCGCACCGCCCGGATCTTGCTGACGACGGCATCCATCGTGGCTCGCCGCGGCCCCGACGTGGGGCGAGTGAGAGGATCACCACCGTGGTCGTCTCTTCTGCCTTTGCCTCCGACAATGCCGCGCCGGCGCACCCGGCCATCCTCGAGGCGCTGGTCGCCGCGAATCAGGGCACCGCCATGTCCTACGGCGACGATGCCGTCACCGCCCGTGCCGCCCACCTCCTCAAAGAGACCTTCGACTCCCCCGACGCCGAGGTGCTGTTCGCGCTCACCGGCACCGGTGCCAACGTCATCGCGCTGACCGCCGCCACCCGGCCGTGGCACACCATCCTGTGCAGCGATATCGCGCACTCCCTGGTCGACGAGGCGGGCGGACCCGTCCGCCTCTCCGGTGCCATGTTGACCGTCCTGCCCAGCGACGACGGTCTGATCGATCCGGCCGAACTCGACCGGGCCGCGGCCCGGCGCGGGCCGGTGCATCATTCGCAACCCACCGTGGTCACCATCACCCAATCCACCGAGAACGGCCGGCTCTGGACACCCGAAGCCGTCAAGAGTTTCGTCGACATCGCCCACAGCAACGACCTGCTGGTCCACGTTGACGGCGCGCGCATCGCCAATGCGGTTGCCGCGCTGGGGGTTTCCCCGCTGGAAGCGATCGGTGACGCCGATATCGTCACCGTCGGCGGCACCAAGAACGGCCTCCTGTTCGGCGACGCGCTCCTGGTGCGACGGCCCGAGCGCTTCGACGGAATCCACTTCGTGCAGAAGCAGATCGGACACCTGCCCAGCAAACACCGCTTCGTCTCCGCGCAGTTCGAGGCGCTGTTCACCGACGGCCGCTGGCTGCACCTCGCCGCGCACGCCAATGCCATGGCAGCCCGGCTGAGCACCGGGCTGGTGGGACGGGGCCTGACGCTGGCGTCCCCCACCGAGGCCAACGAGGTGTTCGTCGTCCTCGACCCGCAGACCCACGCCACCCTCAGCCGGCGCTACGCCATCCACGCGCCGGACGTGGCGCATCCGATCTACCGGTTCGTCTGCTCCTGGGCGACCACCGAGAACGACGTCGACTCCGTGCTGGAGCTGCTCGGCCCGGCGTAACACCGAGGGCGGTTCCGCCGACACCACACGCAGCGGTAGCTTGGACTTGCGTCAGAAGACGACGTCACACCACAACGGGCTGCCACAGCGGGGGGAACGCTTTGGGAAACTTTCGACCGGCCGGCAGTGCACGCATGCTGGCCGTAGCACTGTGCGCGCTGACCTGGGTCGCGCCCGCCGCGCCTGCGGCGGCTGAACCGTTCGCGGCTGCGCACTTCGATTTCGGTGGTCTGCCCAGGACCTACTCCCTGCACGTACCTCCCGGGGAGCCGACCGGCCTGGTGCTCAACCTGCACGCCGCCGGGCTCACCGGTAACGACCAGGCCAATCTGACCCACTACAACGCCATCGCCGACGCGCACGGGTTTGTGGTCGCCTACCCCGATGGCATCGACTTCAGCTGGGCCGACGGGCGCGGGGCCTCGGTCCCGGACCGGCAGGGCATCGACGATGTGGGCTTCTTGACCGCCCTCGTCGAGCGCCTGACCGCCGACTTCGGTATCGACCCCGGCCGGGTGTACGCCACCGGCCTGTCCGCCGGCGCCTTCATGGCCAACCGGCTGGCCTGCGACCGCGCCGACGTCTTCGCCGCGATCGCCCCGGTGGGTGGCACGCTGGGCACGAACGTGCCCTGCTCGCCGTCGCAGCCGGTGTCGGTCCTGGCGACCTTCGGCACCGCCGATCCGATTGTCCCGTTCAACGGCGGCCCGATGGTCGGGCGAGGCGGCGGCAGCACCATCGTGCCCGCACAGGCCCTGGCCGACATGTGGCGCAACCTGGACGGCTGCGACAGCCCCACCGAGGTGCCGTTACCGAATGCCGGTGACGGGATGGCGTCGTTCCGCACCAACTCGGCCTGCGCGGACGGCACGGTCGTCGACTTCATTCGGGTCGACGGCGGCGGCCACACCTGGCCCGGAGCGCCGACCGTCCTGTCCGAGCAGCAGGTGGGCCGGACCACCCGCGCATTCGACGCCTCTGCGGACTCGGGGCTGTTCTTCGCCACCCACGGGCGGTAGCCCGGGTCTGAACCCGGGAGAGAAGTAGTCGACTACGCGTGCCAGGCGCGCCTGTTCGTCTGATCCTGGATTGCGCCCAGCAAATCCACATCAGGGGGAAACCATGACCGGTGCAGTCTCGACCGAACTACTTCAGCAGAAGACCATCATCCTGCGTGCGCCGGCCACTCGGGCGGCACGCAATCCGTTCGACGGGCCCGGCGCGTCTCCCTTCGAAGCGGCCGAGGCCGCCGCGGCCGTCCGCGTCGAGGTCGACGACAAGCTCGACCGCACGAAACTACGCACGCTGCTCAACGACCCGACAGTGGTGAGCTACGCGCCCGCCATGCCGATGAAACTGATCGAACCGCTGGATCCCGCCGCGGATTTCACCCCGGCGGCAACCTCGGCCACCTGGGGTGTCGAGGCCGTGGGAGCGGTGACGTCACCCTTCACCGGGGCGGGTGTGACGGTCGCGGTGCTCGACACCGGAATCGACGCGACGCATGCGGCATTCAGCGGCGTCGACCTGGTTCAGCGGGACTTCACCGGATCCGGCAGCGCGAACGACACCAATGGTCACGGGACGCACTGTGCGGGAACCATATTCGGCCGTGATGTCGACGGGGTACGGATCGGCGTGGCCAACGGTGTGACGAGGGCGCTGATCGGCAAGGTACTCGGCGGCCCCTCCGGCGGCGGAAGTGACGTGCTCTGCGAGGCGATCATGTGGGCGGCCGACAACGGCGCCAACGTGGTATCGATGTCACTCGGCATCGATTTCCCAGGCTGGGTGGAGGAGCTGGTCAAGACGAACGGACTGAGCATTCCCGTCGCCACCTCCATTGCCCTCGAGCAGTACCGTGCCAATATCCGGCTGTTCGAACAACTCTCGAACCTGCTGGCGGCGCGGGCCGCCGTGGCGCAGACCGTCGTGGTGACCGCGGCGTCCGGCAATGAGAGTGGGCGCAACGAGAATCCCCCGTTCTCCATCAACGTCGCCCCACCGGCGGCGTCGACCGGTGTACTCGCCGTGGGAGCTCTCGGCGAGGGCCCCAGCGGCCTGCGCATCGCACCGTTCTCGAATACCAGAGCCACCGTGGCAGCACCGGGCGTGAATGTGGTCAGCGCGAAGGTCGGTGGCGGCACCCGAGCGTTGAGCGGCACCAGCATGGCCACCCCGCACGTTGCCGGTATCGCCGCACTGTGGGCGCAGAAGCTCTCCCAGCAGGGGCCGCTGACGCCAGTTCTGCTGCAGGCCAAACTCGTTGGCTCGGCGACCTTGACCGGGCTCGACCCCGCAACCGACACCCTCGATGTCGGTGCGGGTCTGGTGCAGGCGCCGACGGAGTGACCCTGCGGGTAGGTTTACCCGATGACACCTGGGTGGACCTTCGACGCGTCCGACGGCAGCCTGCAGGTGCTCACGGGAGTCGACGGCGTTGCGGCCCGCATGGGCCACCGCCTCACGCTCGTGCTCCGGACCTGGCAGGCTGCCGTCGAATGGGGCGACGATGCTCCCTCGGCCGTGTCGGTGACCGTCGATGTCGCGTCTCTCGCGGTGGACCACGGCGAGGGCGGCGTCACCCCGATGACCGCACCGGAACGCGCCGTCGCCCGGTCGAATGCACTCAAAAGCCTGTCCGCGAAACGGTTCCCGCAGATCACCTATACCGCCGATGAGGTGATCGCCACCGAGTCCGGCCACCAACTGGTCGGCACGCTCGACATCGGTGGCCGTCGCCGCGACCTCATCGTCGACGTCGCGGTTGCCGAGCGCGGTGACGTGTGGGAACTGTCGAGCCAGGTGCAGGTGCGGCAGTCGGACTTCGGCATCAAGCCGTACTCGTTGATGATGGGCTCGCTGCGGGTGGCCGACACCGTGACCGTGCTGTTCACCGCGACGCATGCCAAAGGCTGAGTCAGTCGACCTTCTGCCACAGGCAGTCACCGGTGAGGGTGATGTTGAAAACGACCGGCAGCACTTGGAAGTCCAGCGGTTGACCGGGCCGGCCCGTGGTCGCCTGCATCGGCCCCACCTCGCCGGCCGACACCACCGACGCCTGCTCGACCAGGCACACCGCCGACGGATCCAGCGGCGTCGCCCGCCACGCACCCGACAGGATCTCCGGATTGCGCAGCCCCTGGCCGTGCAGCTGGATGCCGGCGTCGTCGCTGACCCAGGTGCCACTCGACGGATAGGGCCCGTTGTAGGTCGTCCATGTTCCACCCGAGCAGGTGAGCACCGTACGGTCCGGCAGCTTGGACAACGCATCCGGAGCCGGACACGGGGTACCGGGTTGTGGCTCCGCGGCGGCCGACGGGGCGACCGCCAGCGCCATCGCGGTCAGTGCCACTGCTGCTGCCACCCGCTTCATATCTGCCCTATCGCCGATCTGGGTCGCGCCGCTACACAGCGCTGAGATCGGTGCGCATGAGTGCCACGTTGTACTCGCTCCACTGCGACAGATTCCAGTACAGCATCTGCGGATCCTCGGCCGTCCCGTCCGCCTTCTTCAACAGCGTCGACCCCGACCACGGATGGATCATCGGCGCGTACAGCCCCGGGTACTGCGCGGAGGTCACCAGAGTCTTCGGTGCTGACCACCCGCTCTGCGGTGTCGCCGAGGTCCGCATGACGATGTTGTTGTTCTGGTCGCCGTAGAGCATCACGTACTTCTTCAGGTACGGGTTGTACTGCACCGACATTTCGCTGACGGTGGGGTACGTGGTCTTCTTGATCAGACCGAAGAAGCTGCTGGTGGTGGTGCCCGCCAAGATCGGGGTGGCCGCGGACGGCTTGTTCTTGACCCAGGACGAGCCGTTCCAGTACTCGTACTTGGTCTGATCCAGGATCTGCTTGTCGTTGACCCGCGACACATAGACCGTGCCGGTGCGTCCTGCCGGGGTTCCGTACGAATACACCCAACCTGCAGTGGCATCCGCGGTACCGGCCGGAGGTTTGACGTAGGCGCCCTGCTGGAAGTTCTGGTTGCCGGCGATGAACGCCTTGGTGGAACGGCCCGCTGCGGCGGCACGGATGCCCGAAGCCGGTACCACCGTCCAGTTCTGGCCGTTGTCGTCGGAGTAGGTGATGCCCGAGTAGTTGGTGGTCCACTTGCCCGGTGAATCCCACGACCGTACCGACATGAAGTTGACGTACTGGCGCGTCGCACCGTTGACGCCGGCACCCGGCACCGAGACCGCGGCGGTGGGGATGATGGTGACTTCCGACCCGACGGCGTAGCCGTATTTGCCGATGATCTCCCGCGAGAAGTTGGGGTTCGACATCGGCGAACCGCTGTAGGCACCCGGATCGTGAATGATGCCGTTGGGTACGTACAACCCATTGGAGAGCACGTTGTCCGCGCTGCGGAACAGCACGTTGTTGCGCCAATTCCCGGTCATCCCAGGGTTACTGAACGTATCGCCGAACGCGATGAGAACCTGGCGCTGTTCGACGATCGCAGTGGCCGGGTTGTCCTTGAGGATCCCGTTGTCCCACATGACACCGACGTCGGTGCCGGCGATGCCGAATCGCTTCACGGTGTCGTTGAGGCTGTTGGCTCCGGTGAGCCAGCCGACGCGGGTGGTCGCGGGGGTGGCGACCACGGCGGCCGCGGCCAGGGGTGCGGCCGCGGCAGCGGTGGCCGAACCGGCGGTCAGCGTGCGGGCCTGCACCTCGCGGCGGGTACTGAGCGCCATCAACGCCACCAGCAGTGACGACTGCTTCGGGGCCGGCGGAATCGCGGGCGCCGGGGTGGGCAGCTTGACCGCCGATAGCGCCTGGGTCACCAAACGCAGTGGCGGCACGATGGTTTCGAGTGTGACGGGCCGGGCCTGCTCGACGGGCTCGGGTGCAGCTGTTTCGGCGACGATCTTGGCGGCAGTGGTTTCCGTCTGCGTCGCGGGTGGCGTGACCGGGGTGGCCGCGAGTTCTGTGTCGGGCTCGTCTTGCTGCACCGCCGCTACCGGTTTCGCGGTGGCGGCTTGAGTGCGAACCGCGGTCTTGGCACTGTCGGACGCTTTGCGCGTCGTCCTCGTCTCGGCCGGGGTGGCCGTATCAGCGTCGGCGTCGGTGGTGGCTTTGTCGTCGGTCTTGGTCTTGGTGTCGGTCTCGGTCTTGGTGTCGGTCTTGGTGTCGGGAGAAGTGGTCTTCGTCGCCGACCCCGACGTCGTCGCGGAGTCCGACGCTGTTCGCGACTCGGTGCGCTTCTTCTCGGTGCGTTCCGATGTCTTTGTTGACGAATCCGAACCCGTGGTGTCGGCTGCGGCCACGCCGGCGCCCGTGACCACTGCGAATCCCACCCCGAGCGCGACAGCCAGACCGCCGACTCGACCAACATGTACAGCTGCGCGCATGACTCCCCCTCAAAGGAACATCCCGACGTCGACCGAGTGACTCTCGGATCGAACACCCCGGGCTCGTAGAAGAGAGCGAGATCAGGATGACATCGATGACAGGAACGTGCTGAAGTTTCAGCAAACTCCATATCGCCTGCATCGTTATGGGTGTTACCGCAGGCTGCGCAGAGATAAACTGCGCCGACAGGCTCACCGCGGGAAGGCGCACCGCACGTGAAGAGGTTGGGATCCCGAGTCCAGTTACTGACGGCGTCGATAATTGCCGCGGTGCTGGTAGCCGCTCCCACCGCTGCCGCCGAACCACCGACTTCGCTGAAGACCATCGACCCGGCTCGACTCCAAACCGTCGTCGAGGTGGCCGCCGCCGAGCTGGTGGTGCCCGGAGCGGTGGTGCTGCTGCGGACCCCACAGGGCGAGTTCGTCGCCTCCGTCGGCACCACCGAACTGGGCACCCGGACGCCCCCGGCAACCGACACCCACTTCCGGATCGCGTCGAACACCAAGACCATGACGGCGGCGTTGATCCTGCTGCTCGCCCAGGAGGGCGAGCTGGTGCTCACCGATCCCATCTCGGCGTACGTCCCCGGGGTGCCAGACGGGGACAACATCACGTTGGTGCAACTGCTGAAGATGCGCAGTGGGCTCTACGGCTATACCTTCGCACCGGAACTGGCGGCCTCGTTGGACGCCGATCCGGCGAAAGCGTGGACACCGCAGGAGGTCCTGGCGCTCGCGTTCGGCCACCCGCCGCTGTTTGCCCCCGACGCCGAATACGACTACAGCAACACCAACTACGCGTTGCTGGGTCTGGTGGCCGAGCGGGTGGGCGGTGCGCCGTTACGGGTTCTGCTTGCTGACAGGCTCTTCCGGCCGCTCGCTCTTTCGCAGACATTTGTGCCGGCCTCCGACGACACCGCCTTGCCCGTCCCCTTCGCGCACGGGTATATGTACGGCGGATCGGCGAATGCATTGGCCGACCCCGAGTATCCCGCTGACCTGCCGGCCGCCGCCCGAGATGGCAGCGTGCGACCGGTCGACTACACCCGGCAGAACTCGTCCTACGCGACCGCCGCGGGGGGCGCTGTCTCCACGGCGCGCGATCTCGCCGACTGGATGAGGGCACTGGTGTCCGGTCAGGTGTTGGACGCCGATGCCCAGCAGCAGTGGCTCGGCAGCCTGCAGGCCGAAGATCCCTCGGCACCTGACGGGCAGAAGTACGGGTACGGCATCTCGTATCAGCGCTTCGGGCCCGAAGCCCAGATGTATTACCACGGTGGGGAGTTGCCGGGCTTCAACTCCTTCATGGGCTATGACCCGGACAACGCGGTGTCGCTGGTCATTTGGACCAATCTGACGCTGTCTCCGGACGGCCGCACCACGGCGAATGCGCTGCTGCCGACGGTGCTGCGAGAGGTGTACCGCGAGTTGAATTTCTAGCCCCCCGCACACGTGAAGATGAATCTGGGCATAGCGCACCCCGAGTTGCCCGACTCGTAGCGACAAGTCGCGACAACTGGAACGGCTCAGACGCCAACTCCGCTCGAGTCGCTCGATTGTCGCGCAGAGCCGGGCACCTGCTACATCCCTTGTCGGAGACCCGGGTTTACGAGCTGTACACCGGCTGGCCGTCCGCGCCCACGACGTCGCGCTCCGTTCCCTCCTGTGACCCGCGGTGCGTCGGCGCCGAAGGCCCCACCGCAATCTTGTTGCAGGCGTTGCGCATCACGTCGAGGGTGATCTCGATGGCCTGCTCGTCGGTGAAGTGCGAGCGAACTCCGGCCGCGATGTCGGCAGAGATGTGCGCGGGCGTCCAGATCAGTGCGTCGACGAAACCCAACGCGGCTTTGTGCGCGTCGGTCAACAGTGCCGACGTCTCGTAGCGCTCCATGTCGTCATACAAGGTTTCTGACCCGCCCCCATCCAGCGCGGTGCCGTCGCGCAGCGAGCGGCACAGCCGGGCCGCGGTGACAGTACCGCCAGGTGGGCAAGCTGGTTGATCACCGCTCCCACACTGCCGCGAGCGAACGGATTTGTACGGGTTATGCGGGGTGTTGCTGTACAAACCCGCTCGCTCGCGGTCAGTTATGGGTCAGTTGTGGGTGGGGTAGATCAGGGTGCCGGGACGGTCACGCAGACGCTACCGACGCACCCGCCGCCACCTTCGGGGCCTCCGCTGCCGCCGCCGACACCGGGGATGGTGCCGCCGCCGCCTTCAGGGCCGCCGCCGCCGGTGGGTCCACCCGGAATTGCGCCGCCGCCACCTTCGGGACCACCCGTGCCGGTGGGTCCGCCGGGAATGGCACCCCCGCCGCCTTCAGGACCACCAGTGCCGGACGGGACCGGGGCGCCGGTGCCGGTGGTGGTGGCAGGCGCGCTGGTCTCAGCGGGCGTCGTCGTCGTGGTGGTGGTGGTCTCGCTGGTGGTGCTGGTTTCGCTGGTGGTCGACGATTCTTCGCTCTCGCCGCTACCTCCACAGCCAACCAAGAGCGTCATGGCCGCCGCGCCGGCGAACAGGGCAAATCCAGTAGTACGTGCAGTCTTCATCGATCCCTCCCTGAAACAGTGGTGCAAGGTTTTGTACCCACGCAACCAAGAGGGAAACTCCACTTATCGTCCGGCAGCCAGCTGTTCCAGCAATGGCCGGGTGCGGTAGGACACCACCTCGTGCATCGCCACCGACATCGTGGTGCGCTGCACCCCGGGAACGGCGAGAACCATGCCGGCGACCCGATACAGATCGTCGGCGTCGGTCGCCACGACGCCGATCAGCAGGTCGGCGACCCCGGACAGCCCGGTGACCTGGGTGACCTGGGCGATGGTCGCCAGCTTCGAGATGACCTCTTCCAGGCGATGCTGATCCACGACCGCGGTGATGAACGCCTGCAGCGGATAGCCGAGGTCGCGTGGCGACACACACCGGTCGATGGGAGCAAGGATTTTCTCCTCGTGCCACCGGGCCAGGCGCGCCTGCACGGTGTTGCGTGCCAGATTCAACATTCCGGCGAGTTGCACGCCGGTGGAGCGCGGTGCGTCGCAGAGCGCCAGGAGCAACCGGGCGTCGGTGCGGTCCAGTCTCGTCATGACGCTCAGTATTCCACGTCACACTTCTCAAATTTTGCGCATTCTGCGTAGTCGCCAACCAGCCACTTGTTCAGTATGCGTTCCAATGCTTCGCTTATAGAGCAGCCAGCCCATCGCTGTGCGCGAAAGGTGGTGAGATCCATGACAACCCTCGACTTCCGCAGACCCGATCGCGAGCCCTACGACCTGGGCAACCGATACCGTTCCGGATCTGGAACGGTGGTCCTCACCGGCGTGCAGGCCATTGCCAGGGCACTGGTGGAGCAGCACGTGCGCGACACCCGCGCCGGTCGGAACATCGCCACGTTCGTGTCCGGCTATCAGGGCAGCCCACTGGGCGGCGTGGATCGGATGCTGGCAGGGATGCCGGACATCCTCACCGAACATGACATCACCTTCGTACCCGGATTGAACGAAGAGCTCGCCGCGACCGCAGTGTGGGGCAGTCAGGCCGACCTGCCGATGGGGACGCCTACCCACGACGGAGTAGTCGGAGTCTGGTACGGCAAGGGCCCTGGCCTGGACCGCGCGACCGACGCCATCCGCCACGCCAACATGTACGGCGTGAACCCGCGGGGCGGCGTCCTGCTCCTGGTGGGTGACGACCCCGCCTCCAAATCGTCGACGGTGCCTGCGGTCAGTGAACGGTCGTTGGCCGCCCTCGGAATCCCGGTGCTGTTCCCCCGCAATGCGCGGGAGGTCGTCACCATGGCCATGCAGGGGGTGGCACTGTCGCGGGCCTCCGGTTGTGTGGTGGCGCTCAAGATCGTCGCCGACGTCGCCGACGGCGCCTGGACCGTCGACGGCAGCATCGCCGACCTGGACGTGGTGGTGCCCGAGGTGCAGTGGAACGGACGACCGTTCACCTACCGGCAACGCCCGATGGCCGCACCCGCCAGCAGTCTCGACGCCGAGGCCGACCTCTACGGTCCCCGCTGGGAGATGGTGCGCGCCTACGGCGCCGCCAACGACCTCGATGTCATCGAGGTCGACCCACCGCACGCGAGCGTCGGAATTGCCGCCACCGGAACAACATTCGATGCAGTGCGGCAGGCCCTGCTCGATCTCGGTGCCGACGACGCCGCCCTGTTCGGCGCCGGCATCCGGTTACTGCGCATCGGCATGCCCACACCGCTGGGACCGGACAAGGTGCTCGCCTTCGCCGATGGTCTCGATGAGCTTCTCGTCGTCGAGGACAAGACGGCGTTCATCGAGACGCAAATCCGCGAAATCCTCTACGGCCGACCCGGTGCGCCGCGGATCCTCGGCAAGAAGGACGCCTCCGGCAGACTGCTGATCCCGGCGGGCGGCGAACTCACCGCCGGCCGCCTGCTGAGCCCGCTGCGGCGTGCGCTGGCCGGCCGGCTCGAGCTCAAAAAGCCGCCGCCACCGTCGCTTTCACTGGAAGTGCTCCCGGCCAAACGCGCCGCATACTTCTGCAGCGGCTGCCCACACAACCGCTCGACCGCGGTGCCCGAGGGATCGCTGGCCGGCGGCGGCATCGGCTGCCACACAATGGTGACGATGTCGGGCCGCCAGGACAGTGCGGTCACCGGCCTGACCCAGATGGGCGGCGAGGGCAGTCAGTGGATCGGCCAAGCTCCGTTCACCGATGTCCCCCACCTTTTCCAGAACATCGGCGACGGAACGTTTTTCCACTCGGGCCAGCTCGCGGTGCAGGCCTGCGTGGCGGCCGGGGTCAACATCACCTACACGTTGCTCTACAACGAAGTGGTGGCGATGACGGGCGCGCAGGACGCCGAGGGAGCACTCTCCGTCGCCACGCTGACCCACAAGCTGACCGCCGAGGGTGTCAAGCAGATCATCATCTGCGCGGACGAACCCCAGCGCCACGACAAGCGCGCCCTGGCCAAGGGCACCCTGTTGTGGCACCGCGACCGCCTCGACGAGGCGCAGAAGCGACTGCGTGAGGTCCCGGGTGTGACTGTGCTGATCTACGACCAGCATTGTGCGGCCGACGCCCGCAGGCAACGCAAGCGCGGCACCCTACCGACGCGCAACACCCGGGTGATCATCAACGAGGCGGTGTGCGAAGGCTGCGGTGACTGCGGCGTCAAGTCCAATTGCCTGTCCGTGCAGCCGGTGGACACCGAACTCGGCCGTAAGACCCGCATCGATCAGACGTCCTGCAACACCGACTACAGCTGCCTCGACGGCGATTGCCCGTCGTTCGTCACCGTGGAGGTGCAACCGGGCAGTTCGCCGAAGAAAGCGGCCGCCCCCGAGCCTCCCGTCCTGCCCACCCGCGACGAGGAACCGAGCACCATCACGCAGAACGTGTTCTTCGCAGGCATCGGTGGCACCGGCATTGTCACGGTGAACCAGGTGCTGGCCACCGCGGCGCTGCGCGCCGGTTACGACGTCGAGAGCCTCGACCAGATCGGCCTGAGCCAGAAGGCCGGCCCCGTGGTGTCGCACCTGCGATTCGCCGCGGGCCGGCTGGATCCGTCCAACCGGCTCACCCCCGGCAGTGCCGACTGCATCATCGCTTTCGATCTGCTGGCCGCCGCCGACACCAAGAACGTGGAGTACGGCGACCAGGACAAGACCATCAGCATCGCGTCCACCAGTAAAACCGCCACCGGCGACATGGTTTACGACAAGTCGGTGACCTACCCCGAGACGTCGTACCTGCTGGACCGCCTGGGCCACGTCTCGCACACCCTGCATTCGTTCGACGCGTTGGACGCGGCTCACCAGCTGTTCGGCAACACCACCGCCGCCAACTTCTTGTTGATCGGGGCCGCCTATCAGGCTGGGGCACTGCGACTTCCGGTGGCCTCCATCGAAGAAGCCATCGAGATCAACGGTGTGGCGGTAAAGGCGAACATCGCCGCCTTCCGGTGGGGCCGTGTCGCCATCGCCGATCCGATCCGCTTCAGCGAGGCCACATCTCCTGCCGTGGGTCCGTCACCGCTTGCTCCGCCCCCGCACGTGCTCGCCGGTACCACCTTCTCCGGGCCGGTCGGGGAGTTCATCTCGAGGCGGGCTGCCGACCTCGTGCAGTTCCAGAGCGCCAAGGTGGCGCGCCGCTACGTCACACTGCTACAGGACATCTGGACCGCCGAGCGTGAGCTCGGTGAGCGCACCGACTTCAGCGAAGCAGTCGCCCGTGGGCTCTACAAGTTCACCGCGTACAAGGATGAGTACGAAGTGGCCCGGCTGTTGACGGACCCGCAGTTCCTCCAGCAGGTGCAGTCGGAGATTCCGGGTGGGCAGAACCTCACCTACAAACTGCATCCGCCGGTACTGCGGGCGCTGGGCCGCAGCAAGAAGATCGGGTTGAAGCCGCGAAGCCACGTCACCCTGCGCTTGCTCGCCAAGGGAAAACGACTGCGCGGCACCGGACTCGACCCGTTCGGCTACGCACACGTACGGCGGGTGGAGCGTGCCCTGCTGGCGGAGTACACCGCCATCGTGTCGCGGCTGGCCGCCGAACTCGAGGCCGGCAACTATGACCGGGCGGTCGAGATCGCGGCGCTGCCCGACCTGGTGCGCGGCTACGAGGACATCAAGCTCGCCAACGTCGAGGCCTACCACGCCCGGCTCGACGAGCTGGGCGTCGCACGCTAGTCCCGCCGCGAGCGCGCAGTGGAGCTGAGCTATTGGGCCTGGCTGACCGAGGACATGTGGAAGTCGGGGATCCGCAGGCTCGGCATGGTCGCGCGGGTGGCCCAGTCGCCCCACTCGCGCGGCAGGGTCGGCTCGGGAACTCCGACTTCGGTGGCCCGCCGGAGAAGATCCAGTGGGCTCTCGTTGAACCGGAAGTTGTTGACGGCCGCGGTCACCTCGCCGTCCTCGACCAGGTACACGCCGTCGCGGGTGAGCCCGGTCAGCAACAACGTGGTGGGATCGACCTCGCGCATGTACCAGAACGTGGTCAGCAGCAGCCCACGCTCGGTGGATGCGACCAGATCCGCGAGATCGGCGGTGCCGCCCGTCATCATCATGTTCGATGCGGGAATCGCGACGGGGGCGTCGAATTCGGCGGCGGTCGCCCGCGAATAGGTCAGCGCGTTGATCACCCCGTCGCGGATCCAGTCCACCCGCGGAATCACCAGGCCGTTGTCGAACACCGACATGCTCTCCGAAGAACTTCCGGTATGGACAAACGGTGCGCATTCCTGGCCCGGCTCGACGGGATCGGAATACAACGTCAACGGCAGATCGGTGAGCCGCTCCCCCACCCGGGTGCCGCCACCGGGCGCCGACAGCGCGGTACGTCCCTCCTGTGCGCTGCGGCCGTCGAGTGACCAGCCCAGGTAGATCATCATGTCGGCGACCGTCGACGGCGGCATCAGGGTCTCGTACCTGCCGGCCGGCAACTCGATTGTGCGAGAAGACCATCCGAGTCGCATCGTGAGATCTTCGAGCAGCCGGTCGGTGGGCACGTCGACGAACCAGGGTGTGCTGACGCCCGCCCAGGCGCTGGCCCCGTCTCGTTTGGCGTTGATCTCGACCGTGCCCGTGGGTTGAGTGAAGCGACGCCGCACGCCGGTGGAGGTGGCCAGCCACGTCGTCGACACGACGTGGTGGGCGAACCCGTACAGCTGGTCGGCGCCGGCGAAACCGCGGGCCAGTGAACCCGCCACCGAGCCGAACACATCGGCGCCGGTGCCCGGTGCGGGATCGTCCCAGTCATCCGGGGCACCGGTATCGATCAGCAGCGGAAAGCCGTCGCGGGCTTCCGGGGCTGAGCGTGCCGCCAGCTGCGCGGCGGTCACCAGCACCGGGATGGTGTCGGGATCCACATCACTGGACCGCATCGAGCCCACGTGGGCCGTATCACCCTGGCGGACAATCGAAACGATGGTGGTGTCGCGGCTGACCGATACGCCGTTGGTGGTCATCGAGTTGCCGGCCCAGCGCAGCGACGCATCGGTGGTGTCGGTGACCAGCACGATGGTCTCGTCGGAGCCGCTGCCCTGACTGGCGGCGGCCAACGCGATCTCGACGACCATCGGTGCGGGGATCATGCGGACCGTCCTGACTCTTCGCGGGTGTTGAGCACGTTGACGCCCCGGAACAACGCCGACGGGCAACCGTGGCTGACCGCCGCGACCTGACCGGGTTGCGCCTTGCCGCAGTTGAAGGCGCCGCCCAGTACCCACGTCGAGGGGCCGCCGACCGCCTCCATCGAGTTCCAGAAATCGGTGGTGGTGGCCTGGTAGGCCACGTCGCGCAGTTGACCATCGAGGCGACCGTCGCGAATCTTGAAGAACCGCTGCCCGGTGAACTGGAAGTTGTAGCGCTGCATATCGATCGACCAGCTCTTGTCACCGACGATGAAGATGCCGTCGGACACCCGCGAGATCAGGTCGGCGGTCGAGATGTCCTCCGCCGCCGGCTCCAGCGACACGTTGGCCATCCGTTGAATCGGCACATGGTGGGGCGAGTCGGCATAGGAGCAGCCGTTGGATCGCGCCTGGCCCAGCCGCGATGCGAACACGCGGTCCAGCTGATAGCCGACGAAGATCCCGTCGCGCACCAGATCCCAGCTCTGCGACTGCACCCCTTCATCGTCGTAGCCGATACTGGCGAGGCCGTGTTCGACAGTGCGGTCGGCGGTCACGTTCATCACCGGCGAGCCGTACCGCATGGAGCCCAGCTTGTCCGGGGTCGCGAACGAGGTGCCGGCGTAGGCGGCCTCGTAGCCGATGGCCCGGTCGTATTCGGTTGCGTGACCGATGGATTCATGGATCGTCAGCCAGAGGTTGGACGGGTCGATCACCAGATCCGTCGGCCCGGCCACCACCGACGGCGACTTGACCTTCTCCGCCAGCAGCGACGGCAGCTCCGCCAGCTCCGCCGACCAGTTCCACACGTCGTCGCCGCCGAGGACCTCCCACCCACGCCCATACGGCGGGGACAACGTGCCCATCGAATCAAAGGAACCCGCAGCCGGATCGACGGTGACAGCCTCGAACATCGGCATCACCCGGACCCGCTGCTGGGTGATCGACGAACCGAAGGTGTCGGCGTAAAAGGTCTGCTCCTTGACCGCACTGACCCCCGCCGATACATGGTCGACGCCGTCGGCGGCCAGCAGGCGCCCCGAGTACTCCCCCAGCAGGGCGATCTTGTCCGGAGTCGGTACCTCGAAGGGGTCGATCAGGTAGTCCGAGACCCAGGTGGCATCGACGTAGACGGGTTCGGCTGCCAGCTCGATGTGCTCGGCGTTCAATGGCTCGAGCGCGGTCGACACCGACACCGCACGACGGGCAGTCTCGGCGGCCACCTCGACGGTCAGTTCACCGTGCGAGGCGAAACCCCAGGTCCCATTCACGATCACCCGCACCGCCAGACCGAGCTCGCGGGTCTCCACAGCGCTTTCGAGTTCACCGTCCCGCAGCTGGATGTGCTCGTTGGTGATGCGGTGAATTCGCAGGTCGGCATAGCTGGCGCCGGCAGCCATGGCAGCGGCCAGCGCCGCATCGGCCAGGGCGCGGCGGGGCAGAGCCAGGAAGTCGGGGTCTACGGAGCGTTGACTCACGGGTTCCCACGTTAGCCGCCCGGGTTGCCCCACCACGCCCGTGGGCGCGGATAATGAACCGCGATGGAAAAAGACCGAGCACCCGTCATGAGCGCGCTGACACCTGAGTTGCGCGACGAGATCGAGCGACTCCTGCACACCAGCGACCCCGGCTTCAGCCACGGCGAAGTGCTGCGCAGTATCGAACAAGGCCTCACGGCCGAACAGATCGCCGCGAAGTACCGCAAGAGCGCCGCGGATGTAGAGGCGTACATGAAGAGCCTGCAGCACCTGCTGGTGGGCACCATCCCGGCCAGCCGGTCGGCCGCCAGAACCAACGCCGCCGCGTACCGCGAGCTGCTGGCCCGCGAGCTGTCCTCGCCGTTGCAGAGCTACGCCGACGAACGGTTGCAGCGACTCCTGGCGATCAATCCCGATGCCGCCAGGACTGCGCCGGCGCCGGCGCGGCCCAGGCAGACCGCATCAAAGCAGACCACCACCAAGTCGACCACCACCAAGTCGACCACCACCAAGCCGACCCGCACTCCGATCCCCGAACCCACGCGCGCCAACATGTGCCCCGTCTGCTTCGTGGTGCATGCGGGCGAATGTTACTGAGCCCGTATCACCCGAAAGTCGCTTGCCGCCAAGCACTTTCGCAGTCGAGTCCACCAAGGTGCACGTGTGACAACACCTGGGGTCACTTGTCGTTGTCGTGAGGACTGCGCGAAGTGGGTATGCGCAGCGCCATGACGGTCATCGGCTTCCACTGTTCGCACGAACAGATCACCCCGGCCCAGTTGCTCCGCGACGTGCAGCATGCCGAACAGGCGGGCTTCACCGCCGGCATGTCCTCGGATCACTTCAGCCCCTGGAGCGAACGCCAGAACGAATCAGGTTTCGCGTGGGCGTTCCTGGGCGCCGCGTTGGCCACCACCAACCTGCCCTTCGGTGTGGTCAACGCCCCCGGCCAGCGCTACCACCCGGCGATCATCGCCCAGGCCATCGCGACGCTGGCCCAGATGTTCCCCGGCCGCTTCTGGGCCGCGCTCGGCTCCGGTGAGGCGAGCAACGAGCGGATCACCGGCGACGTGTGGCCCCGCAAGGAGCTCCGCGATCAACGCCTCGTGGAGTGCGTCGACGTCATCCGCCGCCTCCTCAAGGGTGAGGAGGTCAGCCACGACGGTCTGGTCCACGTCAACCGCGCCAAGCTGTGGACCCTGCCCGACACCGTGCCCGACCTCGTCGGCCCCGCCGTCACCCCCGCCACGGCGGCCCGCCACGCTGCCTGGGCGGACGCGCTGATCACCGTCAACCAACCCGCCGAAACGCTGCAGCAGGTACTCGACGCTTACCGTGACGCCGGCGGCCGCGGCCCGGCCCGGCTGCAGATCCACCTCAGCTGGGCACCCACCGACGACGAAGCGGTGGCCATCGCCCACGACCAGTGGCGCAACAACATCTTCCCGCCCCCGGTGCCGTGGGACCTGGAGACCGTCGACGCCTTCGACGCCGTCGGGCAATCGGTCACCGCCGCCCAGGTCCAGGAATCGGTCCGCGTCTCCAGCGACCTGGGCCGGCACGCCGCCTGGCTCAACGACTACCTCGAACAGGGCTGGGACGAGCTGTACCTGCATTTCGTCGGCCAACAGCAAGCCGGTTTCATCGACGCATTCGGTGAACACGTCCTGCCGCAGCTGTCACCGACGGCGCCGGCGGTGTCCGCATGAGGAAGATCGAGACCGGCGACCTGTGGTGGAAGAACGCCGTCTTCTACTGCGCGGACATCGAGACGTTCTACGACTGGAACGGCGACGGCACCGGCGACATCCGCGGCCTGACCGAGCGCATCGAATACCTGTCCGACCTCGGTATCACCTGTCTGTGGTTGATGCCGTTCTATCCCACCGCCCGCAAGGACGACGGCTACGACATCATCGACTTCCTCAGCGTCGACCCGAAACTGGGCAACCTGGGCGATTTTGTCGAACTGGTACGCACCGCC
>JBEVFK010000174.1:0-15083 GCA_040512325.1 Mycobacterium sp. | reverse complement strand
TGTCCGTAACTCCGGAGATTTTTTTAATTTTCTTCAACTTGTTGGGCCCCGCGCCGCGCTGGCCTGCGCACGACAGGAAGAACTGCTCTCGCCACGGGATGCGGAAACCGAGCAGGGAGACGACCACCGAGATGGGGCGCGCCACGAACAGCAGCAACAGGCCGATGACGATCGCCGGGACGATGTCGGGCCCGAGTTCGCTCGGGTTGATCAGGAGACCGAGGATCACGAACAGCCCGATCTGCGCCAGCCAGCCGATGCCCTCGGCGAAAGACCGGGTAGCCGACCGGTGCGGCAAACCTGAATTCGCCAATACCACCGCCGCCAGATAGGCGGCCAGGAACCCGCTGGCGTGTGCGGTGCCTGCTGCTGCGAAGGCCACCAGTCCCAGGCCGAAGATCGTGATCGGGTACAGCCCAGATGCCGGTAGCGCGATCCGACGGATGGCGAGAGCGCCGACGAAACCGCAGGCCAGGCCGATCGCCGCGCCGGCCACCAGCTCGTAGGCGATGACGATGACAGCGCTCTCCGGCTCGAACACGAACGGGACCACACTGAACGTCAGCACCAGGATCACCGCGGGCGCGTCGTTGAACCCGGACTCGGCTTCGAGCATGCCGGCGACCCGGCGTGGCAACGGGATGAGGCGCAGTACCGAGAACACCGCCGCGGCGTCGGTGGAGGACACGATGGCGCCGAGCAGCAACGCCAGCTGCCAGTCCATCCGGAACAGCACGTGCGCGCCCACCGCGGTGATGACCGTGCTGACCAGCACGCCCACGGTGGCGAGCAGACCCGCCGGAGCCAGCACCGCGCGGATGTCAGCGAACTTGGTGCTCAAACCGCCCTCGACGAGGATCACGGCCAGCGCGGCAGTGCCCACGTTGCGCGCCAGCTCGGCATTGTCGAAGTCCAGACCGAGCACGTCCTCGCCGAGCAGCACGCCCACGAGCAGGAAGAACAACAGCGCAGGGAAGCCCACCCGGGTGGCCACCCGGGTGCCGACGATGCTGAACAGCAGCACGAGGCCACCGATCAGCAAAGCCAGGTACAGCTGCTGCAAGCTCATTCAAGGTCCCGTTCCGACATGTTGCGGCGGCCTACCAGCCGGGCCACGGCGACTGTGCCGCCTCCGGTTTGGTGAAAGTAAATCAGTACCGCGGCGCGAAAGCGCACGATGATCACGCCGAAACTGGGCACTCACCCCTGCCCCGAATGCGCGAAGATAGCGAGATGGCGGAGCGAAAACTGCGGATTGGCATTGCCGGTGCGGGCAATGTCGGCCGCTCGGTCGCCCGCGAACTCCTCGGCTACGGCCACCAGGTGCTGTTGATCGAACGCCTGCGCCGGAACTTCGAACCGCAATCCGTCCCGGAGGCAGACTGGCTCAATGCCGACGCCTGCGAGCTGTCGACCCTCGAAGAGGCCGGCGCCCAGACCTGCGATGTGCTGATCGCCGCCACCGGGGATGACAAGGCCAACCTGGTGGTGGGCTTGCTGGCCAAGTCCGAGTTCGGCGTGCCCCGGGTGGTCGCCAGGATCAACGATGTCCGCAACGAGTGGCTGTTCAGCCAGGCCTGGGGCATCGACGTGGCGGTGTCGACGCCGGGCGCCATGGTCGCGGGAGTCGAGGGGGCGATCGACGTGGGCCACCTGGTGCGACTGATGGGCCTGCGCAACGGCCAGGCCGATCTGACCAAGCTGACTCTGCCCAGCGACAACCCTCTGGTCGGTGAGCCGGTGGGAGCGCTCAAGCTGCCGGCGAACACCGCGTTGGTGACAGTTCTCCGCGGCAGCGACGTGATCCTGCCCCAACCCGACGATGTGCTCCAGGCCGGCGACGAGATGCTGTTCGTCTCTGACAGCACCGCCGAAGTATCGGTTCGAGCTGCCATCCACGGCGCCGAACTGCTGCGGGCGCCGGTCGAGCACGACGCCTGACCGGCGACCCCGACGCAGCGATTGGGAGTTCGAGCGGTCCGGCCAATATCATGGGTGACGCAATGAGCGAAAACGTCCCCTCTGTTCTGACACCCGATGTCTCGACAGCGTCCGCTGGGACCAACTCAGCTCGGATCGCCGCGGAAGCGCACCGTCGACGCACCTTCGCCGTGATCAGCCATCCCGACGCCGGCAAGTCCACCTTGACCGAAGCACTGGTCCTGCATGCCAAGGTGATCACCGAGGCCGGCGCGATCCACGGCAAAGCCGGGCGCCGCTCGACCGTCTCCGACTGGATGGACATGGAGAAGGCCCGCGGCATCTCCATCACGTCCACGGCCATGCAGTTCCCGTACATCTCGCCCGACGGCCAGGACTGCGTCATCAATCTGCTCGACACCCCGGGCCACGCCGACTTCTCCGAAGACACCTACCGGGTGCTGACGGCGGTGGACTGCGCGGTGATGCTGATCGACGCCGCCAAGGGGCTCGAACCGCAGACCCTCAAGCTCTTCCAGGTGTGCAAGCACCGTGGCATCCCGATCATCACTGTCATCAACAAGTGGGACCGCCCGGGCCGCGACCCCCTGGAACTGCTCGACGAGATCCAGGCGCGCATCGGCCTGCGGCCCACCCCGCTGACGTGGCCGGTGGGTATCGCCGGTGACTTCAAGGGCGTCCTCGACCGTCGCACCGGCAATTTCATCCGTTTCACCCGCACCGCCGGTGGCGCCAAAGCGGCCCCCGAAGAGCACATCGCACCCGAGCGCGCGCACGACGCCGCCGGCATCGACTGGGACAACGCCACCGAAGAGTCGGAACTGCTGACCGCCGACGGCTCCGACTATGACCAGGACACCTTCCTCGGTGGTGAGTCCACCCCCGTGCTGTTCACCTCGGCCGCTCTTAACTTCGGTGTGAACCAGCTGCTCGACGTGTTGGTGCAGCTCGCACCGTCGCCCAGCGGTCAGGTCGACGTCGACGGCCACCGCCGGCCCGCCGACGCACCGTTCAGCGCTTTCGTGTTCAAGGTGCAGGCCGGGATGGACTCGTCGCACCGCGATCGCATCGCCTACGCGCGGGTGTGTTCGGGCACCTTCGAACGCGGCGACGTGCTCACCCACGCCGCGACCGGCAAGCCGTTCGTCACCAAGTACGCCCAGTCGGTGTTCGGCCGGGAGCGCACCACGCTGGACAGCGCATGGCCGGGCGACGTCATCGGCCTCGCCAACGCCAACGCGCTGCGGCCGGGCGACACCCTGTACCGCGATGTCCCGGTGACCTACCCGCCGATCCCGAGCTTCTCCCCCGAGTACTTCGCCGTCGCGCGCGGTACCGATCCGAGCAAGCACAAGCAGTTCCGCAAGGGCATCGAGCAGATGGAACAGGAAGGCGTCGTGCAGGTGCTGCGCTCGGATCGCCGCGGTGACCAGTCTCCGGTGCTGGCCGCGGTGGGGCCCATGCAGTTCGAGGTCGCCACCCACCGGATGGCGTCCGAGCTCAGCGCGCCCATCGCCCTGGAGTCGCTGCCGTATTCGGTGGCCCGCGCCGTCGACCCCGACGACGCCGACTTCGTGCAGCGGCAGCCGTCAGCCGAGGTGCTCACCCGCAGCGACGGGGTGATGCTCGCTCTGTTCTCCACGAAGTGGCGGCTCGAAGGCTTCCAGCGCGACCACCCGAAGGTGCAGTTGCACTCCCTGGTCGCTGCCGGCGACGATTGATCCCGCTTACCGCTAGCCGGTAGTGCAATTGGCGGGCAGCGTTGACGACTACAACGCCCTCGGCTAGCAGGGTTGTCCTCATGACCACAGCACGAACCAGCCACTCCATCTCGCTCCTCGAGGGTGAGATCGTCGAGGAATCCGACCTGGGCTCCATGCGGCGCGTCACCGCCGACAACTTCCCCATCCTGCAGGGCATGTCGATCAAACGGGTGCTGCTCAACCCCGGCGCCATGCGCACCCCCCACTGGCACGCCAACGCCAACGAACTCACCTACTGCGTATCCGGCACCGCACTGGTGTCCATCCTCGACAACGGCAGCAAATTCTCCACATTCCTCGTCACCGCCGGACAGATGTTCCACGCCGACTCCGGCTCCCTGCACCACATCGAGAACATCGGCGACGACATCGCCGAGTTCATCATCACTTTCCGTAGCGAGCGTCCGGAGGACTTCGGCCTGGGCGCCACCTTCGGCGCCTTCACCGATGCCGTCCTGGGCAACACCTACGACCTGCCCGCCGCCGACATGTCCAAGATCCGCCGCGCAGGAGTGGATCACAAACTCGCCGCCCGCATCGGCGATCCCGTCATCCCCGCGGCCGCAAATTTCAACGACCCCCACAAGTTCGACATCGAGGCCCAGACCCCCGGACTGAACTACGCCACCGGCACCGCCCGATTCGCCCGCGACCAGTACTGGCCCGCACTCAAAGACCTCTCGATGTACTCGCTACGGATCAACGACGACGGTATGCGCGAACCGCACTGGCACCCCGGCACCGCCGAATTGGGTTACGTGAAACAGGGTTCGGCCCGGATGACGGTCATGGGACCCGACGGCGCCATCGACACCTGGCACCTCACCACCGGCGACGTCTACTTCATCCCCCGGGCCTACCCCCACCACATCGAAGTCCTGGAATCCCCCGGCTGGCATTTCCTGATCTTCTTCGACCAACCTTTCCCCGCCGACATCGGCTACCGCGCCTCGGCCAGCGCCTACTCCCGCGAAGTCCTGGCCGCCGCGTTCGACACCCACCTCGACGACCTGCCCCAATTCCCCTTCACCCCCACCGACCCGCTGATCGTCACCCGCATCAATCCCGTTGACTGACAATCTCTTTCCCAAGATCCCTCTCACGAAAGGCCCACCATGCCCACGATCACCACCACCGACGGCCTCGACATCTTCTACAAGGACTGGGGCCAGGGCCAGCCCATCGTCTTCAGCCACGGTTGGCCACTGTCCTCCGACGACTGGGACAATCAGATGCTGTTCTTCCTGGCGCAGGGCTACCGGGTGATCGCCGGCGATCGACGCGGCCACGGCCGGTCCTCGCAGACTGCCGACGGGCACGACCTGGACCACTATGCCGACGATCTGCACGCGGTCATCGAACACCTCGACCTCCACGATGCCATTCACATCGGGCACTCGACCGGCGGCGGCGAGGTGGTGCGCTACCTGGCGCGACACGGCGAGAGCCGGGCGTCGAAGGCGGCACTCATCAGCGCGGTGCCGCCGCTGATGGTGCAGACCGAGGCCAACCCCGAAGGTCTCCCCAAGTCCGTATTCGACGGCCTGCAGGCACAATTGGCGGCCAACCGGACCGAGTTCTACCGCGCGCTGCCGGCGGGCCCGTTCTACAACTTCGACCGACCCGGTGTGGAGTCCTCGGAAGCCATCATCCAGAACTGGTGGCGCCAGGGCATGATGGGCGGCGCGAAGGCACATTACGACGGCATTGTCGCCTTCTCCCAGACCGACTTCACCGAGGACCTCAAGAAGATCACCGTGCCCACCCTGGTGATGCACAGCGTCGACGACCAGATCGTCCCCTATGTGGCGGCCGGACCGAAGTCAGCCCAGCTGCTGCAGAACGGAACGCTCAAGACCTATCACGGCTTTCCACACGGCATGCCTACCACCCACGCCGACACCGTCAATGCCGATCTGCTGGCGTTCCTGCGGAGTTAGCAGCCGTAGGAGTCAAAACCGTTGACTCAGAACGCGTTCAACGTCGACCTCGGCCTGCCGCAATGTGGTGCACACGTTGCGGCGGGCCGCCCGGTACCGCTGACGCACGGGCATGGAACAATCTCCTCGACAACACGTCGACCCAGGAGGCCGCCATGAGTAGCGCAGACACTGCTGGGCGGGCGGTCGTCCGGACGGTGATCGCCGACGACGACGTGTTGCTGCGAGAGGGACTGTCCAGTCTGCTGGACCGCTCGGGATTCGAGATCGTGGGGCAGGCCGGTGACTCCGCGAGTCTCCTGGCCATGGTGCGCGAGCAGAAGCCGGACCTGGTGGTGACCGATATCCGGATGCCGCCGACCCACACCAGCGAGGGCCTGGACGCCGCGCAGATCATCCGGGCCGAATTCCCCGACACCGCCATCCTCGTCCTGTCGGCACACGTCGACGTCGAGCATGCGATGGAGTTGCTGGCCGGCGGCCGAGCCATCGGTTACCTGCTGAAGACCCGGGTCACCGACGTCGTCGATTTCGTCGACACCGTCGGACGCATCGCCGGCGGCGCGTCCATCGTCGACCCCGCTCTGGTCCAGGAACTGGTGTCCGCCCGCCGCCGTGACGATCCGCTGGCCGCGCTGAGCACCCGCGAGCACGAGGTCTTGACCCTGATGGCCGAGGGGTTGTCCAACTCCGGCATCGGCCGCCGGATCTGGGTCACCGAAGGCACGGTCGAAAAGCACGTCCGCAGCATCCTGACCAAGCTCGACCTGCCCGAGACCGGCGATGACCATCGCCGCGTCCGCGCGGTCATCATGTACCTCGATACCCGCTAGCTAGCCGATCATCCTGCGGATCGACTCCGGGGAGAGCGCGAACTTCGGCAGGAACCCCAGGGCCGGGCTGTCGGCGATCAGGTCGGCGAAGTCCTGCTCGGAGTGCGTCGAGATCAAGATCATCGACCGGTTCGGCGGGCCGGACCGGTGCAACGCTTCGACGACGTCGAAACCACTTTCGGCACCCAGGTCGATGTCGACCAGGATGACGTCGGGATGAAGCTCGTCTGCGCAGGTCAACGCTTCGGCCGTAGAGGTCGCCATCCCGACGACAGCAATCCCCGCGCGTTCGAGCATGTTGCTCGCCGCGTTTCGGAATGCGGCGCTGTCATCAACGATCAGACACCGCATCGGCTCACTTTGCTGCACATATCCCAGAGTGTCAGAACGTCGGTCCCGTGGCATTACCGCTAACGGGAAGATTTCCCGCGGCGCCCCTCAGATCGGTGCTGACCACGTGCTCCGGCTTTACGATCACCCGATGAGCGTCCATCCAGTCGGTCGAGTGCTCGACGACAGCCTCGACCAGTCGCTGCGTGACCGGATGCTGGCGCTGGTCCTGCGGCCGACGGCACCTCCGCTCACCGCGGGTGTCGCCACCGCCGCATTGCTGATCGCCGCCGAGATCGCGCTGGTGCACCTGCTCAAGCAGGTGGCTCCGGAGAACGCGTTCGGTGCGGTGTTCCTGCTCGGGGTCCTGGTGGTGTCGGCCAGTTGGGGTTTCGGCCTGGCCCTGGCCACCTCGCTGGCGAGCGCCCTGGCCTATGTGTGGTTCCACGTCAGTGAGGGCACCGGCAGCCTGGCGCCCGCGGTCTTCGTCTTCCTCACCGTGGCCCTGCTGACCAACGTGCTGGTGGGGCAGGCGCGCCTGCGCGCGCTGGAGGCCGACCAACGCCGGCGCGAGGCCGATCTGTCCGCAGAGTTGGCGCGGATCATGTTGCGGGCGGCCGATCTGCCGGTGGCGTTGGATGCGGCGAGCCGCCGGATGGCCGACGTCCTGGAGATCCCGTTTGCCACCCTGACCGTCGAACTGGCCGGCGAAGGCGCCATCGCGCTCCATGACGGCGCCACCGCGGTGGGCAGTCTGCTGGTGCCCGCCGGTCTGTCGAGTTCTGAATCTCGGCGGGTCAGTCGCATGGTGCCCTCACTCGAGGCCCTGCTGTCCGCGGCCCGGGATCGCGAGCAGATCAGCGCCGCGGTCAGCGCACTGGCCGAGCAGCAGGCTGCTCTGCGCCGCGTGGCGACACTGGTGGCTCGGGGCGCCGATCCGGACCAGATCTATCCGGTGGCGGTCGCCGAACTGGCGCGGGGACTCTGCGCCGAACACGTGACTCTGGTGCGCTTCGAGTCCGACACCGAGGCGCTGGTGGTCGCCGGCGCCGATACCGTGACCCGACGCCAGTTCGAATCCGGTGAACGGGTATCGCTGATCGGGGACAGTGTCGCCATCAGAATTCACGCCACCGGCAGGCCGGCGCGTGTCGAGGACTACAGCGACGCCGACGGATCGATAGCGGCTCGGGTACACCAGCTCGGACTCGTCTCGGGAGTGGGTGCCCCCGTCATCGTCGACGGGCGCGTCTGGGGCGCGATGATCGTCGGCTCCACCAAGGCGACGTCGATGCCCCCCGAAACCGAGGAGCAGATAACAGATTTCGCCGACCTGGTGGCCACCGCCATCTTCAACGCCGAGACACGCGCCGAGCTCAATGCCTCCCGTCTGCGCATCGTCGCGGCGGCCGACCAGGCACGACGCGGCTTCGAGCGCGACCTGCACGACGGTGCCCAGCAGCGCATCGTGTCCCTCGGCCTGGAACTCGGGGCAATCCAGGCCGCCGCGGAGACCGACGACCAACGCGCCCAACTCGCCGGGGTGGTCGAAGGGTTGTCCGGGCTGTACTCCGACCTCCAGGAACTCTCCCGGGGCATCCACCCGGCGATCCTGTCGCGCGGTGGATTGGGCCCCGCGATCAAGACGCTGGCCCGACGGTCACCGGTACCGGTGGTGCTGGACCTCGACGTCGCCGCTGCCATTCCCGAATCAATCCAGGTGGCAGCGTATTACGTGGTCGCGGAGGCGCTCACCAATACCGCCAAGTATGCCGACGCCTCGGAATCCACCGTGCAAGCCGAGTGTCGCGACGGCCACCTGAGCCTCACGATCATCGACGACGGTATCGGCGGCGCGCAGGCCGGCGGGGGTTCCGGTCTGATCGGTCTCACCGACCGCGTCAACGCCCTGTCCGGGGAACTCACGGTGACCAGTCCGGTCGGTGGCGGGACGACGCTCACCGTCAAGATTCCGCTACCGTCCGCGAGCTGACCCGGACAGCGCCGCCCGCTGCAGTCGGTCGTCGAGTTCACTGACCTTCGCATTGCCCAGGTGAAGTTCGCGGAGCTCACCCAGAGCTGCTCCACCGATTCGTGATTCGGCGTCTTTGCGAACGATCAGCGTCGCGCGATCCTTACCGCCGAGCAGGCCGTTGGGCTCCCTGAGTTCGCGGATGCGGTAGCGGTGATGCAGCCAGTGCGGATGCCACAGCGGGACCACAATCCACTGTTTCGCCGATACCGCCTGAACGAAGCGGCCGAAACATTGTTCTTCGGTACCGGTGCGGAATTCGTATCCGTAGTCGGCCAGCCCGTACTGTTCCACGACGGCCGCCGAGAACCGGCTGATGCCCGCGCCGGGATTGATTCCCTGGATCAGTCGTTCCATCCGTTGCAGCGCCGAGGGTTTCAGCAGATCCCCCACCGAGGCGACCTCAGATTCCGGAACGTAGTCGGGCACCCCCCAGATGCAGTACGGCTCGTAGAGCACGGAGATCGTGCTGACCTCGTGCGCGAAGGGAGCCAGGTAGCCGCCGTGGCTGCCGGGCAGCCACGCCGAGACCAGAACGTCGATGTCACCGCGGCGCAGACGCCGGTACATCTCCTCGTGTGGCGCTGCGGACCGCTCCACTGCGTGGCCGTATTCGGCGAGTATCCGCTCCACCTCCCACGCTGTCGCGTCGTGAAAACTCAGGTCGATATGACCGACTCGGATCGGTTCCGCCATGGGTATCTCCTCGACATCGCTTCTGGGGACGCACCAATGAGTTCACCCCAAGATCGCCGCCGAGCCAATGGGGGCTAGCACCCAAACTGCAGGTCAGGCCAGCCGCAAGGCGCTAAACTGCGGGCCATGGCCGATCACGAGCGGCAGGTCCTCGACGTTCGTACCCTGCACGAGTGGGAGCAGTGGCTGGAGACCAATCACCGGTCCGCGCCGGAGATCTGGCTGCGCCTGTTCAAGAAGGATGCCCCGGAGTCCGGTATTCCGTACGCCGAGGCAGTCGAGGTGGCACTGTGCTTCGGCTGGATCGACAGCATGGCGCGCCGCCTCGATGTTTACTCGCGGATTCAGCGATTCTCGCCGCGGCGGTCGGGAAGCCCATGGTCGGCATCCAATGTGGAACGCGTACAACGGCTTGTCGCAGAGGGTCGGATGCGGCCGGCCGGACAGCGCGAGATCGACTCCGCCAAGAGTGACGGCCGCTGGCCCTGAGGACTACTCAGCGGGCACGGCGCAACGTGCACTGCACACCGAAATGATCAGAGGGGAAGATCCGTGGCAGCTTGCGCGAAATCGGTTCCCGGCCAAGAAGTTCGATCGACTCCGGCACCCACGCGGCACCCTTGACCAGTACCCGATCGAAACGGACGTGGCGGTGTTTGTCCTTCATGTCGTAGCGCATGTGATTGATCGAGGTGTCCTCGGTGAAGCCCGGGTCGTCGGGCCGCAGTAGCGGCCAGACATCACGGTAGTTCGTGTCGATTCGGCTGTTCTCCGAGTCGCGCATGTTGAAGTCCCCCATGATGAGCACGTTGTCGGAGTCTCGTTGCGAGTCGAACATCCGGCCGAGCTGGCGGGCACGCAGATGCACTGCGGCCTTGCTGCTTTCGAGATGGGTCGAGAGGATGGACAGTGGGTCGCCGTTGACCGTGAGCTGCGCGGTGAGATAGCCACGGGATAGCCGCGTCGGCAGCTTGGTGTAGGTGACCCGGCGGATCGGAACGCGCGACAGCATCAGCATGCCGTAGTTGCCGACGCCGGGGCCGGTCATGGCGGCACTGACATACTGTCGGCGGATCCACCGCTGGGCCAGAAGTACCGAGAGGGCGGTGTCGTTCACTTCCTGAAAAGCCATGATGTCGGGCGGGTCCTGCGAGAGCAGATCCGCAATCGCCTGATAACGCCGTTCGGCGTGCTGCTCGTTGAACCAGATGTTGTACGTCGCCACCGTCAACTGGTCCCGGCGTTCGTCGGCGTCGGTGAGGCGCTGCGCCAGCCACCGGCCGGAGGCGGCGTCGAAGCCTTTGATCGTCACAGTAGCTGGACGACGGAACGCACTGGGCCACAAGCGATCAAACAGGACGATCGCCGATCTCCAGGCCTGCCAGTTCCGAGGTGCCGTCGAAGATGACGCGGCCCCATTCGCGGATCGTACAGCGCAGACTGCCGGCCAGGTACTCGAAGTCGGTGTCGACGTTGCGACGCTCCGCAGGTAAAGGGACCGGGAGCACGTGGGGTCCCTCACCGGTGCCGCGCCCGTCCAGGTCCACCCGGTATCGGGCGGTGCGCGCCGAGATCCGCCAGCTGTCCACACCGGCGGTGTACGACACCGGGGCAGGCGGCGTGATGCGCAGCACCCGATCCTCCAGTCGCACAACCACACCCGTCACCTCGCGATGCAGCGGACCGAGCTCGAGCAGACCACCGGAGAACGCCACGCAGACGTCGGCGTCTCCGAAATCATGGGCCTGCCCCCACCACCAGCGCTGCGGAAAGCCTGCTCCCCAGTTCCGTTCGCAGTACAGGGTTGCATCGGTGAACGTCCAGCGCTGCTCACCTGAGGTCACCGTGCCCGAAGCGGTACCGCCGAGCCGGTAGGGATGCCAGTACTGGTTGAGGAACGGCACCGACGAGAACACTCCGCCGCCTCCGAAGGCCTTGGGCCATCGGTACTCATCGCCGAATGTCAGGTCGACGGCAGTGTCCCCGATGGACATCTCGAGCCGGTCCCGGTGGGCGTTGACCACATTGCCGTCCGACTGGCCCTGGACGGAGAACCGCGATCGGTCGGCGTGCACGGAATCGATGGCGGCGGATCGGACCACACCACCGGGGTGCAGGGCGATGGCGGCGGTGGACCAGTCACCGCCGGGGTGACGGTTGGCGCTGCAGAGTGCGACGACCACCCGCCCGGTGGCCGGATCCGACAGGCGCCAGAACCATCCCTCCATCTCGGTGCCGTGCGACGGCAGCGGATCGCCGAAGGGGACGTCGGCACCGGTGCTCCGGTAGATCGACACAGCACGACGGCCGGCCAGGGCAACGGTAGCGGCGACGTCCACAACGGTCCCTCTACCCAGGCCGTGGTGGGTTCAACCCGCAACTGTCTCGCCGCGACCTGAGCGCCCGCGGCAGTGTCACGGCGATACCGATCAACCCAATGGCAAGGGGCACCAGCAGCGCGGTCCGGTAGGAGTCGAGCTGTCCGGCGCCGGCCGCCATGGCCGCCACCTGCACGGCTGTGGTGATGGCGAGTCCGATGGCGGCGCCGAACTGGAACATCGTGTACAACAGCCCGCTGGTCAATCCTTGCACCGCTTCGTCGACACCGTCGGTGGCGGCGATGGTCAGCGGGCCGTAGGCCAGGGTGAAGGCGATGCCCAGAGCCAGGAAGCTCGGCAGCATGTTCAGGTAGGTCCACTGGTACTGCACACCGATGAACAACGCGAATGCGAGCGTCAAGAACGCCATGCCCGCCGCGATCACGCGCCACAACCCGAAGCGGCGCACCAGGATCGGCGTCACCGTCGGCGCGAGGATCGCGTCAATGGCGACCACCAACAACGCCATTGCCGTTTGCAGTGCAGACCATCCGCGCAGCTCCTGCAGGTAGAGCACGACGATGAACTGGAATCCCAGGAAGCCGGCCGCGAGGCACCCCGCGCCGAGGTAGGCGTTGAGCAGCCTGCCGTCGCGCAGCAGGCCGAGCGGAACCAGCGGGTCGGCGGCGGCTCGCTGCCGGAATGCGAAGAGCACGAACAGCACCACCGCGTTGGCGCCGAGTGCGACGGAGCCGACGGTGGGTCCGTGTGCTGCACTTTCGATAGCGGTGACCGTCAGAACCACAGCGCCGGTCACCAGCATCGCGCCCAGCAGATCGATGGACCGTCGCGGCCCGGCCGTCGGGGCATCGTGCGGAATGAGCGGCAGCGCCAGGGCGAGCACCGCGAGGGCCAGCACAACGGGGGCGAAGAAGACCCAGCGCCAGCCGAACGTCGTCAGGACGCCGCCGGCGACGAGCCCCAGGGAGAACCCGGCCGCGCCGATCCCGGCATAGATCAGGACCGCCCGATCCCGCAGCGGACCCTCGGGGAAGCTGCTGGTGATGATCGCCAGCCCCGCAGGCATCAGGAAGGCCGCCGCGATCCCGGTAACCACCCGGACCGCGATGATCAGCGTTCCACTCGGGGCGATACCGCCAAGCGCGGAGACACCGATGAACACCACCAGCGCAATCAGGAAGACCCGCCGGCGCCCGAACACGTCGGCGGTGTGGCCGCCGAGCAGCATGAAGCCGCCGTACCCGATGACGTAACCGCTGATGATCCATTGCAGTTCGACGGTCGGCAGCGCCAGCGCCTCCCGGATCACCGGCAGCGCGACATTGAACATCGCAACGTCGATGCCCTCCAGGAACGCCGCTCCACAGAGCGCGATCAGGAGCAACGCCGCACGTGTGCGCGACGGCGCGCTCACGGGGCGTGCTTGCACTGCGTCCATCTGACCACCTTCGGTTCCTATTGGTAACTGACCACATCATCAGGCACCATGGCGGGATGGCGGAAGAAGGCACTTTGAAGTCAGCCGGTATCCCCGAGGTAACCGACTGCTGCCCAGACGCATTCCAGTGGGATCGACGCGAGGATTGTGAGGTGCGGCAGATCCTCGATCGGATCGCCGACAAGTGGTCGTTGCTGATCATCGCCCTGCTCGATGACGGCTCCATGCGATTCACCGAACTCAAACGCATGATCGACGGGGTCAGTCAGCGGATGCTCACCGTCACACTGCGGCAACTCGAACGCGACGGCCTGGTGCTGCGCACCGTCCATCCGGTCGTTCCGCCCCGAGTGGACTACGAACTGACCGAACTCGGACGCACGCTGCACCAGACCGTCCAGTCCCTGGTGCAGTGGACCGAACGGCACCAGACCGACATCGTCGCCGCCCGCGAACGGTTCGACGCAGCGCACACCTGACATTCAGCTATTGCTTGCCGGGACCCTGCTGATGCCGATCATGGTGTTGCTCACCGCATTTGCCACGGCCGCCCCGGCCGGGGCGAGGTAGCGGCGCGGATCGGTCACCGCGGCATCGGCGACAAGCGCATGGTGCCGATGTTGATCTTGGTCATGCCCGCGGCCACGGCTCTACGAAGCTGGTCATCGGCGACGCCGGATGAGTCATGCAGCATCAGCGGAACCGGAACCGCTTCGTGCAGTTGGGCAATCAGCTGGACGTCCAGTCCGGTACTGGCGACGGACTGCACGAAGTACCGCCGCGCGCCGATGAACACCAGCAGCATCGGCAGCAGACTCATCACATTCGCCGTCATCAGCAGCGGCCAGTCGACTCGGTGTGCGCCCTGGAAGTAGCTGATTCCCAAGGGATTCAGCATCTGATCTAGCGAGGTCACCACGATCAGCAGCCACAGGAAACTCTTGCGGGAGGTCAGCGCGGCCAGCGTCGACATCGCGGGCAGCGACAGCGGCAAATCGTCAATCGGCGAGGCCAACCGGCGCCCTGTTACTCACCGGCGATGTGGTGCCGCAGTTCGGTCAGGTCGAAAGCTCGTCGAATCCGCCCATCTCGCGCTTGATGGCTCTGCCGCCGGCGTGGACACCCGCTGGGTGATCACCATCCGCTGTCGCGACGGGAGTCACGGTGGTGCTGTCGGGCCGCGGGCAGGTCGATCTTGAGCTTCTCCGGAACCATCGGCACTACCGGACCCTTCGTCGTCGACGACGATCTGTTGATTCGGGTACGACCTGTGCACAGTGCGTCGTACTTCCTGCAGTCGCGGTTGGCACCGCATCTGGGTGGCCTCCTCGAGCGTGCGCGACGCCGGCTTCATCAGCGCCATGCTCGAAGGGTTGACCGGCCCGCACTGCCTCGAGCGGGCGGTGCGATGCGGCAGCCTGTCCACGCGGGCGGTCGGTGGGATTTGCCGCTCAGGCCACCCGGGCGGATCTGTCGGATTGATCGGGGTAGGCGCCCCACACGCGCGCACCTTCAATGAGGCAATGATGCCGCGCCATCGCGGGTTGTCCACAGTTCGGCTTTGGTCCACAGGCTGGGCTTTTGCGACTTACTGTGTCGGTGGCGCCCGATAGACTCGCACACATGTTCGAACAGTTCCCGGCGGGAATCGACACGTTGAAGGGCAGCACCGACGCTGCCCGACTCGTTGATGCCGCCGTGGACTGGGCCAAACTTGCCGCCGCCAGCGAAGCCCAACGATTGGCGATCATCGCCGAATACGCCGCCGGCT